>JBOIEE010000166.1:0-19169 GCA_050740975.1 Gammaproteobacteria bacterium | reverse complement strand
CACAGGAGCACGAGCCCTTCTTTTACCTGGTACGACTTTTTGCGTTCGGGCTCATCCTGGTGGCCATCGTAGACAAGAATCGCACCGGACGGCCGCGTTGAAGAAGGAACAGGGCGGGCAAGGATAGGAAGTTCAACGGCGCTTGGTCAACCCTATCGTCTCTGCGACAAACGCCCCGCCACTTGCAAAAGAAGGCGATTAGAAAATCATGGCCGCAACCGCCGCTTTGGGCGCGCGTAAAGCCGTGCGCCAGAATCCTGCACTCGCGTGACGTTCGAAAATTCCGCTCGATATATGCGGGAACAGGCTCGCCGGGACCCTGGATCACGAGCCCCCGCTTCCATCGTTCATCCCCTAGCAAGCGATCGGCAAACCTAATTTATAATCTCCCCCTCAACGCTCGCCCAGCAAGCGCGGCCGAATCCCCGCACGTGCAAGTGCGGCTTCCATCTGCTGGACCCAGCCCCGATTGGCCGCGGGGCTGGCTGGGCTAGGATGAGGCAGGCCGGCAATTGTCACGCCGCTGCCTGCCAGAGAGGAAGCGGCCCGGGCGGCGGCAAACCGTCCGACGCCGAGGACGTAACGGGGACGCAGGCAAGCGATGGACTGGCTCAGCGCGGCGTCGCACACCGGGAAAAGGCGCTGGCGCTCGCCGACGGGAAGCTGGTCCGGCGTCCGATTACGCCCGCTTGCCTCTAGAAAGCACAAGGGGCAGTAGTTGAGCACGAAGAAACGCTGAAAGAATCGTTCGGGCGATTCAAAGATAGCCTTCGCCCATCCCCAAAGCCGGCGACCGCTCACCTCGCGGCGGTGACAGTCAAACCCCTTAACGGGCCGTTTCGGATGCTCGGGATCGGGCTTGTCGACCCTGCCCTCGATCCCCATCCAGTCCCTGACCATCTCCACGTCGCCAAACGGTACGCCGGTCTGGGCCATGCCCCAGGGCCCCGGATTCATACCTACCAGCACTACCTCGGGATGGCCGCGGCCATAGCGTTGCAGGTAGCGACGATGGGGTTCCCAAGCATACTCCAGCGGATTATACACATGAGTGATCGGGGCCTCGAAGCTCAGCGCAGCCACCTCTGAACGCAATCGCCACGCACACTGTTCCAGTCCCAAACGTCGGGTCCCGGACATGTTCAGCTCAAGATTCACCGTTGCCCGACCCTTTGCCCGAGTTCGTATTATCAGCGATCCGCTCCTGTGGATCGAGCGGCTTCTTCACCTCGGGCATCGAATAGCGGTCGTAATGTCGCTGTTCGTGCGCCCAAGCAGCACCTCCGGGGTTTCCAAAGGCGCCCCGGAGGTGTTGCGTGTTCATCGCAAATATTTTCCTTGAAGTCAGGTGTAAGGAAAAGATTCGAGGCCTAGGCGCACGCCGCGCAGATGGCTTCGAGGTGCCGGTGATCGGTGCCGCAGCAGCCGCCGACGAGCGAAAGCCTCGGCAGCAAGGCACGCAGCGACCGGTATTCTTCGCCAAGCTCCAGCGGGTTGCCTACATCGAGATCCGGGCTCTCGTCGAGCTCGGCATGGCTGCGTTTCGAGGCATTGGCCCGCAGGCCGCGAATACGCGCACACCACGCGCCACCGTCACCCAGCACCTGCTCGAAATGCGTGGGGTGGGTGCAGTTGATCATGTAGTAAGCAGGATAACCGCCGACCGCCCCGTCGGTACGCTGGATGGCTTCGGCAAGCGTGTCACCGGAAGGCAGGCGGCCGTCGGTTTCCAGGGTGAAAGAAATCGCTACCGGCATTGCTGCATCCTTGGCCGCCTGGGTGATGCCGATGGCTTCCTCGAGGTAATTCAGGGTGAAAGCCGCGACCATGTCGGCGTCGGTCTGCGCGAAGGTGTTGATCTGTGGCGCGTGATAATTCCGCGCTGCCTTCACGCTCATGCGTGCATCGGGTCGATAACCGTCGCCGCGCGGGCCGAGATTGCCGCTGATGACAATTCTCGTCCGGGATGTCTCATACGCCGCACGGATCTCGAGCAGCAGGCCAATGCTCTTGCGGTTGGCGTCGGCCAGCGTGACGGCGTCGTAACCGAGCTTCACCGCCCAGTCCGGGTTCGCGCGCCAGGTCGGTGCCTCTAGCACGATGCCCAGGCCGTGCGACCGCGCGATTTCCACGTAGCGCACGAAATAGCGGCGTAGGGTTTCGATGCCGGTGTCGTCCTTGAGCAGATCGAAAGCGGCGAAGTACGGCAGCTCGACACCCTGGTGATAGATCAGCGTGGTTTCAAGACCGCCGTCGGTGATGAAGAGTGCTTCGCTCAGTTGCGGCAGGCGGTTACGGTATTTGGCCATGGGTATTCTCCTCTGGTTTGTGGTTCAATGGTGTTTTGTACGGATGGACGATGATGACGATACGCCACGTACACCGAATCGACTAAAGCCATTTATGCAAAGAAGCGGACGGATCGGCCATGAATGACAGCTCCAATACGGTAACTGTCGCCATCCTCGCATTTCCGGAAACGAGTGCGTCGGTGGTGTATGGTATCTACGACCTGTTCATGTCCGCCGGGCGCGACTGGGGGATCATCGTGGACGGGAAACCCGGGCCGCAGTTGTTTAGCCCGCTGGTGGCGTCAGCCCAGAGGGGGCCGTTCACGGTGAGCAACGACGTACAGATCGCGCCACAGGCGATCCTCACGACCTGTCCGCCCGTAGAAATCGTGTTCGTGCCGGAAGTGAACCTTCCGCCTGGGGAGCCGCTAGCGGGCCGCTATCCGGAGGAGATCGCTTGGATCACGCAGCGCTACGCGGCGGGATCCACGTTGGCGACGGCCTGCTCCGGCGCGATGTTGTTGGCAGAGGCCGGGCTCCTTGATGGCCAGGAAGCCACGACCCATTGGGCTTGGTGTGATGTGCTGCGCGAGCGTTATCCCGCCGTGCGGGTGCACGCGCAACGGGCGCTGGTAGTCTCGGGCGTGGGGCAGCGGCTGGTCATGGCGGGTGGCGGCACCTCGTGGCTCGATTTGACCTTGTACTTGATCGCGCGCTCGGTCGGGGTCGAAGCCGCCATGCAGGTCGCCCGGATCAATCTCATCGACTGGCATTCCGTCGGCCAACAGCCGTTCGCGCGCCTCGCGCGCACGCGACAGGTGGAAGATGCTGTCATTGCGCGCTGCCAGGCGTGGATCGCCGAGCATTACCATGAACCCGCGCCGGTCGCCGCGATGGTGCGTCTCTCCGGGCTGGCGGAACGCTCGTTCAAGCGCCGGTTTCAGGGAGCGACTGGCATGCCGCCGCTGGAATACGTGCACACGCTGCGCATCGAAGAAGCCAAGCAGATGCTCGAATCGGATAACCAACCGATCGAGGCCATCGCCAATGAGGTCGGCTACGAGGATGCGGGATTCTTCAGCCGCCTGTTCCGCCGCAAGGTGAATCTCACCCCGGCGCAATACCGCAAACGCTTCGGCGCGATGCGCAGGGCGCTGATATCAGCCGGGTAGAGACATAGCTATTTGCCTTACGGCCAACCGCCAAAGCAAGCACGTCTACTTTCCCGCACTCATGACGTGCATCTCATTTTTGGATTCGAAGCGCTCTTGCACATCGTCAGTCGATCTCGATTGCCCCCGCATCATAGTCCGGCTGCGGGTAACGCATATTGAGGCCCCTCAGCGTATTCGCAACGATCGCGGCCACTGCGAGATTGCGATACCACTTGTGGTTCGCCGGAATGATATACCAGGGTGCCCAAGCGCTACTGGTCTTGGATATAGCGTTACTGTAAGCCCGCATGTACCCCGGCCAGCGCTTGCGATCTTTGAGATCATTGGGGTTGAATTTCCAGCGCTTGTCCGGATCTTCCAGCCGCGCCAAGAGGCGTGCTTTCTGTTCGCGTTTACTGATGTGCAAGAAGAATTTGAGAATGATAACGCCCTCCTCATTCAGCATCCGCTCAAAGTCTTTGAGCTGATCGTAGCGCTTACCCCATACCCGAGGCGAGACCAGCCGGTGCACGCGCACAACGACCACGTCCTCGTAATGGCTACGATTAAAGATCACTATCTCACCCCGGCGTGGTACTTGCCTGTGCACGCGCCAGAGATAATCGTGATCGCGCTCCTCTTCGCTCGGCTGCCTAAAACCGACTACCCGAAGTCCTTGGGGGTGCATTGCCTGGAACACCCTGCGTATGGTGCCATCTTTGCCGCCTGTGTCCATGGCCTGCAGCACGATCAATACCTTGCGATCTCGGCCAGCATAAAGCATATCCTGCAACTCCCCAAGTTCCCGCGTCAGCTCTTCAAATCGGAGCAGCGCCTGTTCTTGACCACTGTCACATGCGCTCGTGTCGTCAGGATCCCACTGGCTGAGCGTGACTTCACTACCGGGTCGCACGTGGTAACGTTCGATAAAGTCCTCGGTCTTAAACACGATCATCGTTCACAGCTCCACCACTAGATACGGTAAACAAAACGCCTTTTAGGGCTCACGCGGCATCCATGCCGCATGAGAGAGCAAGGCTTAATGAAGGCCGCTCACCCAGTGCTATCTTAGAGACCGCCGTCAATTACTCAAAATTCGATATTCGACACCTTAGTAAAGACGTTGTCTAATAGTGAATTGCATACAGCAAAGGTTAGTTGCTGGTGAACCTAAGCCTCGGCGGAAAACACGCTATCGTCTGTGGCGCGAGCCAGGGGATCGGCAGGGCGTGCGCCCTGGCTTTGGCGGAGTTAGGCGCCTGCGTGACCGTGGTCGCGCGCAACGCGCAAGCCCTGGCTGCGGTAGTGGCATCGCTGTCCAAACGCGATGGCCAGGCGCATGAGCTTATCGCCCTGGACTTCGCCGATCCGAAACGGGTAGGCCGAGCGATCAGAGCCCGCGTTGATTCCGCACCCGCACAGATCCTGGTGAATAATACCGGTGGTCCGCCTGAGGGGCCGGCGCACAGCGCCACCAGCGAGGAATATCTCGCCGCTTTTACCAGGCATCTGCTCTGCAACCAGGCCTTAGTCCAGGCGGTATTGCCCGGGATGAAGGCAGCGGGCTATGGCCGGGTCATCAATATCATCTCAGTCTCAGTGAAGGAGCCGATCCCCGGTCTCGGTGTGTCCAATACGGTACGTGGCGCGGTCGCGAGTTGGGCCAAAACGTTGGCGCGCGAGCTTGGGCCGGACAATATCACGGTAAACAACGTGCTGCCTGGTTTTACCAACACCAGCCGACTGCACGCCCTAATCGCGAGCAAGACCAAGCGCACGGGCGTCAGCGAAGAGGAGGTGATGGCGCAGATGCGGGCACAAGTCCCTTTAGGCCGCTTTGCCGAGCCACAGGAAACCGCCAACGTAGTCGCCTTTCTCGCCTCACCGGCGGCCAGTTATGTCAATGGGATAAACCTGCCCGTCGATGGTGGCCGAACCCTGAGCCTTTAAACGGCGATGGAGACGATCGCGAACTATATCGATGGTCGCTTAGTGCCCCCCCTAGAGGGCCGGTATCTGGAAAACTTCGAGCCGGCTACGGGTCGGGTCTACTCCAGAGTACCCGCCTCGGACGCGCAAGACATCCAGGCGGCCGTGGCCGCGGCTCAAAGTGCGTTCTCCGCCTGGAGTCGATCGACCATCGAGGAACGGGCAGAAATGCTCACGCGCTTGGCCGAGGCTTTGGAGCGGCGCTTGGACGAGTTCGCCCGTGCCGAGACCGTCGATAACGGCAAACCGCTCAGCCTGGCCCGATCCCTGGACATACCCAGAGTCGTTACCAACCTGCGGTTCTTTGCCAGCGCCATCACCCAGTTTGCGAGCGAGTCGCACGCCATGGGCGAACAGGGATTCAATTACACCTTGCGCCAGCCTTTAGGCGCAGTGGCGTGCATCTCCCCCTGGAATCTGCCCTTGTATCTGTTCACCTGGAAGATCGCCCCGGCGCTCGCGGCGGGCAATACGGTGGTGGCGAAACCTTCAGAGCTCACGCCCATGAGCGCCTATTTGTTCAGTAAGCTGTGCATCGATATAGGCTTGCCACCCGGCGTGCTCAACATCGTGCATGGAAAGGGTGGCGAGGCGGGCCAGGCGCTAGTAGAACACCCGGGGATCCGGGCCGTTTCTTTTACCGGCGGGACCGCAACCGGCGAGAAGATCGCGGCCACGGGAGCCCCTCGATTCAAGCGAATATCGCTGGAGCTTGGGGGCAAGAACCCCACCATAGTTTTTGCCGACTGCGATCGCAAGAAGATGCTCGATGCGGTAATTCGCTCGGCGTTTTGGAACCAGGGCGAGGTTTGCCTGAGCGGGTCGCGGATCTTCGTGGAGCGCGCGTATTACGAGGAGTTTAAGCATGAGTTTATCCAACGCACGCAGAGCCTGAGGATCGGGGATCCTCTGGAGCCGGAGACTCAGCAGGGCGCGCTCGTGTCTCGAGCCCATTTGCAGAAGGTCTTGAGCTATATTGAGCTGGCGCAGGCGGAAGGAGGTACCTTGCTCTGCGGCGGGGAGAAAGTGAGGCCTGCCGGGCGTTGCAAGGACGGCTGGTTTGTTAGACCCACCTTGTTCGAGGGCCTGGCTTACGATTGCCGCACCAACCAGGAAGAGATCTTTGGACCGGTGGCGACCTTGACGCCCTTCGCCGATGAGGGCGAGTTATTGCCCTGGGTCAATAGCACCCGCTACGGTCTAGCCGCCTCGCTGTGGAGCTCGGACATCAATCGCTGTCACCGATTGGCGCGGCAGATCGAAACCGGGGTCGTATGGGTGAACTGCTGGATGGTGCGCGATCTCAGGACTCCCTTTGGGGGCGTCAAGCAATCCGGGGTAGGCCGAGAAGGGGGCTGGGAAGCCCTGCGCTTCTTTACCGAAGCGAAGAATGTCTGCGTGGATCTTACGTAGCTCGAATGAGCGGCAAGATCCTCTCCGATAAAGCGCCGCCGCCCGTTGGCGTCTATCCGCATGCTCGCCGGGCCGGCGATTTTCTGTTCTTGTCCGGCGTGGGCCCACGCCTGCCAGGTTCCGCTGAGATCCCGGGCTTAGGCCTGGATCAACACGGGAATATCATGGCCTACGATATGGAGGCCCAATGCCACTCGGTGTTTCGCAACGTGCGGGCGATCTTGGAGGAGGCCGGCGCTGCTTGGGAGGATCTGGTCGACGTCACTGTATTTCTAACCAATATGAGACAGGATTTCGCCACCTTCAATCGTATTTACGCCGACTATTTTCAACACAACCAACCCTGCCGCACCACCGTGGAGGTCACGCGCTTGCCGACCCCCATCGCCATCGAGCTAAAATGCATCGCCTATCTGAGGAATAAGCCATGCTGAGCGCCCCGATCAATTTCAAAAAATGGATAGAAGATAATCGCCATAAGTTAAAACCCCCGGTATGCAACAAGGTGATCTGGGAGGAAGGCGAGTTCATCTGCATGGTCATCGGCGGCCCGAACCGGCGCACCGATTACCACTACGATGAAGGACCCGAATTCTTTCACCAGTTGGAGGGCGATATGGTGTTGAAGGTGATGGAGCAAGGGGTCCCCAGGGACATCCGCATCCGCGAAGGCGAGGTCTTCCTCCTGCCCCCGAGGATCCCCCACTCGCCGCAACGCTTGGAACACACCGTAGGGCTGGTCATCGAACGCAAGCGCCTAGCCCACGAGCAAGACGGCCTGATGTGGTTTTGCGAGCGGTGCCACACCAAGCTCTACGAGGAGTATTTCCATCTGGTGAACATCGAAACCCAGTTCCCGCCGGTCTTTGGCCGGTTCTACGGCAGTGAAGAGCGGCGCACCTGCGGGAACTGCGGTCACCTCAATCCTGTCCCGACAAAGCATGAATGACGCAGTCTGGTATCTATGGGCTCCACCCGTTTAGCAAGGAGAAGACTAAGCGTGACCGGGAGGATAAGGATTGCGTGTATCTATCCGGCCTTGATGCGAGCCATTGATCGGCTCGGGCCACAATGCAATACGCACGCTGGGTTCCGGATAGGATGTCGGCCTGGATGGCCAACGAGCGCGACATCAAAATGCCCAGAAACTTGGCTACCTCGGGCCGATGAATGGCCCAGAAGGTCCCCGATTCTAGACCGACGACTCGCGTGATTGACAACTCACCAGCCCGGCGATACTTTCCTCGTTAACGAAAAAGGGCGTTTAAAGTTCTTATTCTCGCGGTAGTCGGAACACCTCGAGTGTTGCCAGGGCAAGCGTGATCGTGTGGGCGTTGGGACGGAAGCGACCGAGCGCAAGGGGCAAAAACCCCTAGCGCCAGGAGCCAATAACGCCGATACTATTACTAGTGAGGTTAGAAACACACCACCCCACAAGTTGTCTTGGTCGCAGACAGACCCGTACACATGGGTCTACGCGGAAAAAATATTTCGAAAGCTGTCTAGTGGACGATCAAAGACGGTACTCCGGTACCTATGCCACCAAGGCATGAGGCTATCGGAAAGGTGCAAATATGCCTAAATCAGTTCCGAACTTCGAACGACCACCTATCAACGAATTGGTCTGTGGAGTGGTGTTCGAGCGTCTGTGCTTGTTCACCGCTCCTTTCGTCGGCTTGCTTTGGAACGAATACCGCGCCGACTTCCCGAAAGCTGAGCATGCTCCGCTTCTCGTCTCCGAGCGAACAGCGGCAGAAGCCCTCTCTTTGGAACAAATACAGTTTCCAAGGATTTGGTTTGTGCATAGAGACGAGCGAACGCTGATTCAGGTGCAGAACGATCGGTTCCTGTTTAACTGGCGAAAGGTTGAGCGGGAGGACGAATACCCCCGCTTTGCGTATGTCATCGAGGAGTTCCGGAAGCACTTTGAGCGATTCAACAAATTCATATCAGAGCACAATCTCGGGGTGCTCGAAGTCAAAACAGGTGAGCTAAGTTACATTAATCACATTCCGGTCGGAGAGGGTTGGAATTCGCTCGCAGACATCGGGAGCATTCTGCCGGACATGTCCTGGCAGCACCGCGAAGGAAGATATTTACCTACGCCAAAGCTTATGAGCTGGAGGGCGTTGTTCAAACTCCCAGAAGACAAGGGGGACCTGACAGCTAAGGTTGATCTAGGGCGTCGCACGACTGACGACCGCGATATTCTCGTTCTTGATCTCACTGCGCGTGGCCCGGTAAAAGGATCAGCGGAGACGATGTGGGAATGGTTTCAAGTCGCTCACGACTGGATCGTCCAAGGATTTGCCGATCTGACAGACCCGAAGGTTCAAGCAGAAATCTGGAAGAGATTCGAGTGATGCAAGTCGTGCAACCAGAACGAAGATACGGCCCTGCAACCTATCGGGACTGGGACCGCCAGGAATGGGGAGATGCCCCGGCAGAAGTAAGAGTTAGGGTGGAACCACGCCAGCGGGGATTTGCCTCTGAATTTGGGCAGTACCTTGTGACACGCAAAGCAGATTGGAATCAATCGCTCCAGTCTTTGGACACGGTCGCCAAACACTTGGAAGTGCCAACTGAGCTAACCTCATCAGCGTTCACTGAGCGTGAGTACTTACGGATCAATGAACGAGACATTCGTGAAATCCTCTCAGACATTGAGGCGAATCCCTTAATTGTTGAGCGTGCGCGGATAGCTGCGCGTCTTTGCAAGTTATTCGAAGTTCGTATCGAAGAAGAACCGGAAGATGGACCGATGTCTGCCGCCTCTTTGCGCTGCTTCACCCGATTCTTAAAAACAGTTCCTAATGCTCGTTATCCAGACATCGGGCTCAATCCCGATGGAAATCTTGTCGTGGAATGGTGCTCGGACTCGCGCGCAAAGTGTGTCTGTGAATTTCTGCCGGATCAGCGCGCCGTTGTCCTTATGATTGTTCAGGATGATCAATATCCTTATCAGTATCGCCGCATTACCACCACTATTCCGGTGGGGTCGCTTAGGGATGTTTTGCAGCGTAACGAAGCGCTCGCATTGATCGAAGCGCAATCAAGCGCGAGATGAAGGACGAGCCTATCCCCGACGAACAGCATATCACTCGTCTGTGCAAGACAGGCGGATTGAACGACGAGCAAACGCGGCCAATAACAGCGGCATTCATGCCAAGAGAAGGCGAAGAATACCTCTCGGTCAACTGGGTCGAATTCTTTTGTTTACCAAGTCGCGAGGATGGAATCGATCAAATCCGGCAATGTCTTAACACCAAATTCGAGCTACGACCTTCGTACCGTCTTGCTCTCTTAAACGTAGGCGAACTAATCGCGCGTGTTAAGGCCGACACGCGGAGAACGGTAATCCCTGAAGTGGTACACCGCCCGGATGAGCCGAAACCAGATCCATCCCATTCGGGAATTTTTAACCTGCCCCATCAAGACAAAGAAAAAATGCTCACGGTAGCGAATGCCTTAGTCGAATCCGTGCTGGACGTCGTCCCGGCTAGCAATGTGATCTGACCGTCCGGGGTTGCTAGCAAGCGCAGGATGCGTTGAGCCCATGCGGGTTATTCGTCCGGTCCGCCATAACTGAGCTCGATCCGTCAATAGGTAGATGCAGACGTCGGTATCGAGCATGTAGCTCATGCAGGCCAATCTCGGTGGTCGAAAGCCTCTGGCTGCGCACGATCCAACTTTCCCTTGAACTCCCCGGCGACGGCGCGCACGCTGCGCCACGCGTCCGGCTTCTTCGGTGTCAGAATGACCCCCTCGCCGGATTTTTCAAACGCACGGCCTGGCTATGCCCGTGGGTGAATATCTTCGCGGTCTTCATGCTACTCTCCTTGAGATGTATCTACGTTGAAGTATACACACAACCAACGTGACTAGGCAGAGGGAAGTAGTGGCGGTTAATGGTTCCACGTTGGCTGGATAAGTTCCGAACAGAATGAAGCAGTATTCTAGAATATACACCTGGTAGCGCCCGACTGCGGCCACGTTGGGAATCAGCCTAGCAAGGATTGACTTTACCCATTGGGGGACCTACGTTACCGTCGTGGGCACGAGGGCGAGGAAAGCCGCGGAACTCGGCGCGAAGTCGCTGCCCCCGACGGACATCCTCAATGCTTAAGGCGTTATTCGTAACTTGATGATCGAACCGCGAGCAGAGCGAAGTATCAAGAGGAATTAGACGCTGATCACAACGTTACCATTCTCGCACTGGGGAAGTAAGACTGCATGTTAAAAATCGACATGCATTCGCACATCCTGCCAAGGACTTGGCCGGATCTCAACGAAAAATTCGCTGTGAGCGGGTTTCCATGCATCAAGCATGAGAGCGGCCGGGCCCAAATCTATAAGGACGGTCGGTTCTTTCGGGAAATCCAACCTAATGCTTGGGATCCGGAGCTGCGTATCGATGAGTACCGGCGCTACGGCGTGGCGGTGCAAGTGGTCTGCACCGTGCCGGTTATGTTCAGCTATTGGGCCGAGCCTAAGCATGCGCTGGACCTGGCCCGATATCTCAACGATCACATAGCGCAGGTTTGCCGGAACTATCCAAAGAACATCATCGGTCTCGGCACCGTGCCCCTGCAATCGCCCGAGCTTGCCATCCGGGAGATGGCGCGTTGCCGTAAGGAACTGGGCCTTACGGGTCTGCAAATCGGCTCCCATGTCAATGACTGGAATTTGAGCGATCCGCAACTCTTCCCGTTTTTCGCCGCCGCGCACGATCTCGATGTGGCTTTGCTGGTCCATCCGTGGGACATGATGGGGAGCGGGTCGATGAGCAAGTACTGGCTACCGTGGTTGGTCGGGATGCCGGCGGAGTTATCACGCGCCATCTGCTCACTCATCTTCGGTGGTGTGTTGGAACGTTTGCCTAGACTGAGAGTGTGCTTTTCGCACGGGGGCGGTGCGTTTCCGTTTACCATCGGCCGCATCGAGCAGGGATTCAGGATGCGCCCCGATCTGGTTGCTGTAGATAATGCCGTCAACCCGCGCGAGTATTTGCAACGGATCTATGTCGATACCGTCATCCACGATCCCAAAGCGCTGCGATACCTGCTTGAGGTGATGGATCCGAACAAGATCATGCTGGGCACCGATTATCCTTTCCCCCTGGGGGAGCAGAGGCCCGGCGCGGTCATCGAGGCTCTGGAACTGCCGATGGCGATCCAACAGCGCCTATATCACGGCGCGGCGCTGGAATGGTTGGGGCTGGAAAAAGCGCGATTTTGCGCCGAGAAACCATGAGGTTTCGCTTTTCGCTCGACGCTACGGCTTACGAGGCGGACTTCAACCGGCCTATGCCGATCGGGATCCCGGTCGAGTTTAGTGGCCGGCAGCCCAATTTTTTTGAAGCCGATATGGCGAAAGCTCGTGCCCTCGACTTTGGCGGTTTTGTCGGGGACACGCGCCGCGGCGGCAGTTGCAACGTCGAGACCCTGACCATCACCCCCCACTGCAATGGAACCCACACCGAATGCGCCGGCCACGTTCTGGATCAGCCGATGTCGGTGCTCGATACGGTCTCGCCCACGCCGTGTCTGGCTCTAGTGGTTTCCGTGCATCCGGACTCGGCTGAACATAGCGACGACAGCTATAGCGTCCCTCTCGATCCCGATGAGCCGCTCATCACGCGCCAGGCGCTGGACCTTGCGCTGAAACCGCTCGCCAAAAGCCCCCCTGCGCAGGCGCTCGTGGTGCGCACCTTGCCCAATGGCCCAGACAAACTCTGGCGGCATTATCGAGGGGCAAGCGGTCACCCGTTTCTCTCGATCGAGGCCATGGAACGCGTGCTGGAGCTGTCCATCGCCCATTTGTTGATCGATACCCCTTCCGTGGACCGCGCCCAGGACAACGGCAAGCTCTGGGTCCACCGTATGTTCTGGGGGATCGAACAAGGCAGTCGAACAGCGCCCACCGAGGAGCTGCCCAAGCGCAGCATCACGGAGATGATCTACGTTCCCGATGACATCGCCGACGGTCTGTATTTACTGGACCTGCATATCGCCCCCTTCGCCATCGAGGCGGCTCCCAGCCGCCCCATCCTTTATCCGCTGCGTACTGTTCCATGATGGATCTCGAAGCGATCCCGGACTGGGATCATTGCCAAGAGTTTGCCCGCGCTCAGGATGCCGCGGATCACTTGGCCTCTTTTCGCGATCAGTTTCACATCCCTAAACAAAAAGACGGTCATGAACACATCTATTTCTGCGGTAACTCTTTGGGTCTGCAACCGAAGGGCGTTTATGCGGCCATCGATGTCGAGCTGGAGGATTGGGCCAGGCTAGGGGTGGACGCCCATTTTCACGGACGATTCCCGTGGATGCCTTATCATGAATTTGTGCGCGAGCCACTGGCGGATTTGGTCGGCGCCCAAGCTCCCGAGGTCGTGGCCATGAACTCGCTTACGGTGAACTTGCACCTGATGCTGATCAGCTTCTACCGGCCCACCCGGGCACGTAACAAGATCCTGATCGAGAAACACGCTTTTCCTTCCGACCGCTACGCGGTCGAGTCCCAGATCCGCTTACACGGCTTAGACCCCAAAGCATGCTTGATGGAGCTTGCTCCACAGCAGGGTTCAGACTGTTTATCCAACGAGCAAATTGCGCAATTCATCGCGGCCCAAGGGGAGACTATCGCGCTTATCCTCCTGCCTGGAGTGCAATACTACACCGGCCAGGTTCTGGATCTCGCGGCGATCACCCGCGCCGGGCGAGCGGCGGGATGCAGGGTTGGCTTCGATTTGGCGCACTCGGTGGGTAATGTGCCGCTCGATCTGCACTCCGTCGGTTGCGATTTTGCCGTCTGGTGTAGCTATAAATACCTGAACGCGGGCCCTGGGGCGGTGGCAGGCTGTTTTGTCCACCAGCGCCATCACGGAGCGGAGCTCAAGCGCCTCCATGGATGGTGGGGCCACGACCAGCAGACCCGATTTCTCATGGGACCTGAGTTTGTGCCCAGCCCCGGTGCCGATGCCTGGCAGCTCAGCAACCCGCCGATCCTGGCGCTAGCGCCCTTGCGGGTGAGCCTCGAGATGTTTCGGGCGGCCGGTATGGAACGGCTCCGGCAGAAGTCCATGCCGCTCACGGGTTTTCTGCTTCAGCTCATCCAGGAGCAACTTACCGGGTGGGTGCGGATCATCACCCCCAGCGCCGAAACACAGCGCGGCTGCCAGCTATCGCTGATGGTAGAAAAAAAGCCCGAATCAGCCAGGGGCGTCTTTCGCGCGCTCAGCGAACGGGGTGTGGTGGCCGATTGGCGGGCGCCCAATGTCATTCGCGTGGCACCGGTGCCGCTCTACAATCGGTTCATCGAAGTCTACCGCTTCGTCGAGATCCTCAAGGAGGTAGTGCGGGATCGATGCGCATAAGCGATACCAGAAAACTCACCGTCATCGGAGCGGGGCTCGCAGGATCGCTGCTGGCGATCTATTTGGGCAGACGGGGATTTGAGGTTGATCTATTCGATAGCCGCCCGGACATGCGGCGTGAGCCTATCCCCGCTGGCCGCTCGATCAACCTGGCGTTGGCTGAGCGCGGCCTGCACGCCTTGCGCGAAGTGGGGCTTTGCCAGAGCGTTGAGCGTTTCGCTATTCCCATGCGAGGCCGCATGCTGCATGAGCAAAGCGGTCACTTGCAGTTTCAGTCCTACGGTAAGCCGGATCGGGAGTGCATTTTTTCCGTGCCGCGGGGACACTTGAACATCGCCTTGCTGGATGCGGCCGAGGCGACGGGTAAAGTGAGCATCCACTTTCGCTATAAGCTCGAGCACTTAGATTTCGCGCAAGGGCTCGCGGGCTTTATCACCGAGCATGATGGCTCGCGTGAGCGGGTAGCTATCGGCCCAGTGATCGGCGCCGATGGCGCGGGGTCCGCGGTGCGCGATTGTTTGAGCCAGTACACCGAGCTCGCGGTGGTCAGCGAGGTCTTGGACCATGGCTACAAAGAGCTTAGCGTTCCACCAAGAGCCGACGGTGATTTCCAACTTGAGCCGCACGCCTTGCACATCTGGCCGCGCGGCGGCTACATGCTGATCGCGCTTCCCAATCCCGATAAAAGCTTCACCGCTACCTTGTTCCTTGCCACTGAGGGTGAGCCGGGCTTCGATCGGCTCATTCGGCCCGAGCGAGTCGAGTCTTGGTTTCGCCGAGAATTCCCGGACGCGGTCCCCTTGATGCCCGATCTGGTAGAGGATTTCATGCGCCATCCGCTGGGCTTGCTCGGCGCCGTCCGATGCCGGCGGTGGCATCACGGGGGCCAGGCGCTTCTCATCGGGGATGCGGCGCACGCCATCGTACCTTTTCATGGCCAAGGCATGAATTGCGCCTTTGAAGATTGCAGCGTGCTTGATCGATGTTTGGAAAACACGGACCGCAGTTGGGCGGAGCTGTTCGCGGAGTTCGAGCGGCTGCGCCTAGAGAACACCAACGCGATCGCGGATATGGCTCTGGAAAACTACATCGAGATGCGCTCCAGCGTACGCGATCCGAAGTTTCACCTAAAAAAGCAACTGGAACAGATTTTAGAACAACGCCACCCTGAGCGCTTCATCCCGCGCTACAGCATGGTGATGTTTCACCGCATCCCCTACGCCATCGCGCAAGAGCGCGGCAAGATACAGGAAGCGATCCTCGATGAATTGGCAGCCGATCGGGAGGATATAGAGCACGTCGATCTCCGCCTCGCCGATCGGCTGATTGAGGACAAGCTCACCATCCTCGGTGGCTTGCAGCCGTAAAAGCAATCGTGTGATCGAAGGACCCCCGGCGCCGGTTTCGCCGCCGTTCCAGTGAGGCCGCAGCGATTAGCTGCGGAAAACGAGCCGCGAGGCATGGCTACTTCGACACGCTCAAGGGCACTTCGATTAATTCGAAGTGCCCAGCAGCATAGGGAAATGCTGCTCATTTCTCGAACAGGTAACTGTTTGAGAAATGGAGCAAAGCAAAAATCGCATTTTTGCTTTGCGATGCGAAAAATTCCACGGACGGAATTTTTCGAAGTGTCCTCAAATTCGTTGAGAAGCTAAAGGCCGCGGGCGTGCCGGACGCGCAGGCCAAAGCCATGTCCGAAGCTTTCCGAGACGCGCAGGGCGAACTCGAGATCGCGACCAAGCGCGACCTTAAGGAGTTGGAGCTGAAAATTGAAACCCGTCTTGAGGGCCTACGGGGCGAACTGACGCTCATTAAATGAGATGCTAGGGCTGTTGATCGGCGGGGTGTTGGCGCTTATTCTCAAGACGTTCCTTCCCGGATAGTGCCTGTCGGAGGACAGTCGAGATGACGATCAGTGGTAGGCTGGGATGAGCTGGGCGAATCCCAGCAACCCACCTCATTCCCATTGACACTCCGCACCACCGGAGTAGCTGGGTTTCGTTCCTCAACCCAGCCTACCTTGCTTATGCCCAACTTTGACAGTTCCGCGTACATTTTAGAGTCGCTGCGGTCGTGGGGTGACTTATCGATCAAGGGGTTAAGTGTCTGAGGGCGGCGGCCATGACGAAAAAGACTACGTACATGGAATAGTGGTGTGACCTTGCGTATAGTGTACATCGTGTATAGTGACGTACATGTATTTGCGCGAAACCCGCCAAAAACGGGCCGACGGCTCCTACCTCACTCACCTCCAGATCGCTGAGAGCGTCTGGGACCCCGTCAAAAACTGCGGACGTGCCGACGATCCCGGGGTGGCCGAGCGACTGCGGCGCTTGGCGCGAAGCATCTTACGGCGATGCTCTCCAGAAGAAATTGTGGCGCAAGACCCGTCCTGGTGCCTGCTCGATGCCTGGCCCTATGGCGATATCTACGTGCTTGAGCAGCTGTGGCAGCGACTGGGGATGGCGGAGGTTCTGCGCGAGGTGCTTGACCCACGCAAGCTTGACTTCCCGCTGGAGCGGGCGCCATCGAGCCTGTGCGCCTGCCTCTAAGCTTTCCTGCCACGAACAGTGGTTGGCCGAGGAGGTACGCATCGCAGGCACTGAGGGGCTGGATCTGCATCACCTCTATCGGGCGATGGATCTCTTGGAGGCGAACAAGGAGCGCATTGAACAGGCCATCTATTATCGCCTCGCCGATCTCTTGAACCTCGATGTGGAGCTCCTCTTCTACGACACCACCTCCCTGCACTTTGAGATCGACGAGGAGGATGAGGGCCGGGGTGAAACCGATGAAGTGCAAGGCAGCCGCACGGCGGGTGCGAAGACCTACCGTGCCTTGCGCCAGCGCGGGAAGTCGAAAAACGGTCGCGACGACGCGCCCCAAATCGTGATCGGGCTCGCGGTCACCCGCGATGGTTTCCCGGTGCGCCACTGGGTGTTCCCCGGTAATACGGTGGACGTCACCACGGTGGAGAAGATCAAAGCGGATCTCAAGGGCTGGAAGCTCGGGCGCTGTGTGTTTGTGGGCGATGCGGGGATGGTCTCTGAGAAAAATCTCAAGGCCTTGAGCGGCAGTGGAGGACGCTACATCCTCTGTAGGCCCATCCACCCGGGCGGGGAGATCGATGCGGCGGTCTTGAGCCGTCCCGGCCGCTATCAAGCGGTTGCTGAAAACTTACGGGTGAAAGAGGTCACCGTCGGCGAGGGCGAGCGCCGTCGGCGTTATGTCCTCTGCCACAACCCGCAAGAAGAAGTACGTCAAGGGGAGCATCGCGCGCGCGTGCTCGCCGAGCTTCAGGCCGAGCTCCAGACGCTGCGCGATCCGAGGTGCGAAGGGCACAGCAAACGGGTGTGTGGGCTGCGGGCGAGTCGCCGCTACGGGCGCTACCTCAAGCTCACGGCCAAAGGTGCGCTCGTCATCGACGAAGCGAAGGTCAAAGCCGCTGAGCGCTTGGACGGCAAGTTCGTCGTACACAGCAATGATGATACGCTCACCGCCGAGGATCTGGCGCTCGGTTACAAACAGCTGCAGCGGGTGGAGGAGGCCTGGCGTACGCTCAAGACCGGACTGCGTCTACGTCCGGTCTTCCACTGGGCCGTGCATCGCATCCATGCCCATGTGTTCTTGACCGTGCTCGCCCTCTTGCTCGAGCGCATGGCGGAAGCCGCTTGCGCGGATACCTGGCGCAACATCCGCCATGACTTGAAGCGGATCAAACTCGCGCAATTGTTGAGCCCTAAGGGGACCGTTTGGCAGGTGACTGAACCACCCCAGGACGCACTCAAGCAGTTGAAATCCCTGAAAATAAAGAATCCCCCGCCGCTCCTTCAGATCGCTTAACCTTATGCGTACATGGGTGTTTTCGCCAACACCCCTAAGGCACTGATCTATCGGCTTAAATAGCGATCATGTCCGTAGCAACTGTCAAAGTCGGGCTTAAACCTTTGATAGGACTCCCACCGTCAAGTCTGGTCGCAATCGTGCTGAGATAGACAGAGCACTAGGAGCCTGTCGGACTTAGGGGATCGTAGCGAGGCGAGTGGAGAATCGAGGACAGTTTTTCGATCATTTGAGGCGAATAGCGCGTTCTAGTTAACGAAAATGATCGGAAAAATGGACCGATTGCCCACCGCCGTAGTAGATTCATCCTAAGTCCGACAGGCTCCTAGCCACCCGATACCATGACCCATGTTGCCCCGTAGCGGGCAACTTCCGTAGGTCTAAAGACTCCGCCAGCATGGCGAGAAAGTTTATCGCATGGCTGTTATCTCAGGGCAGAATGGCTTTGCCCCCCGTGCAGCTTCTGCCGAAGCCCGCACGCGTTGCTTTGCCCCTGTTCAGCGTAGCTTCCGCCCTTATCGCGTTTTTCGTTTGGTTTAAGCCTGTTGATCTTGCACGGCTTAACGGCGAGCTACCCTTAAGCCTCGGGGCGGCCGCGATGCTCATCGGCGCCGTAGTGCATTTCGTCCCGGTCCTAGAGCATCGTCACAAGCTTGACATTTTTTTGACCGGCACCCTGCTCGTTTGGCTAGAGTATTGGCAGAGGGCTTATGCCCTGGACAAACCCGTATACCAATACTACCCGCTGCTGTTTATGCTTGTTGCTATATGGGTCCACCGCTTTGTCGCAGATCCCGCCTTATCCGAATTGCGCTTGGGTTACCGATATGCGCAGCGCTTGTCTGAGCCGCTGTTGGCCGTGACCGCAGTCAGCGTGTTTCTGCCCCGATATTATGTTCTCTACCCGGCTGCGGTACTGATGCTCCTCGTCTACGTCGCTATCGTGAGCCGCTTAAAAACCCAGCCGATTGTGTTGCTGTGCAGTGAAGAAGACCGCTTTCTAAAGGCACTCAGACGCCATGTCGAGCGCAACTACGGACCCACACAAACGCTGGTTTTGTCTGGGAAGCGAGAACAGCCGTTTTTCGATCGCTCTCGGAC
>JBOIEE010000165.1:0-23689 GCA_050740975.1 Gammaproteobacteria bacterium | reverse complement strand
TAGCTACAGAGGCGCTGGCGCCGGGGCGTTACGCGGCGATCCGATGATCGGCTTGCAAGAGTTGCAAGCGTGGTTTCGGCGCAGCCTGCAAGCAGGCGACGATGCTGTCCTGAGCCATCTCGCGGGCAGTGAAAAACGGGCTGTTTCCGAACGGCTCGGCATCTACCAACATGCGTATCGCTCGCGCTTGGTCGAAGCCCTCGGCAAGGACTATCCTGTGGTTCAGATGCTGCTCGGTGAGGAAGCTGATCCGCGAAATCCTGTGACCTTACGCTTCGCCCCAAGCAGCGTGTCCAACGCTTCACAAAGATCCCGGCGCTCAAGCGGCCTTGCAAGCTTCTAGAAATGGCGATCAAGAACAATCTCGCCGAGAGCGCCCCAATCTACCTCGCCGACAAGCCCAAACGCCCGCACCGGATCCCGGTATGGCTGGAGAAGGAAGAGCAGGCCGCGCTGCAGAAAGCCACCCGCAACGTGCACGACCTTCCCGAGAACATCTTCGGGCGCACCCGCGAGCACGTAAAAGACGTGCGGAGATGACGCTGGGTGGCGAGAGAAATTGACAAGTACCGCCGAAGATCGGATATTCACCCCCCTTTTTTTAACTTTGGCGGTTTGGTAGATGGCGAATACGCGATCCGCGCGGAAACGGGCGCGGCAGGCGCCGCGCCGCCGCGCCCACAATGCGAGCCGACGCTCTCTGCTGCGCACAAGCATCAGGCGGGTGGTGCGGGCGATCGATCAGCGGGACCAAGAATCGGCGCGATCGGCCTTCGCCGCCGCCGTGCCCATCATCGACCGCATGGCCACCCAAGGCATTATTCACAGGAACAAAGCGGCGCGACAGAAAAAGCGCTTGAACGCCGCGCTCAAGCGCTTGACCGCGGGTGACGCCTAGAACCGCTCTTACGGTATCAATACCAGATTATCACGGTGGATCAGCTCCGCTTCGTCCACATAGCCCAAGATCGCTTCGATCCGCTCGCTGGCTTTGCCCATGATTTGACGCGCCTCGTCCGCCGAATAGTTCACTAGTCCCCTCGCCACTTCTTTGCTGTCGCCTCCGACACAACTGACGAGATCACCCCGGTTAAACTCTCCGTCGACTTGAGTCACCCCCACGGCAAGGAGGCTCTTCCCCGCCTCACGCAGTACACGTACCGCGCCGCTGTCCAGCACCAACCTGCCTTTGGGGTCTAGGGTGCCCGCCAGCCATAGCTTGCGGGCGGCGATCGGCTCCTCGACTGGGATCAATACGGTACCGAGTTCTTCGCCCGCTGCGATGCGCAGGAGAATATTCTCCACGCTCCCGGACGCGATAGCGGTTGCGGCGCCGGAGCGGGCGGCGAGCGCGGCCGCTTTGAGCTTGGTACGCATTCCGCCCCTCCCCAGCACCCCGCCTTTTCCCGCCATGGGCTCTAAGGTCGGATCACCGGCGCGCGCGAGCGGTATCATGCGAGCGTTTGGGTCGTGCCTTGGATCACGCTCAAAAAGCCCGGGTTGGTCGGTTAAGATCACCAACAGCCTTGCTTCGACCAGGTTCGCAACTAAACCGGCCAAGCTGTCATTGTCACCAAAGCGGATCTCTTCTGTGGCGACCGTGTCGTTCTCGTTGATGACGGGAATTGCACCCAACTGCAACAGGCTCAACAAGGTGCTGCGCGCATTGAGATAGCGGCGGCGGTCGGATAAGTCCGCATGCGTGAGCAACACCTGCGCGGTCATTAGTCCATAGCGCTGGAAACAGCTCTCGTAGGCTTGTACCAGGCCCATTTGACCGATCGCGGCGGCGGCTTGCAGATGGTGCAGCGCCCGGGGGCTGCCGCGCCACCCCAAACGCGCAACGCCTTCGGCGATCGAACCGGAGGTGACCATCAATACCTCGACACCGCTGAGGCGTAGAGCGGCCACCTGCGACACCCAGGTATCGATGGAGGCAAGCCGCAAACCGTTGCCATCGTTAGTTGCAAGCGCGCTGCCGATCTTCACCACCCAGCGTCGGGCCTGGACGAAACTACCCCGCTTAGAGCGCTCAGAACCCATCGTTGACTATTCTTTGCCCGCAAACACGTTTACGTATCTATCCGGCCTAAAGGGGGGCGGCAAAGCCCAGGTCTATGTTTCAAACCCAGCAAAAAAAGCGTCGGGTGAACGTCAGCACGCAATTAACGGTGTATTATTGTTGGAATCGATGCCCTTGCGAGCCGGCAATGCCACTAACACGGGCCCAGCGTGATGTTAGAATTGTATAATCCGTTTTTCCGAAATCAACGACTAGTTGCAAAGGAGTTCGAACATGCTCACCTCAATTAGCGATATGACCGTTAACCGTAGTCCCGTTGCCCGAGCGCAAAGGGCGGGACTGATCCCGGACAGCGTGCCCCGAATGACGGGGGCTGCGCGAGGGATTTTACTTTTCTTGTTGGTTGCCGTTGTGGTTGGCGGTGCCGTTTGGGGATACTTAGGCAAAAGCGACACGGAACCCAGTGCTGACCTGGACCAAATGATGGAACAGGCGGCAGAAGGCGCTTCGGAGGCTACTGACGCGGCCTCGGAAGCCGTGGAAAGCGTCACGGACGCCGCGTCTGAAGGCGCTAAGACGACCGAAGAGACGATTGCAGCGGTCGGCGAAGAAATCCAGACCCAGACGGACACAGCACTGGATGGCGTCGCCGAAGCTACGGACAGCGCCGGCCAAGCGGTCGAGCAGGCCGCAGAGAGCGCCTCTGAATCGCTTGGCGCTCTGGGGGAGTCGGCCCCAGACACGAGCACGAGCGCGACCGAGAGCGCAAGTGAGATCACTACAGAGTCGTTCAGCGAGCCGTTGAGCGGAGGCGAACCCGTGACCACGGCTCCTGAAATAGTTTCGCCCGCTACGCCCGAGTCAGCCGTCAGTGAACCAGCGGCGCCGGAGCAAATAGCGCCGCCTGCATCGGAAGCGGCCGGATCTGAAACCAGCCCGACCAGCGAGGCCATTGCCATGATCGAGCCGGCGGTGGAAGCCGCAGCCCCGGAGTCGACCTCGTCTTTGGCAGGCTCGGAAACCATCACGGTGAAGTCGGGCGAGTACCTTTATAGCATCGCCAAGCGCATCTATGGCGACGCCAGTAAATGGCGCTTAATCTATGATGCGAACCGGGACCAGCTCTCGAATCCTGACGCCGTGCGGGTAGGGATGAAGCTGGTGTGTCCGGCGGCAAATTAGACGCGGATTGGGCGATTATAAGTTGCGTGTTAACAACAACAAAAGAAGACTTCAAGCAAAAATGCTAAAATATTACTTGACATCTTGATCTTCCCTCCGTACCGTTGACGAGGCGCCTCCTAAAGCCCGCTGATGGTGCGGAGGGGTTCAAGGGGGGCTAATAAAGCTAACAATCTGAGCCTTTGTGCTGAGAGGAGGCATGATCATGAAACGAACTTGGGGAATCTCATCTTTTTATTCCGCGATCGCATCGGCGGTCGTACTTTTCACCGGCGTGGCATCGGCGCCACAAGCCTTTGGGGCGGATCCTTTATCGACTCGTGTGCAAGAGCTGGAACAACAGCTCGAGCAGATGCAGGCCGAGTTGAAAAGACTGAAGCAGGAGGCCCAAGAACCCAGCGTTCAGGTGCACAAACTGGATGATCGCATGAGCCGGGTGGAAGAAAGCGTCAGCAAACAAGCCGAAGTGACGCCCGTCTCCACGCGCGAGGTCACGGAATTAGAAGAGCGCGTTGCGCGGGTCGAGCGGGTGGATAAGTACAAAAACAGCACCATATTCTTCCGCGGCGGTTACACGAACATGGACGACGATGCGCGCGGGTTCGAGTCCTTTACCGACACCCACAACACCCTGGGGCTGGGGCAGACGAACCCTGCGCTAGGCGGGCCTAACAACGCCGACGACGGCTGGTATGTGGGGGGGTCTATCGAGCACAGCATCACCACGGATCTGTGGGGGCTAATGCCGGGTACTGAGGCCCTAGGCGAGATCAGCCTTGAATACAAAAACTTCGGAACAGAGCGCCAGACGGTGGTGGTGCCTTCTGCAGAAGTCTGCCTGTTGTTTCCTAATATCGTAACCAGTTTCGCAGGCGGCGATACCGGTTGCGTCGTGAGAGGCGACATCGCGCTTACCATGTTTACGGTGAGCGCATCGCCTAAGATCAAGTTCATGGAGGGAAGCCCGCTTAGGCCTTGGATCATCCCCGCGGGGCTTGATTTCCATGTGATCAGCCCCCCCTCGGATTCGGCCACGTATCTGGATGTGGGGGTGCAGTTCGCGGCCGGGGTAGAATACGAGGTCCTGCCCGGGGTAGTGTTGGGTATCGATGGCCGTTATCACTTGACGACCAATTACAGCAATAGCGACAACGATTTCAGTCAAGTTCTCCAAAGGGAGACGGGGCTCGTGGCGACTGGCGTCAGCGACCATGAGTTCAACTTCTGGACCGCTGGCGCGTACGCGGGTTTCCGCTTCTAGCGCGAGCGCCGTTCCGTTCGCAGAAAGGGAGGCTTGCCTCCCTTTTTTATTCCTTGTGATGAGGAGTCGGCAGGACTGAGCGCGGGTTTTCCCCATGGCATGAGATGACGAGGCGCGATTACCCTGTCCTGCTCCTTACGGTTGCCATCATCGCCCTGGATCCACCCCTGGCCGCAGCCGCCATATTAAGTGCTGGCGGAGAACACACCTGCGCGCTGGGTGACGACGCCCGCGCGGTCTGCTGGGGAGGCGATGCCGCGGCGGCCGCCGCACCGACGCACACCCGTTTCATCCAGCTTAGCACCGGGTCAGGACATAGCTGCGGAGTGCGCTCCGACGGGGGTTTAAGCTGCTGGGGAGACAATAGCCGCGGACAGGCGGAAGCACCGGCGGGAAAGTTCACCGAAGTCAGTGTCGGTGACTTTCATAGCTGTGGCTTGCGGGCGGACGCGGACGGGCGCGCCCAATGCTGGGGAGATAACCGCTACGGGCAAGCAGGGCCTCCGAGCGCTGCGTTCGTGCATTTGGCCGCCGGGAGCCTACACAGCTGCGGGCTGCGCCCGGATGGCACGGTAAGCTGCTGGGGCAGCGATCTGTTGTTTTTCCGGCAGTCGACGGCTCCGCCCGGACGCTTTATCCAGATCAGTGTCGGTCAGGTACATTCCTGCGCATTGCGCCCGGACGGCAGCGCCGTCTGCTGGGGCAGCGATTTCTACGGGCAGAGCAGTCCCCCGCCAGGCCCCTTCGCTCAGATCAGCGCCGGCCGCTACCATACCTGTGGATTGCGTCCCACGGGCCAGGTGGAATGCTGGGGCAATGATGGTTACGGACAAGCGAGTGAACTCCAAGGCGAATTTATCGAAGTCTCGTCCGGGCACTACCATAGCTGCGGGGTGCGTCCAGACGGCCGGGTGGAATGTTGGGGGGGTAAGCCCCGGGACCGGCCGCAAGCTCCCGCGGGCCGCTTCGGTCTGCCGCAAGCCAGTGCAGGCGGAGAGCACAGTTGTCGCCGATCCAACACCGGCCGCGTGGAATGCTGGGAGGCACGCTCGGCTATGGCATTGCCGGTCCCCGAACCACGATTAACAGCTATCAGCGCAGGGTTGCGCCACAGCTGCGGATTGCGCCCGGGTGGCCCTGTGGTCTGCTGGGGCGATAATTCAGACCGACAGGCTTCGCCACCCAGCGGCGCCTTCGTCCGGGTGGCCTCAGGTTATCTGCACAGTTGCGGGCTGCGCCCCGACCGCCGCGTCGCGTGCTGGGGGCGAAGCGCATCCTGGACAGGAACGCCGAGGGACAGTGGATTCCAAGAGATCAGTGCGGGGGGCACACACAACTGCGGCCTGAGTCCGGAGGGCCGTGCGCTATGCTGGGGGATCAATTCCGATGGCCAGATAAGCGCTCCCAGCATCCTCTTTACCCAGCTCAGCGCGGGCGGCATGCACACCTGCGGCTTGCAGCCGGATGGCCAGGCCGAGTGCTGGGGGCTTAACGCGTATGGCCAGGCCTCACCGCCCCGCGGCGCCTTCGTGCAGGTGGCCGCGGGTTATCTCCACACTTGCGGGCTGCGCGCCGATCGGAGCGTCCGCTGCTGGGGAAATAACCGCTATCGGCAGGCGTCGCCTCCAGCAGGGGAATTCCTTAGTGTCGTCGCGGGTGGTTACCACAGCTGTGGGATCCAACACACTGGGGGGCTTTTGTGTTGGGGCGACGTTCGCACGCCTTCACCTCTAGTGCCCGTGGAGGCGACCCGGCACCCTCGTGATACGGACAATACCCCCATAATGGGGTCATCGGCGGATCCCCATCCTTCGTTCGAATTCCTCGAAACGCGAGACTGGGCGCGCCATCGGATCCGCGGAGCGAGCCTCCTCTGGTGATGAATGCCAGCCAAACACCGCCTCCGAGGGGGCAAACTCTGTTAGTGAGTGGGCAGATACAGTCCCATTATTCCATTCGATCGCAAGGCGATCGTGGTTAGATTTCACCGCACATCCGGTGTAGCGTATGGCCTGGTTTACTGCAGTAGAGACCGCAAAGTTGCCTTGCGGATCCTCAGAGCATTCTTGTTCAGTGATAATGATTTCGCCACCCGCTTGATTCGGTGTGGTCAGCGCCCGCACATTTACTTGCGTCCCGTGCTTCTCTTTAGGTCGCACTATCTCTGGCCGGGCGAGCTGGTGTGGCTCCTGTTCCTGGACCTCGCGGCCCCCTTTCTTCTGTGCCCGCTTCCGGATCTCCCTAAGCGCGCGCAAGGCTACCGGTAACATAGCATCCTCCGGATCGATAGCCAGTGCCTTCTTAAGGCTTGCTTCGGCCCTTTCCCAGTTGCCCCGGTGCTCGTCGACCTCCGCCCACAGCTTGTACTCGTCTTTGATGCGGGCAATGCCCTCTAGAGCCCTCTCATGCCCCGGGATCAGTTTCAATACCTGCTCATAACTCTCAAAGGCGGCATCTCCAACAGGCGTGGTCAGATGCTTGGTCTCCATCTGGCGCTCGGCCCGGGCCAGCAGCCCGGCGACTCGCGGGCCGGGCGCCCTAGACATGGTGGCTTTCGCTTCTGGGTTGATCGTCCCTGAGGGCACCGTCTGCTTGAGCACGCGGGTCGAGGGCGGGATAACATCCGCATGATCGAGCGCGAGCGCCGACGGTCGCCCCGATTCAACGGAGACGATCTCCGCCAACGGGGCCGTCGCTAGGCCCGGTTTTGATTCGGTCATCGCCCCGGCCCCGGCGCTCCCTTCACTTGGCCCTACCAGCCTTGGCTCGGGGCGGCTGGAAAGCAAGCCGATCATTCCACCGATGGCCACCAGCAGGCAAGCCGCCGCTCCCGCCGTGAGGTACGAAGGCTGGACGCGCCATAACTCTTCATTGAATTCCTTAAGAAAGCCCTTGACTGAGGGGGTACGCTCTCCCCGCTCAAACGCCAGGGCACCGCACAGCGCCTGCCGCTGCTTATAGCTCAGTCCCTCGTGACGCTCCACCGTAAGGCCAGCCTTCCGCGCCTCTGTCGCTGACCGATAGCCGAAGGGATGAACGCCCGTTAGCAGCTCATACGCCGTACAGGCTAAGCCGTAGACATCGTCGCGCGGGTCCGGCTCCTGACCTTCTAACATTTCCGGACTGGCGTAGGCAGGGCTGATCGCCCTAAGCGGTCGAAGCTCGACATCGGCCTCAGTGGCCGCGTCTTGGCCCTGAGCAAACGGGCGCGCGAGCCCAAAGTCGATCAGCTTGACCTCACCCGCCTTGGTTAGGAAGACATTCGCTGGTTTGAAATCACAGTGCACAATGCCTCGACTGTGCGCGTAGGCCAGGGCCTGGCCCATGGCGTTGATGATGGGCCGCGCTTCGTGAGCACTCATCCCGGTAAAGCGCTCAGAGCGGATCCGCGCCGTCAAAGGCGCTCCAAGCAGATACTCCATGGTCATGTACGCCGTCAGGCCATCGCGGTAGAACTCATAGACCCTGACGATGTTTGGATGGACTAACCGCTGGCAGCACTCGACCTCCTGTTGAAGCGCTTTCAGCCGCTTAGGATCGGCTCGGAAGCGAGGGTTTAAAACCTTGACGGCGATATGGCGATCGAGCGCATCGACCGCCGGCTTTCTCCGATCCAAGGCCTTGTATACCGCGCTCATGCCACCAGCCCCAACGCATTCGATAAATTCAAACCGCCCTTCGAGTAGGGCGCCTGCGCCGTGGCAAGCGTCTTCTTCGATGCCAGGGCGAACGGCCCCTCCCTGCTGGCCCTCCCGTAGCGCGGGGTCTTGGCGGGCCGCAGGATCGGCTGTTACATCAGGATCTGGGTCTGGCTGTTCGTGCATTGCTCTATGGCAGACCAAGAGAAATGGGGATTAATTCTAAGCGCCCCGCAGTATACGCAGGTTCCACATGTGCTTCAAACGAGCACCTTGTGATCCCAGGGATACAATTGGAAGATCCTTTTGTCCCTATCGACTGTTTGTGAGATCTTGACCGACAGTAGGCCAACCGTGGTACATTTGTCCCAACCTTATTGCATAACGACATAACTGGCGGAGGCGGGTACCCCAACCGAATCGGTTGGTTTATAGGGAAAGCGGGCCACGGACATTAAACACCATCCACAAAGCCACGAGGCCCTGCGGCAACGGGCGAAGTGTCGCTGCGTGCTGTTTCTTGGAATCCTCTTGAGCGTGATAGGCTACGCCCGCAGTTTCTTTTTGCTGGAACGAGTGCCTCATTGCGGGGTGCGGCGTCTAACCCACCCTACGGCACTTGCTATCTGGCCGTTGCTCTTCAGGTCACGATTCCGAAGTGTTCTCGAAGGATGGCCGCGGTAAACGAAGGCCGTAGATAAAATCCTCGGGGAAGGGTTTGGATGCGCTCTCCCGCCGGCCCAATAGCCTCGGTCAGCGATCGCCCATTAGCCGCTTTGGGGCGGACCTGCAAGCAATCACCGCGATGAGCACGAAGCTGGTCGAACTCACCCATGCAGATGAGGTCCATCAGCTCTTCCCAATCGTGCCTCAAGCACAGGTCCTGCTGCGCCGAAGGGCTCCACAGCAATGCTGTCCCTATGCGCCGCACGGGTAGGGAAATGCTCGGCTCAGCCTCGATCGGGACCCATAACACGCGCCGCAGCTTGCGATGCACGAGCGAGGTCTCCCATAGTGCACCGACGTTATCGATAAGCGGCACGGTGCAGACGTAGGTGGACTCCCGGGGGCGCCCGTCTCGTGTTACCGGTAGGGTCTTGAGCTCCACCCCGAAGGCGGGAAAGTCGGGCTCGGGGGCGGAGCCAGCGCTTGCACCAAGCGCGGATTCCAGCAGTTCGCCAACCCAACCCTTATGCCCCATCAGGTTCGGCGGTATACGTCGTCCCAGTTGGTGCGCTACTGCAGAGAGACTTTTCCCTGCCAGGATTTGTGCCCGTTCGAGCAGTTCCCGCTCGTCCTGGGGAGCCTTTCGAAAAACTCCTTCCCTTATAGCACCCACGCTGGGTGTTGCAGCGCTTCTCGGATGGAATTCCTCAGACATTCAAATTTTACCGCATCCGATATCGGTCGCTTATCCCGGTCCGTGATGTAGAAGATGTCTTCCGCGCGTTCACCAAAGGTCGCGACGCGGGCATTTTGCACTCTTACGCCACAGAATTGCATGGCGGTTGCGATCTTGGCCAGTAGCCCCGGCCGATCGGTGGCCACCACCTCCAACACTGTCCGGTTGTGCACAGGGTCCTGTTTGAACAACACGTCCGGTGCGCGGTTAAAGCTTTTTAGCCACCTTGAGGAAGAGCGGTTGACGGTTCCGGTGCGCATCTCTGAGTTGCTTAGGTACTGCTTGAGCGTATGTGCGACGTCCTCCAGGCGTCTCTTGTCGACTATAGGCTCATTGGTCGCCGCATCCAAGACGATGTACGTGTCCAAGGTATAACCGTTGGCCGTGGTGATGATGCGCGCATCCAATATGTTCAAGCCCATCCGATCTAGCGCCTGGGTAGTGGCCGGAAAGACGTGTTCCTCATCCCACGTATAAATGAATACCTCCGTGCCACCGCGTGGGGTTCGCGGGCGCATGACGACCAAAGGGCGTTGCTGTTGTTTGTCGCCCAGTATGCACCGTGTTTGCCAGGCGATCTCATCCGGCCAGTAGCGCACGAAATAATCCTCGCCCAGGTCCTCCCACAGCGCGATGATAGGCGCTTTCGGTATATCGAGGGTGCACAGAACAGCGAGCACTTCACCTTGCACCTCTGCGATCCGTTCTTTTTTCTCCATGGGGTTTTCAACCCCTCGACGCAAGGACTGTAGCGTGTTCTGATAAAGCCCCGTCAGCAGCGTCTCCTTCCAGTCGTTCCACAGCGAGGGATTAGTGCCCCTGATGTCGGCTACCGTCAATAGGTATAGGTAATCGAGATGAAGCTTGTCGCCGACGCGCCGCGCAAAGCGATTGACGACTTCGGGATCCCAGATGTCTTCCCGCTGGGAAGTCCTGGACAGCAGGAGGTGGTTATGAACCAGCCACGTGACAAGGCGGGTGTCGTAAGTGCCCAGGCCGTGATGACGACAAAACGCTTCTGCTTCCTGAGCCCCGATATCCGAGTGGTTGCCCTCCCGGCCTTTGGCTATGTCGTGGAACAGTCCTGCGATATATAGGAGCTCGATCTTGGGGATCTGGTTGACGATCTCGTGGCATAGGGGCAGTTCTTGTACACAATTCGGATCGTTATAGCGACACACGTTTTCGACCACCGTCAAGGTGTGCGCATCGACGGTAAACACGTGAAATAGATCGAACTGCATCAATCCGGTAACCGCCTCGAACACCGGCAGGTAGGCGCCGAGCACACCATAGCGGTGCATGCGTTGCAGTCCGGTGCCAAAGCATGCAGGCTGGCGTAGGATCTCCATGAACAGGCTACGGGCGCGAATATCTTTCCGAAACTTCTGGTCGATGAGATGCCGGTGATCACGGATAAGCCGTATGCTGCTGGCACGTACGCCTTGGATACGGGGGTCGCGCTGCATCAGCAGGAAGACCTCCAACAGCGCCAGCGGTTGTTTCGCAAAAACCTGCCGGTCGCGCACCTCGATGAATTGGTTTCGAGTTTGAAAGCGCTGGTTTAGGGATCGCACCGGCTCTTTCTTATGCCGCTCTAGGATGGCTTCCCGAAACAGCGCCAGCAGCAGCTCGTTCAGGCGATCGATTTCCATCGCTGTGCGGTAGTACATTTTCATGAAGCGTTCGACGCCGAGTTGCCCGTCGGTGTCTTTGCCGTACCCGAATTCCCGAGCCACGTGGCGCTGATAGTCGAACAAGAGCCGATCCTCGCGTTTGCCGGCCAGCAGGTGCAAAGCCATGCGCACACGCCACAGAAACGACTGCCCAGCCTCTAGAACCTGATGTTCTTCGGCCGTTATAAACTGATGCTGCACCAGCTCCTGTAGGGTCTCGGCCCCGAAATGGCGCTTCGCCACCCAAGCGATGGTGTGGATATCCCGCAGCCCGCCAGGACCTTCTTTGATATGCGGTTCCAGGTTCTCAGCGGTATCGTTGAAGCGCCGATGGCGGGCCAGCTGCTCTTCGCACTTGGCTTCGAAAAACTTGCGCGGGGGCCAGATGGATCGGGGACCCGTAACATCGCGCATCTCTTGGAAGAGCTTTCCATCTCCGCCTAACAGCCGAGCCTCCATCAGATTCGTGGCTATGCTGAGGTCGGATTTCGCCTCCATTTTGCATTGTCTTATGGTCCGCACGCTGTGGCCGAGATCGAGCCCTATGTCCCATAGAAAAGTAACCAAGGATTCCAGCGCACGGCATAAGTCGTTATTCATGCGAAGGGGGACGAGAATAGTGATATCGACATCGGACCCGGGGTGTAACTCCCCCCGTCCGTAACCGCCCACGGCGACCAGGGCAACACACCCGTCCGCTAACGGCGCGTGCTGCTGCCAGGCAGCGACCAGGATTCGGTCCATCATTTGCGCCCGCAAGCGGACCAGCTTGTCCGCCGCATAGCCCGAATAAAACGCCTGCCTGAGGTAGCTGTCGATGGTTTTGAGCGCCGAGCGAAAGGCGTCCAGGCGTCCCGCTGGGTCAATAGCCGCCTCGAGGGTTTGGGCGATGGATCCCAGCTCGGCTGGGATTGGTGACAGATCTCCGGGGCCGCCTACCGAGAAATTTCCTGACTCCTTAAAGAGCGTCGCCATTTAATTTGGTGAGCACCTCGTGGCCGGTCTCCGTAACCAGCACCGTGTGTTCCCATTGCGCGGATGGGCTTCGGTCCTTGGTCACCACCGTCCAGTTGTCCGGGAGCAGTTTGACATGCCTCTTGCCCGCGTTGACCATGGGCTCTATGGTAAAGGTCATCCCCGGCTGTAACATTAACCCTGTCCCCGCTTTTCCGTAGTGTAGCACCTGCGGTTCTTCGTGGAACTCGCGCCCAATCCCGTGGCCGCAGTACTCTCGCACCACTGAATAGCCATTTTTCTCGGCATGCTGTTGAATGGCATGTCCAATGTCCCCCAAGCGCACGCCAGGCCGAACCATCGCTATGCCAAGGCACATGCATTCATGGCTCACCGCGACCACTCGCCGTGCGCGCAACGGGGCGTCTCCCACGATGAACATCTTGCTGGTGTCCCCGTGAAATCCGTTTTTGATCACGGTGATGTCGATATTGATGATATCGCCATTTTTTAGGGTTCTGTCGCCGGGGATCCCATGACAGACCACATGATTCACGGAGGTGCAGATGGATTTGGGAAACCCGCGGTAATTCAAAGGTGCCGGGGTAGCATTCAGCTTCCCAACGATGAAATCGTGGCAGATCCTATCCAGTTCGCCGGTGGTAATACCGGGTTGTACCTGGGGCCGGATCATGCGTAGCACCTGCGCGGCCAGCATGCCGGCAACGCGCATTTTTTCGATCTCCGCAGCATTCTTAATAGTGACCGGCATCGTCTGTTGAAAGCGGTTTGTTGAGAGCAACACGATATGGTATAAAGCGCCGGCTTATGAAGCAAACGGAAAGCACTACACCTGGGCAGGCAATGCAATCGCTAGGAGCCTGTCGAACTTAGGGAATCGGTGCGGGAAAACGCTACAAAACATCTCACACGCGCCCGTTAACATACACTTGGGTGCCTTTGGGCATGGACCCGGGGTGGGTGTATGGGGCTCGTGGTGGCTCAACCCAGATTCGGAGAAAGTGATGGCAGATATCAGCATGCGGCAGATGCTGGAAGCGGGGGTGCATTTCGGGCACCAAACCCGCTATTGGCATCCCAAAATGGCGCCGTACATTTTCGGCGAGCGGAACAAAATCCATATCATCAACCTGGAAACCACCCTCCCCCTGCTCAAAGAGGCGATGAACTTTCTGGGGAAGATGGCTGCGCGCAACGCAACCATCCTTTTCGTCGGCACCAAGCGTGCGGCCCAAGAGATCGTACAACAAGAAGCGAGCCGGTGCGGTATGCCCTATGTCAACCGCCGCTGGCTCGGAGGCATGCTGACCAACTTTAAAACGGTCAAGCAATCGCTCAAGCGGCTGAAAGATTTGCAACTGATGGAGCAGGATGGAAGCCTGGAACGCCTCAGCAAAAAAGAGTTGCTGACCTTCCGACGGGATTTGGAGAAATTGAGCTACGTTCTATCGGGGATCCAAGATATCGAGGGTTTGCCGGACGTGCTTTTTATCATCGATGTGGGTTATGAAAAGATCGCCCTAGCGGAAGCGACGAAGTTGGGGATCCCCATCGTGGCTGTAGTGGACACCAACAATAGCCCGGATACCATCGACTATGTGATCCCGGGTAACGACGATGCGATTCGCTCGATTGCGCTCTACGCCAAAATAGCCGCCGATACCATCATCGAAGGTCGGCAGTCGATTCCACAACAGCTTGGCGATGTTGTTGACGACTTCGTGGAGCTGGATGATGCGGGCAAGGTGGTGTCAGAGGGGATCAACGACGGCGCTGACCATGAAGCGTTACGAAAAGTGGTAAGGAAGAGAGCGGTTGCCAAAAAACCGGATAGGAAAGCGCCCGCTTCCGTGCCCGATCCGGAAGCGCCAATAACGCAAGCCAAGGTCGAGACGACAAATGAGGAATGACTATGGAAATTAAAGCGGCAGTGGTCAAAGAGCTGCGCGAGCGCACGGGTGCCGGGATGATGGAATGTAAAAAGGCCTTGCAAGCCTGCGCGGGGGATATGGAAGCGGCCATACAGCATTTGCGCAAGGCCGGTCTGGCCAAGGCGGCGAAAAGAACCGGCAAGGTAGCTGTCGAAGGGGTAGTCGTCATTCACGAGATAGGCCGGACGGTTGCCATGGTGGAGGTGAACTGCGAAACGGATTTCGTAACCAAAGGTGACGAATTCAGCGCGTTCTGTGAAGCTGTGGTAAGCGTTATACTGCAAAAACAACCCCCCGACCTGCCCGCTCTGATGCGGCTGCCGATGGGTTCGGGAGAGAGCGACACTGTGGAAGAGCGCCAGCAGCAATTAGCCGCTAAAATTGGAGAGAAAATCGCGGTACGCCGTTTTGACGTGCTGCCCTGCAAAGGGCTCCCAGGGGTTTATTCCCATGGCAATAGGAGGATTGGTGTTATCGTGGACCTAGAAGGAGGTGAACCGGGGTTGGCCAAGGACATCGCCATGCATGTGGCCGCCAGCCGACCGCTCTGCGTAAACGAGACAGCGGTCCCCGCAAAATTGCTGGAGAAAGAGAAAGAGGTCCTGACCGCGCAAGCCGAGAATAGCGGTAAGCCACCGGATATCATAGAAAAAATGGTGCAGGGACGATTAAAGAAATTCTTCGCGGAAGTGACCCTGTTGGGGCAGCCGTTCGTCAAAGATCCCGAAGTAAGCGTTGGCCAGTTATTAAGAAAAGCGGGGGCCAGGGTGCATTCGTTCACCCGCTTTGAGGTTGGAGAGGGTTTGGAGAAAAAGACGGAAAATTTTGCCGCCGAGGTGATGGCGCAGGTGATACCTGAGAAATGACCATAGCGCGCGCGCCTTCGTCCGAACCCTACTATCGGCGTGTTCTGATCAAGCTGAGTGGCGAAGCGTTGCTCGGAAATCAAGCGTACGGCATCGACTTCGATGTGACAAAACAGATCGCCAGAGAAGTGAAGGATCTCATCGAGAGGCAGGTGCAGGTAGCAATCGTCATCGGTGGTGGGAACATTTTCCGGGGTGCTGGCTTGGCCGCTAAGGGGTTGGATCGGGTCAGCGCTGATCAGATGGGTATGCTGGCGACGATTATTAATGCCTTGGCATTACAAGATGCGCTGGAGGCAGACGGCCTTTTTGCCCGAGTTATGTCCGCGATTAAGGTCAATCAGGTGTGCGAGGATTACATTCGCAGGCGTGCCGTACGCCATTTGGAGAAAGGTAGAGTGGTGATACTCGCCGCGGGAACTGGAAACCCCTTTTTTACCACCGATTCGGCGGCCAGCTTGCGCGCTGTGGAGATAGGGGCCGATCTGATGATCAAAGCAACTAAAGTGGATGGCGTCTATTCCGCCGATCCGATTACGGTTCGCGATGCGAAGCGTTATGATTGTCTCAGTTACGACGAAGTACTAGAAGGAAAGTTGGAGGTTATGGATGCGACCGCTATCGTGTTGTGCCGCGATAACGATATGCCCTTGCGTGTGCTCAATATGGCTAAACCCGGCGCTTTGCGGCGCGCGGTCATGGGCGAGTCCGAGGGCACGTTAGTAAACAATATTAAGGGGATGCAATCCGTCCACCACTGATGCATGGCTCCCCCGAAACAGGAATGGCTTTCCGTGTTCCGGAGGCACGCTTTGAAACACCGCGCGGGTCACGGAGGGGGTCATCATGATCAATGAAGTTACGAGTGACGCCGATAAGCGCATGAACAAAACGATCGAAGCCTTGAAACAAGAGCTGGCAAAGCTCCGCACCGGACGGGCGCATCCGAGCTTGCTCGATCATATTACTGTCGATTACTACGGCTCCGAGGTTCCTTTAAGTCAGGCGGCCACGATCAGCGTACTGGACGCGCGCACGCTTGCGGTTTCGGCTTGGGACAAAAAGATTATCCCGGCTATAGAGAAAGCGATCCGAAGCTCCGATTTGGGATTAAACCCGGCGACCTCAGGCGATCTCGTACGGATCCCGCTACCCGCACTCACGGAGCAGAGGCGGCGGGAGATGATCAAAGTGGTCAAGGGCGAAGCGGAACATGCGCGGGTATCGATCCGCAACGTTAGGCGTGATGCCAACCACAGGCTCAAGGCAATGGCTAACACTAAAACGATTTCCGAAGATGCGGAGAAGGACGCAGAGGGGCGGATCCAGAAACTAACCGATGAGCATATTAAAAAAGTGGACGAGCTCCTTGAGACCAAAGAAAAAGAGCTGATGGAATTCTGATTAGAACCTGTGCAGAACGGCTGCCACGTGGAACTGCGACACCATTGGCGAGGAACCTGTGGCTACCCTGTGCTCAGGGTGAGCATCTCAAGAAGGTGGGCCCCCCATGAGCGACCCTGATCTGCGTATGCCACGACACGTCGCTATCATCATGGATGGCAACGGGCGTTGGGCCGAGAAGCGGCAGCTGCCGCGCATCGCTGGGCATCGAGCGGGAGTGGAAAGCGTGCGTCGGATCGTCAAGGCGTGCGGGGAAAACGGAATAAGGTTCCTGACCCTGTTCGCCTTTAGCAGCGAAAACTGGAGGCGCCCGAAACGCGAGGTATCCCTGTTGATGGATCTTTTTTTAAGCGCTTTGCAACAAGAGATTGAAGAACTGGACGATAATAACGTCCGTTTACGCGTGCTCGGGGATCGGCAGGCTTTCCCGGAGGGCTTACAGGACTCGATCCGCGCTGCTGAAAAACTAACCGCTTGCAACGAGGGTCTGGATCTTTTTATTGCCGCGAACTACGGTGGCCGCTGGGATATCACCCAAGCGGTAAAGGGATTGGCCCAAGAAGCCGCATCTGGATCGCTGGATCCGGCAGAAATCAATTCAGAGTTGATCGGTTTCCGCCTCAGTCTGCACGGCGTGCCCGATCCGGATCTGTTTATACGCACCGGAGGAGAACAGCGGATCAGCAATTTTCTGCTTTGGCACCTGGCCTACACGGAGCTGTATTTCACCGCATGTTTGTGGCCAGAGTTTGACCGGGATGAATTCGCAAAAGCACTGGCCTCGTTTGCAAGACGGCAGCGGCGTTTTGGCCAGACCGCCGAACAGGTGCAGCAGTTCAGCCGTGCTTAACGGACGCTTGTTTACCTCAGCCGTGCTGGGGCCACTGGTTGTTGTTGCGGTCCTTTTGTTGCCAACCTGGTTAATCTCGGTGATGCTGGGCATCGTTGCGTTGCTTGGCGCGTGGGAATGGTCGGCTCTGGCTGGTTGGAGAAACACCGCCGAGCGGCTTACCTATGTCGGGATCGCGGCCGCACTTATGGCACTGGTGATGAGGTACCTGAACAGCTGGGGCAATGAGGGTTTGTTGGCCATAGCGCTGGGCTGGTGGTGTATCGCCTGTGCCAGCGTTGTCGCCTACCAGTTCAAGAAGCTTGAGCTGCCCCCCTCGCCTTGGCTGCGGGGACTTGCCGGATTACTGACGGTGATCCCGTCTTGGGGAGCGATGGTGTCCTTGCATGGGTCCTCGGACGAGGGCCCTTATTTGCTGCTGTTCTTGGTGCTGTTGGTTTGGGCCGCGGACATTGGCGCTTATGTGGTTGGACGGCGCTTTGGCAGACACCGCCTGGCGGATCGAGTCAGTCCGGGAAAAACCTGGGAAGGCGTGGTGGGTTCCCTAGGCGGCACGGCGCTGGTAACAGGAGCCGGGATGTCCGCCTTGATCCCCAGCCATATCGTGGCTTGGCCGTTTCTGGTGTTGTGTATGCTGACCGGTCTGGTGTCTATAATCGGCGATCTGTTGGAAAGCCAGTTTAAGCGCTCCGCCGGCGTAAAAGACAGCGGAAACCTGTTACCCGGTCACGGGGGTGTGTTGGACCGCATCGACAGCTTAACGGCAGCCGCGCCTTTTTTCGTCTTTGGCGTCATGCTGCTGGGGAACCCGCTTTGATCGGCGTGAGTGTCCTCGGCTCCACCGGAACCATCGGGGTGAACACCTTGAACGTCGTGGGCCGCCATGCCGATCGCTTCCGGATCATCGCGCTGACAGCGAACACGGACGTAGAGGGCTTGTACCGGCAATGCGTGCAATGGCAGCCAAAATATGCGGTGATGGCGGATGGGAACAGCGCCATAGCACTTAAGCAACGACTTTCTCGCTTTGAAACGGAAGTGTTGGCCGGAAGCGAAGGATTGGAACATGCAGCAAGCTGCCCGGAGGTGGACTACGTCATGGCCGCCATTGTCGGTGCAGCGGGACTATTGCCGACCCTAGCGGCTGCCAACGCAGGCAAACGGGTGTTGCTGGCAAACAAAGAGGCCCTGGTGATGTCGGGACGACTGTTCATGGATGCCGTGCGCGCGCATGGGGCGGAGCTTTTGCCGATCGATAGCGAACACAACGCCGTCTTTCAGTGCATGCCGACGGGGTTCGAGCGTGGGCTTAACGAAGTGGGCGTCAACCGAATCGTGCTCACAGCATCCGGAGGCCCTTTCAGGACCCTGCCGATGGGCAAGCTGCGCGACGTGACCCCGAGCCAGGCCTGCCTCCATCCGAACTGGGTAATGGGGCAGAAAATTTCGGTGGATTCCGCCACGATGATGAATAAAGGCTTGGAGATCATTGAAGCGTGTTGGTTGTTCAACACCAATGGCGATCGCGTCCACGTCGTGGTGCATCCGCAAAGCGTCATCCATTCCCTGGTCGAGTACGCGGACGGCTCGGTGTTGGCGCAATTGGGTAATCCGGATATGCGCACCCCTATTGCCCACGCGTTATCATGGCCCGAGCGCATACAGTCGGGCGTGGACACGCTCGATCTGTTCCGAGTCGCCAGACTGGATTTTGAACCACCGGACGCGGAACGCTTTCCATGCCTGGAGCTGGCGCGGGCCGCCCTGCGAGCGGGCGGAACCAGCAGCGCCATATTGAACGCCGCCAACGAGGTCGCTGTGTCGACTTTTTTACAGGGAGATCTCAATTTTGCCGATATTCCCGTAGTCATCGAGTCGACCTTGGGTGGCGTAACAGCGCACGAAGCCGCCTCGCTGGAAGCCGTATTGGCGGATGATCTCGAAGCGCGGCGCTATGCCGCCCAAACCGTGCACCGATGGAGTCAGCGATGAACGCCCTGCAAGCGCTACTTTTTTTTCTGCTCGCACTGGGCCTATTGATCACGATCCACGAGTTCGGGCATTTTTGGGTTGCGCGCCGCTTGGGAGTGAAAATCCTTCGTTTCTCGATTGGTTTCGGTCGGGCGCTGTGGTCGCGACGGGTGGGGCCTGACCGTATGGAGCTGGTGATCGCGGCCATCCCACTCGGCGGATACGTCAAGATGTTGGATGAGCGTGAGGGAGAGGTCGACACGAGCGAACACGATCGAGCATTTAACCGCAAACCGCTGGCAACGCGAACCGCGATTGTAATCGCGGGCCCCGCGTTTAACTTCTTGTTCGCACTGGTGGCGTACTGGCTGATCTTTGTCATGGGCATATCCGGATTGAAGCCGATTGTCGGGGCCGTGGAAGCAGGGTCACCCGCCGCGCGAGCCGGGATCGCCCCGGGGCAGCAAATCGTAGCCCTGGAAGGAGAAGAGACCCCCACCTGGGGCGCGTTCCTTCAGGCGGCCCTTCCCGCCGTGCTGGATGGACGCGAGGTCACCCTCACGGTGAGGGAGAGCTCGGACGCGGAATCGCAACTCATGTTGGACCTCGGGGCTATAACGGTCGATGACCTCGCCCGTGGCGATTTCATGAAGCAATTGGGTGTGAAGGAGTTTCAGCCAAACACGCGGCCGGTGGTTCAGGAGGTGATAAAGGGGGGGGCGGCTGAGGAGGCCGGGATAGAAGCGGGTGACCAAATCGTGTCTGCCGATGGCCAGCGCTTTGATTCGCCAGCGGCTTGGATCGAGTACGTGCAAGCGAGGCCGGGACAACGCATCGAGATCGCGGTGAACCGAGGCGAAAACGAATTGGCGCTAACGATCCGCCCCGATCGCTTTGAAAACGGAGACAAAGTTATCGGCCGAATCGGAGCCATGATAACCGGTGCGGCGATTGTTGACCCGCGCTATGTCGGGAGAGAGAAATATGGCCCCATTGGGGCACTTTCCAAGGCCACGGCCAAAACCTGGGAGGATTCTGTACTGACCCTGAAAATCCTGGGCAAAATGCTGGTCGGGCAAGCTTCGGTAGAAAATCTCAGCGGACCGATCAGTATTGCGCAGTATGCCGGTAAGTCGGCAAGCATTGGATTGGGAGCTTTCCTCGCCTTCTTGGCAATCGTCAGCGTCAGCCTGGCGGTGCTGAACCTCCTGCCTATCCCGGTGCTGGATGGAGGACATTTGTTGTATTACCTCATCGAGCTGGTGATGCGCCGCCCCCTGTCGGAAGCTTCACAAGCCCTGGGAACGCAGATCGGGATAGTCTTGCTCATCGCTTTAATGGGCGTCGCATTTTATAATGATATCATGCGCTTGATAGGATAAATTAATGTGTAATCAAGCATGAAGGCGGTAGCCTCCAAGCGAAAACAATAACAATCGACTCAATTCATGTTCCGATCGCTAAGGCAGGGTTTGCGCGTGCTGGGGGTGCTGAGCCTGGTCTTTCCGGGGCTCTTGTGGGCACTGGAGCCGTTCACCATCAGGGATATTCGGGTTCTTGGCTTACAGCGCCTGTCGCCCGGAACGGTCTTCAATTACTTGCCGGTTAAAGTTGGTGAGCGTTTCGATGAGCTGCGCTCGGCGGAGGCGGTGCGGGCGCTTTTCAAGACGGGCTTGTTTAAAGATGTGAGGCTGGAGCAGGAAGGGGACGTTTTGGTCGTGGTGGTGTCGGAGCGTGAAGCCATCTCCCAAATAACGATCAGTGGGAATGAAGACATCAAGACCGAAGATCTGCTGGAAGGCCTGAAACAGGTCGGCCTGGCAGAGGGTGAAGTGTTGGACAAGTCCTTGTTGGATCAGGCCGCTTTAGAGCTTAGAAGGCAGTATTTCGCCTTAGGAAAATACGCCGTAGATATCAAGACCGACGTCGAGGCGCTCGGGGGTAACCGCGTGGCCGTATCGATCGCGATTTCAGAAGGGAGCGCGGCTAAAATTAAACAGATAATTATAGTCGGCAACACTGTTTTTACGGACAGGAAGCTGCGCAAAGGATTCAAGCTCACTACCCCAACCTTGTTCTCGTTTTTCACCAAATCCGACCAGTATTCGCGGCAGAAGCTAGGGGGGGATCTGGAAACCCTGCGCTCGCTCTATCTAGACAGCGGTTTCATCAATTTCGCTATTGACTCGACTCAGGTGTCTATCACGCCCGACAAGCGCGATGTCTACATAACCATCAACATCACGGAAGGTGATCGATACCAGGTTTCGGATGTCAAGCTCGCGGGGGACTTGGTGGTCAGCGAAAAAGAGCTTTTCCCATTGGTTGAGACCCTAAAGGGCCAGACCTTTTCGCGCAAAGCAGTCACAGAGACCAGCGCCAACATAAGCGAGCGCCTGGGCGATGAAGGTTATGCCTTCGCCAACGTGAATGCCATACCGCAGATCGATAAGAACAACAAGCAAGTGGCCATCACCTATTTTATCGATCCGGGGAAGCGGGTATACGTGCGGCGGATCCAATTCACCGGCAACAGCAAGACACGCGATGAAGTAATGCGCCGGGAGATGCGGCAAATGGAGAGCGCTTGGATCTCGACCAGCAAAGTGGAACGGTCTAAGACCCGCTTGCAAAGGTTGGGCTATTTTGAGGATGTCAACGTGGAGACGCCGGCAGTGCCGGGAACCACCGACCAAGTAGACGTCAACTTTTCCGTTACCGAGCGCCCTTCCGGAAACTTGCTGTTAGGGGTAGGCTTTTCCCAGAACCAGGGCATCATCTTTAACACCAGCATTACCCAAGACAACTTTTTGGGCAGTGGCAAGCGGGTAAACTTTGCGTTCAACAACAGCGAGGTCAATCGCCGCTTTCTCATCGGCTATACCAATCCGTATTGGACGATTGACGGAGTAAGCCGTGGCTTTAATCTATCCTACCGGGAAACCGATTTCGAAGAAGCGAACGTGACCCGGTTTGATTCCAGGGTGGCCAGCGCCGGGGTAAATTTCGGCATACCGATTACCGAATTTCAGTTTCTGAATTTAGCCGCGGACTATGAGCGTACCGATATCGAGCCGGCTGATTTTGCCTCGGACGAGGTGTTGACCTTCATAGCCGAAGAGGGAGACCAGTTCGATTCGGTGCGACTGAGCGGGAGTTTTTCTTATGATACCCGCAACAAGGCCTTGCTTCCGGATCGAGGGGTATTGCATCAAGTGCGCGCCGAAGTCGCCATTCCCGGCGGTGATTTGCAATACTACAAGCTCGATTATGATGCGCGGTGGTTGCTTCCTCTGATCGAGGACTATACCTTGTCGCTGAAAGCCGATGTAGGCTATGGTGACGGCTATAGCGATACCTCGGAGTTGCCTTTTTTTGAGAATTTCTTCGCTGGTGGGCCGCGCACGGTGCGGGGGTTTGAAGAAAACACGCTGGGTCCGAGGGATAGCACAGGTCGGGCGATCGGGGGAAATTTCAAGCTCGTTGGGAACGCCGAGCTGATACTGCCTTTGCCTTTTTTGGCGGACGTAAAGTCGGTGCGGGTAACCGCCTTTGTGGACGCAGGAAACGTCTACGGCCCGGATGAAGACATCGATTTAGGGCAGTTGCGTTACTCTACCGGTTTGTCCGGGATTTGGCTGTCCCCGTTCGGGGTATTATCGGTCAGCATCGCCGCGCCGTTGAATAAAAAGGATGGGGATGAGACCCAGCCTTTCCAGTTTACCTTCGGAACCTCTTTTTAGTCTGAATTGGAGCAACAAAATTGAACGCAAACAAAAAGATCTGGTACCCCTTGCTATTGGGGTCCACTATTTATTTACCGGCGAACGCCGCGGCGGAATTGCGGCTCGGAGTGGTCAATCCGGTGAAAATTCTGGAATCCGCGCCGCAAGCGGAAGCCGCGCGCAAACGCTTGGAACAGGAGTTTGCTGCCCGCGACAGGCAGTTGGTTTCAGCGCAAAGGACGCTCAAGCAGAAAGAAGATCGGCTAGCGAAGGATAGTGCAGTGATGAGCGAGGGCGAACGGGATAAGTTGGAGCGAGACATTATTTCTGCGCGACGAGATTTGCGCCGTGATCAGACAGATTTTCGCGATGATCTCAATCTGCGGCGTAACGAGGAGCTCGGCAAGCTTCAGCGCCAGGTTGCCGAGACCATCCGTACCTTGGCGAAGGATCAAAATTTCGATGTGATCGTTGGCGAAGGCGTTTACTACGCGAGCGAGCGGGTGGATATTACCAACCAAGTAGTAAAGCGCCTAAAAGCCCAACGTTGACCACGTGAGGCCCATCACCCTAGCGGCGCTTGCGCAGCGAATCGAAGCGGAGCTCTGCGGTGATGGGGACTGCTGTGTTCATGGAATCAATACGTTAGATAGAGCTGGCGCGGGAGAAGTCAGCTATCTTTATGACCGCCGCTACCGCAAGTTTCTTAAGGTAACCGCTGCCAGCGCTGTGATCCTGGGGCACAGTGACTTTGGCGACTGTCCGGTAGCGACGCTCTTGGTAGG
>JBOIEE010000164.1:0-4493 GCA_050740975.1 Gammaproteobacteria bacterium | reverse complement strand
ATCCGTCCTCGCTCCTCAAAGCAGGCCCATCCATGGCCCTTCCCCGCGTGCCCCCTGCCAGGGGGAGCAGAATTTTGACTTTTTGTTGGAGTGAAATCGCCGTGGGAACACCTCAAACGATTCTGCGCATGACGCCAGAAGAATTTCTGGAGTGGGAGAAGACCCAGACGGAGAAACATGAATACCTGGATGGCCTGGTGTATCGAGTTTACGCCATGGTCGGCGCGCGGGATGCGCATGTCACCACGGCGGGCAATGTCTTTGCCCTGCTCAAGGATCACCTGCGCGGCGGGCCGTGCCGGGTCTACATCAGCGACATGAAGCTGCAGATTGATGCCGCAGACGCGTACTTCTACCCCGACGTGTTCGTCACCTGTGATCCACGCGACCGGACCGAAGACACCTGCAAGCGTTTCCCCATCCTGATTGTCGAGGTGCTGTCGGACAGCACCGCCGGTTTTGACCGGGGGGATAAGTTCGCTATTTACCGCAAGCTTGAAGGCCTGCGGGAGTACGTCATCATCGACCCGGACAGCTTCACCGTGGACTGTTTCCGCCGCGATGCCTCCAATCACTGGGTGCTGTATGCCTTTGAAGGCGAGGCCACGGTGGAGCTCGAGAGCGTCGATCTCCATGTGCCCCTCGCCGCGTTGTGGTGCAACGGCCGGGGGGCAGAGCTAGTGATCAGCCGACTTAAGTTTGATGAACGGGTCACGCTGAGCGCGGTGGGGCGCGACGATAGGATGTCCCCTAGTCTAAAAGTTACAGTTGGGATAAAAGCTTGTCATAGTCGGCATGCGAGCCAATCCAGAACCACACAACCCCCTCTTCAGCACGCTGGCCCACCGCACGGTAACCTTTGCCGATGCGCGCCGAGTAGACGGGAAGACTGGAATGTACCGGCTTGAAGCGCAGACTTGGATGCCACGGATCGCGCATGAACTGCCGGTATGCTTCTCGCGCTTGTTCTTGGACCAAATCCGGCAATTCTGCAAATGCCTTGCGAAACTTCGCTGTGGTGCGGGATTTCACAGCCTATCGGGGTCAAGTGCTTCAGTCTTCCCCGCACGATCCTCCGCCATTGCTTCGGCAGCCAGCCTTGCTAATGCATCTTGGGTACGCGCAAATGTTTTTTCCCAGCGGGTTTCATCTTCTAGCTCTTCAAGAATCAGGGCTGCAATCGCATCTTGCTCACGGTCGGGCAAGGCCTCGATCTTTTTAACAGCACGTTCGAGTAACTTAGTCATTGCTGGTTCTCCAATCTAACCATCACATTCTAAATGAGATCCATAACGAAGAACCGTATTACTTTCAATTGTCTACTCGATGTAGCCGTCTACCGCCGCCAACAGGACGCCGAGAAAGCATTGAAACGTTGATTCACTATGCTGTCCCTCCTCCACCAAGCCCTCGCCTTTGCTACCCTCCGCGACGCGTGGCAACGGGTGCGAGACAACAAGGGTTGCGCGGGAGGCGACGGGGAAACGCTGGAGCAGTTCGAGGTGGATCTGGAGACGAACCTCGCCGCCCTTCGCAATGAGGTTCTGCAAGGCCGCTACGCGCCCCGGCCACTGCTGAGCGTTGTTGTCGAGTCCGCCGGCAAGAAGCCGCGGCGGCTCGCGGTGCCCGCGGTTCGGGACCGAGTGCTGCAAACGGCCGTGGCGCTCGTGCTCACGCCGCTCTTCGAGGCCGAGTTTGAGGATTGCAGCTTTGCTTACCGACGGGGGCGCTCGGTCGATTTGGCCGTGCGCCGTATCATGCAGTACCGCGATCAGGGCTTCCGCTGGGTTGTAGACGCCGACATTGCCTCCTTCTTCGCCGAAATCGATCACGAGCGCTTGCTGCGCGAGGTGGCGGAGCTGGTTCAGAACGTGCGGATCATCGAGCTGATCACGCTATGGCTCAAAGCCCCGGTCACGGACCTTGAGACGACCTGGCAGCCGACGAAAGGCATCGCCTTGGGCTCGCCCATCTCGCCGCTGCTGGCGAATCTTTATCTCGATCACCTCGACGAGGCCTTGCTCGGGGAAGGCCACCGCCTGGTGCGCTTCTCGGATGATTTCCTGATCCTCTGCAAGCACGAGGAGCAAGCGAAACGCGCGCTCGATCTCACGGAAGAGGTCCTCAAGGCGTTGCAGTTGCGGCTGAACCGGGAGAAGACGCGGATCGTCGATTTCGAGCGAGGCTTTCGCTTCCTAGGGGTCGAGTTCGTGCGCAACCTGGTGCTCCAATGCCGCGCTGCTGACGAGCCACCGGACTACTCCGAGATGCTGCCCGAGGAGCCGGGCGCCGATGAGCCGATGGTGCAGGAAGACGGAGACGCAGTGCCGCAGATCGGTACTGGGTCCGCAGCGGCCTTACACGCAGCGTTCGAGCAAGAACAGCCGGAAGAAGCTCTGGACGCGGATGGAGAGGCGATCGACGAGGAGGGGGAGAGGAGCCCAGCTCGGGCCAAGATCCGCGGCTGCGCACCTTGTATCTCATGGAGCACGGTTGCGTGCTGGCCAAGGAGTCCGAGCGCCTGGTGGTACGGAAGGACGGCGCGGTGCTGCAAGAGATCCCGGCCATAAAGGTCGATCAGATCATGGTATTCGGCCACTCTCAGATCACCACCCAGGCGATGGCGTTCTGTCTGCTGGAGCGGATCCCGATCGTGCTCCTTTCCGGTCGGGGCCGCTATTATGGCGTGATCGATTCACTCGACGCCGATCCGGTCCTGCTGCAGCGGGATCAGTTTCAGCGCTCCGCCGATCCCCGCTTCTGCCTTGAGGTGGCGCGGGCGATCGTGGGCGGTAAGCTCCAGAACATGCGCCTCATCCTGCGGCGCTACGCGAGGAAGCGTGAAGCGCCGGCCTTGCTGGCGGCCGAGCGGTCGTTGCAAGGTTTCGTCGCAGACAGCGCAAGGGCCCAAACGCTCGATATCCTCCGGGGCTACGAAGGCAGTGGCTCCAAGGCCTATTTCGAAGGGCTGCGGACTCTTATACCCCCGGCCTGGGGATTCGAAAAGAGGGTGCGGCAACCGCCGACCGATCCCTTCAATGCCCTGCTGTCCTATGGATACACGCTGCTGTTCTACAACATTTACGGACTCGTGCGGGCGCGGGGCTTGAGCCCACACGCAGGCTTTCTGCATCCGCTGCGCTCGGGACACCCGGCCCTGATCTCGGATCTGATCGAAGAGTTCCGGGCGCTGATCGTGGATGCTTTGGTCTTGTCGCTGGTCCTGAACGAGCGTCTCTCGACGGAAGATTTTACCTACGCTAAGGCGCCCGGTATGGCCTGCCTGCTCAGCGATGAGGCGCGCAAGACCTTCATCCACGCCTTCGAGGCCAAGATGAACGCGGCGGTCACCCATCCCGCCGCAGGCCGGCGGCTGGACTACAGGCGTTGTATCGACGAGCAGGTGCAGATCATGGCCAGCGTCATCCGGGGCAAGCAGCCCTGCTACACGCCCATGGTGCTGCGATGAGCCGCTGGTGGGTCGTGTCTTACGACGTCACCGATGATGGGCGCCGGCGCCGGATCGCGGAGATCCTGGAGGGCTATGGCCAGCGCGTGCAATGGAGCGTCTTCGAGTGTTCTCTGGAGGACGCAGTGCTGGAGGAGTTGCGGCTCCGTTTGCGGGCAGAGCTCGACGGCGAGGAAGACAGCCTGCGCTGCTATCCGCTCTGCCCGTGGTGCCGCGAGCGGGTGATGTGGCAGGGACGGGGCACGGCCGCGAGCGAGTGGAATTACACCATTGTATGAACCTTCATGTTCGTCCTAGTCTGCTACGATATCAGTGATGATCGACGGCGTGTCCGCGTCGGCTCGGAGCTTGAGAACTTCGGGTGCCGGGTGCAGTACAGCGTGTTCGAATGTCATCTGCAGGAGCCGCAGCTACGGGAGCTGCACGATCGTTTGCTGACGCTGATTGACGAACAAGAGGATCACCTGCGGTATTACGCGCTCTGTCCCAAAGACGAGAGGGCGGTGCTGGTGGACGGCCTGGGCCACAAGACGCAGGACTGGGATTATCATGTGGTTTGAGAGTGCCTCTCATTATCAGCGGCCCATAGCACCCATGTGAAGGCAACAGAGCAGAAGGTGCAAGTAGATCAAAAGCTTAGGGGGCAAGTTCGGTAAACACGGGCAGATCGTTGATTTATTTGGGAAAACAAGCAACAAAAGCACTTGCATTGCGGGCATGATTATGGCAACTTGGGCACGGGCCGCTGGAGAGGAGAGTATCGGAAGTGTTTCAAGGGATTGCAGCCGAAGAGCTGTTTATACGACCGGGATCAGAACGGGATTGAAACTATCCAATAGAGCTTACCCCCCTCTTTAGAGATTATGGCTGTTTATACGACCGGGATCAGAACGGGATTGAAACCCATATTCCATTTTATGTTACTCAGGGGTGCGACCCAGCTGTTTATACGACCGGGATCAGAACGGGATTGAAACCTTTCGGACGCGATTAGTGTTTTCAACTTTGTTGCGCTGTTTATACG
>JBOIEE010000163.1:0-18260 GCA_050740975.1 Gammaproteobacteria bacterium | reverse complement strand
CGCGAGCATTCCGAGCGCAAGGAGCCGCGGAGTGAGCGACGAGACATATCACACGATAGGCGAGGAGCGAGCGAGCACGCGACGCCGCGATCGGGATGCGCAGCAGATTTATTCACAACCTCTGAGCGCAGGCTCGGTCCAAATTACCTCAGCCATCGGGTCATGCGCCGTTTAGCCTGAGCATGAGACAGGGTCCGCCCCTCCTCAATCGCTCTCTCTCCACGCGCGATCCCTTCAAGCAGGCTCATGCGACGCTGCAGCGTCTCATACGTCTCAACGTCCACAAGGTAAGCGCTAGGTACGCCGTGCTGCGTAATAAGGATGGGCTCCTTGTCCCGCTCTAACTCGGAGAGGAGCTCCGTGGCCTGACGCTTCAGTGTTGTAACAAGTTCGGTTCGCATGATAGTGATACTAAAATATCACAAGACCCGGCGCAAGCGGGCTCCTGGCGCTGCTCGCGACGATTGATTCACAACCTCACGGTTCATTAATCTTCTCGGGCTACACTTTTGATAATGTATCCTCCCGACTTGTCATCGCGCTCCAGTTCAAGCAAGTGGCGTCCTTGTGCTTCTTCCAGCAACTGACTGAAGGAGCGAAACCCATAGTAAGCTTCGTTGAATCCCGGATTGCGCCGCTTTAACGCCTGCTTGACCATGGATCCCCAGATCTTCTCCTCCTCACCACGTTCTGTAGACAACGCTTCGATGGTTTCTATGATGAGGTCCACGGCCTGTTGTTTTTTATCTTCCTCTTTCGGTGCGGCCTTTGCCGTCATGCCGGATGCGGACCGGCCGGTCGCTCTTTTGTGGTGGCGCCTCTTGCTTTCTTGTTCACGCACCAGGTCATCGTAATAAATGAATTCGTCACAATTTGCGATCAGCAGATCAGCGGTGGAATTCTTGACTCCGACACCGATTACGACCTTATTGTTCTCGCGCAACTTGCTCACCAGCGGTGAGAAGTCGGAGTCACCACTGATGATGACAAAGGTATCCACATGTGATTTGGTATAACAAAGGTCAAGCGCATCGACGACCATACGGATATCGGCGCTGTTCTTACCGGACTGGCGCACGTGAGGAATTTCTATGAGCTCGAAGGAGGCCTGGTGCATGGCGGCTTTGAAATCCTTATAACGCTCCCAGTCGCAATAAGCCTTTTTCACGACGATGCCGCCTTTCAGCAGTAAGCGCTCAAGGACTTTGGTGACATCAAACTGTGCATACTTGGCGTCACGCACACCCAGGGCAATGTTTTCAAAGTCGCAGAACAACGCCATATTCTTGGTCTCTGGTGTTCCGGCCATAATTAGGTCTCTGGCATTTTGGGGCGCTACGGATGTATGCCGATAGGGTTGCATTCGTGAGCTTGGGAAGCTTAGGCTACAGCGACCGGAAACGCCAATACATCCTGAATGTCCCGGACACCGGCGGCAAGCATGATGGCACCATCTGGAACGGGAGCGACATAACAGCGTTCGCAGCCGTAACGCGCGGCTGGCTGCACTGCGGGCATTCCTGAAGTTCGCCGCGCGCCATGATATATCGTCGTTGCACGTCATCGAGCGGGCGCTGGGTGTGCCGATGAAAGGCTTCGAGCGCCCGATGCTAGGATTCCTCTCGCGCGAGGAGATGCTGGCGGTAATCGGCGATCCGGGTGCAGACTGTAGCCGCCAACGCGACCATCTGCTGGTGGGCTTGCTCTATAATACGGAATACGGGGACGCGCGTTTCCGAGATTATCGCCGTCGAGGTGGCCGACGTAGTACGCAGCACCGTCGGTATCCCAAGCAGACGTACTCCACCTCCCGATAGGCATAACCAGCGGTAATTATACGATCATTAAAAAATAGTTGACGCCCGGCAGGCGCGGTGCTTATTTTAGTTCGCTCACTGGAAAAACTACACCTAAGGAGGACCTTCTTATGACTACGAACTATAGCGAAGACGAACTAAACCTGCTTGCCGCTTTTCCCCAGATGGTCGGTGCAGCGATGGCATTTTCGGGGAGTAGCGGGCTATTTGGGACAGGCAAGGAAATGTTTGTCAGCGCCCAGTCGGTGTTAGCCGGAGTCAAGGATTACCCCAATAACGATCTCATTCAGGCCGTATTGCCCAACCTACAAGGGGATCGGAGCGAAGCCATGGAAAAGATGAAGAAATTCAGAGACTGGGCGATGGCCCGGATGAAAGAAAAGGGGATAAATTCATACGAGAAAATGCGCCAGCAAGCCTTGGAAGACTGCCGCGCAGCGGTAAATCTGCTCTCAGCAAAGTCATCGAGCCAGGAAGCAACAGAGTACAAGCAGTGGGCCATGTCGGTTGCGGAGAAGGTTGCCATGGCAACCACCGAAGGGGGCTTTCTTGGTTTTGGCGGCGAGAGGCTGAGCACCAACGAAAAGCAGCTGTTGGCCGAGATTCAGAGCGCCCTCGGAGTTCAAAGCACATTAGCCTAGATTAGGCGGCTTCCCAACAGGCTGGACGGGGCGTGAGGAAAAACGCAATGTTCTCTCTCGGTAGGGAAGTCTGAGCGCTTTTCCCAGCCCCAACAGCCCCTACCCTATCCAAGCCGATTCTGCTCCGGAGTCGTTAACGATGAACAAGATGACAAGACTAAATATGATACGCGCTATTATTGGCCTCCTGCTGCTGGCGGGATTTCTGTTGCTGGCGCTACAGCCAGTAGTCGGGTTCGGGTAAAGATGGCAGCCCAGATTAAAGGAAGCTCAAAAACTCAAAGGGGTGATCGCGTTCGCTCAAGCCATTCGCCGCAGACGGTGGATCTCGTCGCGCCAACTTATAACCACAGGATCCACTTCGGGGTTACCACCGCGGTCGCATACCCGACGCTTGCGAAAGGCAAGCTCATGCTGGGCATTCACCAGGGCCGCCGACCGCCGGCGGTCGATAGTGGCAATCCGGCGCGTGCGAAAGACACCGTCACGCTTAATGTCCTCGAATTCTTCAGGCGTCACCGTATCGGCTAGCTCATTCGCCAGTTCTTCCTGTATGACCTTCCGTTCCCAGCGGCCGCTGCGCCACAACAAAAACAGCGTCAGCACGACAAAAGGCAGGAAGACTATTAGATTCATGAGGCTGGCGGACGTCCATGCCTCCAGCAGGCCCACATCCGGCGGAGGAGTCGATTCGGTGGGCGGCGACTCACCCGCAGCGACTTCCGCTAGGGTCACCACCATGGGCAAAAGGTTGTTCAATGCGTGGGCGGATATGGCGAGCAGAAGTCCCACCAGCGGCGCGCTATAGCGGACAAACCAACGGCGTGTTTGGCGGGCAAGTCCCAGGAAAGCACCGAACAGCCCCGAGTACAGCGCGTGGCCGGCCATACCGAAGAGCGCGAAGCGTGCTCCAAGCTCCAGCTCCCAAGGCGCGTCACCATACTCTGCGTATCCCTGCGCCACATAGAGCGGTGCCTCGAACCAGTTGAATCCCGCGCCTACGACTGCGCCGTAGATAAATCCGTCCCGCATGTTGTCGTACTCGGCGCGCAGCAGGAAGAAGAGCAATAGCACGCCTAGCCCTTTGGTGATTTCCTCGACGAGTGGTCCGGCAATAGGTGCACCGATCATGAGCGCAGCGTCAGCCCCGAGCGTCAGTTCAATGGCCGGGTTCTTTGCGACCCATTGGGCGATGCCCGCAAGGATTGCACTATTGAACGGCAGAGCCAAGCTCGTTGCGATCACGCCACCCCAAAGGAACGCTGCTCCGAATAGCCATGGCGACTCCCGCTCGCGGCGATCGAGCCACCACAGAATGGCCAATGGCACCAGTGATAAAACGCTCGTTGCGAACATGCTGCGCACGAACACGCTCGCTGTATCCGGACGTACGCTGCTAAACGTTAAACTGAAGATCACTCCAGCGAAAGCGAGCAACAGCAACAAACTAATGATGGTTCCGAGGGCGAAACCCCACCGCCGCAGCGGTGAGCCGATTAACATTCGATTCAGTTGGACTTGCGCTGGAGAGTTCACGGCGCCTCACGGTTGAAAATTAGCCCTGTACGTTTCACCAGGTTGCGACGCGATAGTTAAGGCTTATGGGCTGTACTCTACGCGCCAGATCTTGCCCGCCCCATCATCTGAAACCAGCAGTGAGCCGTCGGCTAGCTCGAGCAAACCGACCGGGCGGCCCCAGACTTCACGACGATCGGGCGATACCATCCAGCCGGTCAAGAAGTCTTCCGGGCCTGAGGTGGGTTTTCCAGATTTGAACGGAACAAAGACGAGCTTGTAGCCCACCCGGCGCGAGCGATTCCAAGACCCGTGCAGGGCCACGAAGCAACCGCCTCGATAGTGTGGCGGGAATTGCGCTCCTGTATAAAACAATAGATCCATTGCCCCCACGTGCGAGCCCAGCAATACCTCCGGGTAGCGTGTCTGCTTCACCTTAGCGGGCGCTTTCCCGGCATGGCGTGGGTCTTCGTGCGGGCCGATGTAAGCGTATGGCCAACCGAAGAAATCCCCTCGCTTTACACTGGTTAGAAAATCCGGCACCAGATCATCGCCCAATTTATCGCGTTCGTGGGAGGTCGCCCAAAGCGCGTCGCTGCCAGGATACCAGCGCAGCCCCACGGCGTTGCGGATCCCAGAAGCAAAGATCTCCTGACCTGTTCCATCGATATTGAAACGGTTAATCGCCGCGCGCATGGGCGGTTCACCCAGATCCACATTCGAAGCAGAACCGATGCTTACATACAGCTTCTCGCCCGAGTCGTCCACGAGGAGGGTTCGCGTAGCATGACCCCCTTCCAGGCCGCTGAGAGCGATCACCTCTTGACGTTCACTTACCGCTAAGGCCTGCGGGTCATAGCGGTAGCGCTTAACCGACGTGGGTTCGGCTACGTAAAGCCAGCCCTCATGCAGCACCATCCCATAGGGCTCGTAGAGACCCGAGATGAGGGTTTTGGGCCAGCGGTCTTGGATCACGAAGACCTTGCCTTCTTCCAAGGAGGAGACCAACACCTCTTGCCGCGGCCCCAAAACCATGTAACGGGCACCGGGGAGATCCCCACCATACTCGCGTATGCGAAAGCCTAGGGGAAGCTTAAGCTCAGCGCCGGCGGGACGCGGGACGACGCGGGGCGGGTTCACCGCGGAAGGGGTGTCGTACGGCGGAGGCAGCCCGTTCCAGTTGATTGGCTTCTCCGCGCTAAAAATGGGGCTGCTGAATAGGACCGCAGCAAGCAGCAAGCAATGCAATTCTGGTTTGCCGGATGCCATTTCGCCCCTTAAAGGTATGTTCAGTTCTGCGCGCACAACGGCGCTTCGCTGCTCATCGCGCGCCGGAAAGAAGAGGCTGTTTGAAGAATCGATTAGGCACGCTTTCCGCGAGTGGACTGAATGGCGGAAGCCCGCATTAAATGTGTATGGGACGGCCGTGCACCGCTAAAGAGGCCTCGTGCAGGGCCTCTGCAAGAGTCGGGTGGGCGTGAATGGTCCGTGCAATATCCTCACTATCGCCCTCAAACGCCATCGCAAGCACGGTTTCCGCGATAAGCTCAGAGGCGTTGGCCCCAAATATGTGGACTCCTAAAACACGGTCGCTTTTGGCATCCGCAATCACTTTGACTAAACCCTCGGTTTCGCCCATAGCGCGCGCCCGTCCACTGGCGAGAAACGGGAAGCTGCCGCTGCGAAACTCGATTCCCGCAGCTTTGAGACTATCCTCGGTCTTACCCACCCAGGCGATCTCAGGCCAGGTGTAGATCACCCACGGCACAATGTTATGGTCGACAAGCGTGGCCTGCCCGGCGATGTGCTCGGCCACCGCCATCCCTTCTTCTTGAGCCTTGTGCGCCAGCATTGGGCCGCGCACCACATCTCCAAGCGCGTAAACATTTGGCACCCGGGTGCGGCAATATTCATCCACTACGATGAACCCCTGGGGATCTGTTTCTATTGCTAGCGCCTCGATATTGAGATTTTCGGTATAGGGTTTACGCCCTACGGCGACGATGACCTTATCTACCGACATACTTTGCTCTTCGCCTTGGTACTGGTAGTGTACGGTCACGCCCTTATCGGTGATTGCGGTCTTGCTCACTCGAGCACCGAGCTTAATCGTGAGCCCTTGTTGCGTTAGGGTTTTAAACGCAGCTCGTGCGATGTCGCGGTCGGCGCTGGGAAGAAGGTCTTGCAGAGCTTCCAGCACGATCACCTCCGAGCCTAAGCGCCGCCACAGGCTGCCGAGCTCAAGCCCTATGACGCCGGCCCCGATCACGCCCAACCGTTTAGGCGCCTCGCTGAAGCACAGCGCCTCGGTAGAATCGACGATGTGCTTTTGGTCTATCGGCACCTGGGGAATAGACGCAGGAACGGACCCGGTCGCGATAATGATATGAGCCGCGGAAACGGTCTGCTTCTCATCCTTGTCGTGGTGTGTGATCTCTACCTGTAGATTGCCTACCAATCGGGCATGGCCCTGCAGCCATTCCACTTTGTGCTTGCGGAATAAGGTCGCTATTCCTTGGGTCAAGGTTTGCACCACCTTGTTTTTACGCCGCATCATCGACTCAAGATCGTATTGCGCATCGCCAACCTTAATGCCATGAGCCTTCGCGTGGTGGGTGATGAACTCAAAATGATGCGAGGAATCCAGCAAGGCTTTAGAAGGGATACAACCCACATTCAGGCACGTGCCTCCGAGCGCTGGTTTGCCGTTCTGTGCTATCCATTCGTCCACCACCGCCGTGCGCAGACCCAATTGCGCGGCGCGGATAGCGGCCAGGTAGCCGCCCGGACCGGCACCGATCACCAAGACATCGAAAGAGTGCATGAAGCGTCCGATACGTTGTTCATTCTTTCCATTAGCGGAAATGTGACAGGAAGCCCATTTTTCGAAGTGCCCTTATTTCGCTCTGCCCCCGATCCCCAGCAACATCCTGTTCGGGTCTTCAAGCTGTTCTTTGATGGTGACCAAGAATTGCACTGCGTCCCGTCCGTCGATGAGGCGGTGGTCATAGGATAGCGCGAGATACATGATCGGACGGATCACGATCTCGCCGTTCTCTACCACAGGTCGCTCCGAGATTTTGTGCATGCCGAGGATCGCGCTTTGCGGCGGATTGATGATGGGGGTAGAGAGCAAGGAGCCGAAAACGCCACCGTTGGTTATGGTAAATGTCCCTCCGCTCAGCTCTTCGAGTGTCAGTGTCGCTTCTTGGGCCTTCTGGCCATACGAGCGGATCTCCTGCTCTATTTCAGCAAAGCTCTTATGATCGACATCTCTCAGCACAGGCACTACTAAACCTCGCGGAGAACTGACTGCGATCCCTAGGTCGTAATAGTCATGGTAGAGGATGTCTTCGCCGTCGATGGATGCGTTGAGCAAGGGAAAGCGCTTTAGCGCCTGCACCGACGCCTTCACAAAGAAGGACATGAATCCTAAGCGCGCTCCGTGCTGCTGCTCGAAGGCAGCACCTAAATGATGGCGCAGCGCCATCACGGCTTGCATATTGACCTCGTTGAAGGTGGTCAATAGCGCGTTTTCGCGCTGGGCCGCTAACAGACGCTCGGCAATGCGGCGGCGCAGGCGGCTCATGGGCTCTCGTCGCTCACGGCCAGCCGGTTGCTCTTCCTCAGGCTGGTTCGGGGAGGGTTCTGCGAGCACTTGAGGGGCGCTGGGCTGCTGTGCCTGAAGGTAGCTGAGTACATCGTTCCGGGTGAGGCGCCCGCCCTTGCCAGAACTGGGGATCTCCCCCGGGGAAAGCTTGTGTTCGCTCACGATCTTGCGCACCGAGGGGCTTAGTTTCGGCACTTGGGCCGTCACCGGCGCACTATCAGCGGCTTGCAAGCGCGAGCTTTGCGGCTGGCTCTGCTCTTCCCGCTCGGCAGAGGCACCATCGCTGTCGATCAGCGCTAACACTTCCCCCGCCGCAGCGGATTCGCCTGTGCGTTTGCGTATTTCTTTCAGTACGCCGCTCTCTGGGGAGGGTACTTCCAAGGTGACTTTGTCCGTTTCCAGGTCCAGCAGATTTTCACCGCGGGTGACGCGATCGCCCGCCTGTTTGTGCCACTCCAGTAGGGTGGCTTCCGAAACGGACTCGGCGAGCGGTGGCACTCTAAGCTCTATGAGCACCGTGGGGGTTCCCCCAGCAACACAACAGGTTTAAGCACGCTTCTGTTCCAGGACATCCACGCGCGATAACAGCAAGGCATCGCTCACGATGCGTTGCTGCTGTTCTAAATGCTTAGTTAAATAGCCGACCGCAGGTGAGGCCGAATTCGGTCTCGCCGCCAGCAGCAGCATCTGACCTTTCTCAAGACAGCCAAACAGATGCAGGTGCGATAGAAGGTAGCTCCATGCACCCTGATTGCGCGGCTCTTCCTGCACCCAAACCACGTCTTTGGCGTTCGGATATCGGCGCAGAAGAGCTTCGACCTCAGGTTTAGGAAAAGGATAAAGCTGTTCCAAGCGTAAAACGGCGATGTCCTGGATATGGTTCGCGCGGCGTGTTTCCAGCAGATCGTAGTAGACCTTGCCGCTGCAGAAGAGCACCCGGATCACGGAATGTGGGTCAATGGGGTCGATGTCATCAATCACCAGGCGATATCCCTGGTCGCACACCTCTTCCAGGCGTGAGCTTGAAAGCTTATGCCGCAGCAGGCTCTTTGGCGTCATCACCACCAGGGGCTTGCGATAGGGTCTGACCATCTGTCGCCGCAACAAGTGAAACATTTGAGCCGGTGTGCTCGGAATGCACACCTGCATATTGTCTTCTGCGCACAATTGCAGGTAGCGTTCTAGGCGTGCCGAGGAATGCTCGGGCCCCTGGCCATCGTAACCGTGCGGAAGGTACATCACCAGCCCACAATAACGTCCCCATTTCGCCTCGCAGGAGCTGATAAATTGGTCGATCACCACTTGCGCGTTGTTGCCGAAATCACCGAATTGGGCTTCCCAGATGACCAGGGCATTGGGTTCTGAGCTGCTGTACCCATATTCGAAAGCGAGCACGGCTTCTTCGGAAAGGATGGAGTTAATGACTAAGAACTGAGCCTGGTCTTGCGCGATGTGTTGCAGCGGGAGGTAGGTGTTGCCGTTGGCGGCGTCGTGCAACACTGCGTGCCGGTGAAAAAAGGTGCCGCGGGCAGTGTCCTGGCCCGATAAGCGCACCGGATAGCCTTCTTCCACCAAGCTGGCATAGGCCAGCGTTTCCGTGAATCCCCAGTCCAGGGGAAGCTCTCCCCGAGCCATGGCGCGGCGGTTTTCGATGATACGGCTAACGCTGGTGTGCAAAGTAAACCCCACGGGCAGGCTGGTGAAGCGTTCACCCAGGCGCTGTACGCGCTCGCGCTCCACGCTCGTGATTACAAGGGCTCGCCAATCGGTCCCTTTGAATGGATCAAAATCGATGCGGTGTTCATCCGTCACCTCATCCGGGGCTTCCCTCACCACGGTTTGGCCACGATCAAGCGCTGCTACGTAATCCGTTTCTATAGCGTGTACTTCACTCGCGGAAACGACACCCTCCCGGATAAGACTCTCGGAGTAGAGCTTCTGGATCCCCGGATGTTGCCTGATGCGTTGATACATGAGTGGTTGGGTAGCGGCAGGCTCGTCGGCTTCGCTGTGACCGTGGCGGCGATAGCAAACCAAGTCGATAACGATGTCGTGGTTAAACTCCATCCGGTAATCCAGCGCCAGTTGGCCTACGAATACCAAGGCCTCCGGATCGTCACCGTTGACGTGGAAGATGGGCGCCTGCACCATCTTGGCTACGTCCGTAGAGTAGAGTGTAGAGCGGGAATCGAGCGGGTCGCTGGTAGTAAAGCCAATCTGATTGTTGATGATAATGTGAATGGTGCCGCCCGTTGTGTAGCCGCGGGTCTGAGAAAGGTTAAAGGTCTCCATGACCACGCCTTGGCCGGAAAACGCCGCGTCGCCGTGGATGACGACAGGCAATACCCGATCGCGGCTGAGGTCTTTGCGTCGCTCTTGGCGCGCTCTCACCGAGCCTTCGACCACGGGATCGATGATCTCCAAATGAGAGGGATTAAACGCCAAGGTGACGTGGACCACACCGATTGAGGTATCGATGTTTGACGAATAACCGAGATGGTACTTGACGTCGCCAGAACCCAAGCTATGGTTTTTTCCCTCGAATTCTTGGAATAGCTCAGCGGGGCGCTTGCCTACCGTATTCACCAACACGTTTATCCGCCCGCGGTGTGCCATTCCGATCACTACTTCGCACACGGAGTAGTCCCCCGCATGTTGTACCAACTCGTCCAACAGCGGGATGAGGCTTTCTCCGCCTTCTAAGGAGAACCGCTTCTGGCCTACATACTTGCTGTGCAGATATTCTTCTAACTTACTTGCCGCGATGATTCCACGGAGAATGTGTCGGCGCTTATCCGCGCTGAAATCAGGAGTCGCCATGTTCAATTCCAGGCGTTGCTGGATCCAGCGCTTTTGTGCCGTTTCATTAATATGCATGTACTCGGCACCGATGCTGCGGCAATAGGTCTGCTGAAGGGTCTTGAGGATGTCGCTCAAGGTAGCTTCGGGAGGACCGTAAAGAGAGCCGGTGTTAAAAACGCATTCGCTGTCCTCAGTTCCCAAGCCGTGAAAGGCGGGGTCCAGCTCCGCCACATCGGGGCGCACATACTGGCGCAATGGGTCCAAATCGGCTTGCCTGTGGCCGCGGAAACGATAGGCGTTAATGAGCTGCAGCACGGCAACTTGCTTGCGCGCGCTGACGCTCAAGGAATCCGCGGAGACCGCCGATCTACCGGGGTGCAGAAGTTTGCGGCCAGGCTGAGTTTCCTGTTGGATCTGCTCGAAGTAAGCTCTCCAGGGTCCCGCTACTGAGGCTGGATCCGAGCGGTAGTTGTGATACAGCTCATCCAGGTAGGTGGCGTTGTCGCTGTGCAGTTCAGCCGTGGCGAAAATTTTCATCCCAATCGATAGCCTAAGGGTTCAGTGGAAAGATCTCCTTTGCCCCACCCATTCGCGCAAGGGCACTTCGATTAATTCGAAGCGCTCAGCCGCATAGGGATATGCGGCCCATTTCTCAAACAACTAGGTAACTGTTTAAGAAATGGAGCAAAGCAAAAATCCAATTTTTTGCTTTGCGATGCGAAAGATTCCACCGATGGAATTTTTCGACGTGCCCGCAAATCGAGTGCGGCGGCGACCAAACCCTTTGAACAATATAGCTTATATCCTTGTGATCGGATCGCCGGTAACATCTCAGCTCCGTACCCTGGCTAGGCCTCGCTTGCTGCGACGCCGCATCGGAATGTATGCTAGACCAAACACCGGCAAATATCGAGAGAATTGTGACCAAAGAATAAACCAAAATAACCTCTTTTTAAGGTTGAGCGAGAAGTATGAGCAAAGACACAGTCACCATCGTGGACAATCGCAGCGGTAGATCGATCGAGTGCCCCGTCTATCGAGGGACCGCGGGAGCACCGGTGATCGATACCCGGGATCTGTACAAAGAGCTGGCGATGTTTACCTTCGACCCGGGCTATCTGACCACAGCCAGTTGCCGCAGCGCCATCACCTACCTCGATGGCGAAAAGGGAATCTTGATGCACCGCGGCTACCCGATTGAACAGTTAGCCCAACATGGCTCCTACCTCGAGATCTGTTACTTACTGATCCACGGGGAGTTACCTACACCGGCCCAAATGCAGCAGTTCGAAAGCTCGGTCAAGGAGCAGTGTATGGTGCACGAGCATTTGATTAAGTTCTACGGCGGCTACCGCTATGATGCGCACCCTATGTCCATCATGGTGGGCGTCACCGGGGCGATGGCTTCGTATTACCACGAGGTGATCGACATCTTTGATGAGGAACACCGCCAGCATACAGCCCAAATGGTGATCGGCAAGATGCCGAATATCGCTTCGAAATGCTACAAATACGGTCTGGGCGAGCCGTTCGTATACCCAGATAACTCGCTGGGCTACATGGAGAATTTTATAAACATGATGTTTGCGCGGCCGAGCGAGCCCTACGAGCCCCATCCTAAGGCGGTACGGGCGCTAGAGTTATTGGCGATCCTGCACGCCGACCACGAGCAGAACGCCAGCACTTCTACGGTGCGCTTAGCGGGGAGTGCGGAGACCAACCCCTTCGCGTGCATTTCGGCCGGGTGCGCTACGCTTTGGGGCCGCTCCCACGGCGGCGCCAACGAGGCCGTGATCCTGATGCTGGAGGAAATCGCAGACCCGAAGAACATAAGGACTTATGTCGATCGAGCCAAAGACAAAAATGATCCCTTCCGCCTCATGGGCTTCGGTCACCGCGTGTACAAGAACTTCGATCCGCGTGCCACGATAATCCGCCAGGCTTGTCACGATGTTTTGGATGAAATGGGCACAGGGGCCGAGCAACCGCTTTTCGAAATCGCTATGGAGCTGGAACGTATCGCCCTGGAAGACCAGTATTTCATCGAGCGCAAGCTCTATCCAAACGTTGATTTTTATTCCGGGATTATTCTTAAGGGGCTTGGGATCCCCACCCGTATGTTCACCGTCATGTTCGCGCTCGCCCGATCCGCCGGGTGGATAGCGCAATGGATGGAGATGATCACCGATCCAGATTTCCGAATTGGGCGGCCGCGTCAGCTCTATATTGGGTCCGACCGCCGAGAATATGTACCTTTAGACGAAAGATGACATCACTAAGCAACCTCTGCAAAAGTGTCACGAGCAGGCCCAGATGCGCGAAGCCGCGGAGCGAGTCGCGAGACATATCAGTTAGATAGGCGAGCGACGAGCGAGCACGCGACAAAGCAGATGGGCCGCGCAGTAACTTTTGCAGAGGTTCCCTAAACGAGCGAGGGGAGATAAGAGCTAATGAAACAAGCCGCACAGGTGGCCGTCACAGGGGCTGCCGGTCAGATCGCTTATTCGCTGCTGTTTCGGATCGCCGCCGGCGAGATGCTGGGAAGCGACCAGCCGGTGGTGCTGCGCTGCTTGGAGATCACGCCGGCGATTAAAGCATTGCAAGGAGTAGTCATGGAAGTGGAGGATTGCGCCTTCCCGCTGGTGGCGGATATCGTGGTCACGGATGACCCCAAGGTAGCTTTCGACGGGGCAGAATATGCACTTTTGGTTGGGGCGAGGCCGCGCGGTCCCGGTATGGAGCGCGGTGACTTGCTCACCGCTAACGCCGGGATTTTCAAGGTGCAAGGCAGGGCGCTGAACGAGCGAGCCAGCCGCGATGTCAAGGTCGTGGTGGTCGGTAATCCAGCAAACACCAACGCCCTCACCGCCCTCAACAGCGCTCCGGATCTGTCGCCCAGCCAGTTTTCTGCCCTTACCCGCCTAGACCACAACCGTGCGCTTGCGCAATTGGCGAAAAAAGCGGGGGTGACCATCGGCGACATCAAAAAGGTTTGTATTTGGGGCAACCATTCCACCACCCAATATCCCGATCTTAGCCACGCTACCGTCAAAGGCCAACCGGCTAAATCCTTAGTCACCCGGGACTGGCTGGAAGGGGAATACATTCCCCGCGTCGCCAAGCGTGGTGCCGAGATCATCGACGCCCGTAGCGCATCCAGCGCCGCATCGGCGGCAAACGCCGCCATCGAGCACATTCGGGACTGGGTGCGGGGAACGCCGCCGGATGACTGGACCAGCATGGCCGTAGCGAGCGACGGCAGTTATGGGATCCCCGAAGGACTGGTGTTTTCCTACCCGGTGACCACCCAGGATAGCAGGTATCAGATCGTGCAGGGATTGCGGATAGACGCCCTCAGTCAGTCCCGGTTGGATAGGACGCGGGAAGAGCTGGAACAGGAACGAGACGCCGTTCGGGCCTTACTCGATTGATGCTGGTAACCCTGGCCCCAATTGCGTAGTGATTGATGTGTCCGCCGGGATCAGAAATAATAGCCGTTGAAGTGTCTGAAGGATCCTACGATGATTGACTCAGACGGGTACAGGGCCAACGTAGGTATTATCCTGAGTAATCAGGATAGCCAAGTGTTTTGGGCCCGGCGTTTCGGGATGGACGCGTGGCAGTTTCCGCAAGGGGGGATAAAACCCAATGAAACCCCGGAACTGGCTATGTATCGGGAATTGAAAGAGGAAGTGGGCTTGCTCCCCAGTCAGGTACGGGTGCTTGGCTATACCAAGCACTGGCTGCGCTACCGCTTGCCGGACCAGTTCATCCGCTATGACAAGAAACCCGTATGCGTGGGACAGAAGCAGATCTGGTATCTGCTGCACTTCCTAGGTGAGGATGATGATGTCTTCCTGGGGGCATCGGAGCGGCCTGAATTTAACGGCTGGCAATGGGTTGGCTATTGGCAACCGCTGAAAAGCGTCGTCCGGTTCAAACGCGAGGTGTACCACCAGGTGTTAAGCGAATTCGCGCTTTTGGCCTTGCCGGGTAACGGACGCGATCGCTACTCGCGTGACAAGCGAGCCCCCCGTTCAGTCAACATATCGGGCTGACTCTAGCCGCCAGCTTTGATCCTGGCCGTCGACCTGATCGCAACCCAAAGCACTCGTTTGCCCCGCTGGTCCTACGCTGCCGGCTGTGAAGCTGGGCTGAGGCTTGCCGGCGATATGGCGAATCAGGCGATAGCGAATAGTCTTTGAACGATGATTGTTCTTGATCGACTGTAGCCGGCCTCCCGCGCTTAGGATAGTGCGCTTGCCGTCTAAATTGGCCACAAATTCCAGATAGGATCGGGGATCGCCGCTTACTGGCGCTGCATCCTCGGCGGGAGATCCGATCGCTGTCCCGGCGACAGAAACATAACCATATAAAAACAATAAATTATATAGCTTAACCACGACCTGCTCCCACATCCGATTGCAGGATCATAGGAACTCACCCCCTCAGCCACGCGGCCGCGCGCTTCGCGAAGTAGGTCACTATGGCATCGGCACCGGCTCGCTTGCAAGCAATGAGGGATTCCAGCACCGCGGCCCGTTCCTCAAGCCACCCCTGGCGTACCGCCGCCATGATCATGGCGTATTCACCGCTCACCTGATAGACCAGGGTAGGCCTATGGAACGCTTGCTTGATGCGCCACACAACATCCAAATAGGGCATTCCGGGTTTGACCATGACCATGTCCGCCCCTTCTTGGATGTCTAAGGCAACTTCCCGCAACGCCTCGTCCCCGTTGGCGGGGTCCATCTGGTAACTGTGTTTGTCGCCGCTGCCGAGACTGGTCGCGGAGCCTACGGCGTCGCGAAAAGGGCCATAGAAATGGGAAGCGTACTTGGCCGAATAGGCGAGGATCTGGGTGTTGACATAACCATGGGCTTCTAAAGCTTGGCGGATCTGGCCGATGCGTCCGTCCATCATATCCGAAGGGGCGATGACGTCCGCGCCTGCGGCGGCATGGGAAAGCGCCTGCTTAACCAGCACCTCCACGGTTTCGTCGTTGACCACATAACCGGTGTCATCGACCAGGCCGTCCTGGCCGTGGGTGGTGAACGGATCCAGCGCGACATCGGTTATAATACCTAAGGCGGAATAGGCCATCTTTACGGCACGCACCGTGCGCTGAACTAAGCCCTGGGGATTATAAGCCTCCTCGGCATCGGTGCTCTTGGATCCTGGACCGACACAGGGGAAGATCGCAATCGCGGGGATCCCAAGATCGACCAGCTCGCCGGCTTCGTTTAGCAACTCATCGATGCTCAAGCGCTCTATACCGGGCATAGAGGAAATAGCCTCTCTGTGTGCCGTGCCCTCGGCCACGAACACGGGATAGACTAAGTCATCGACCGTTAGCACAGATCCGCGCATCAAGCGGCGGGAGAACTCGCTGCGGCGCATGCGCCGCGGCCGATAGCTGGGATACGAACCGAGGGAGGGGAAACTCATAGCGAGATCTCAATGTTTAATGCTTGAGCTTATGATCCAACACGAGAACACGCTGCGCTTGGGTGCGTTCTTGTGCCTCGCCGCCGCCATGGGCGTATGGGAGCGAAAAGCACCGCGTCGTCCGCTCAAGCTGGCACCAGGGATCCGCTGGCCGGCTAATTTGGGCTTATTGGTCGTAGACGTATTGGTATTGCGGCTGCTGTTCCCGGTAGCAGCGGTCGCCGTGGCTGGCTTAGCGACCGCAGAGGGTTGGGGGCTGTTCAATCGGATCGGGGCACCTGCTTGGGCCGCGTTTCTGGTCTGCGTGGTGGCCTTGGATCTCATCATTTACCTGCAACACATCGCGTTCCATAATGCTCCTTGGCTATGGCGGGTGCATAGGGTTCACCATACGGATCTCGACTCGATTTTAGCACGGGGGTGCGCTTCCATCCGATCGAGATCGCGCTTTCGATGGCGATCAAGATGAGCGCCGTGGTGTTCCTGGGCGCGCCCGTGCTCGCGGTGATCACCTATGAGCTGATGCTGAACCTAAGCGCAGTTTTTAATCATAGCAATGTGCAGATCCCAGAACGGCTCGATGCATGGCTGCGGCTCGGGGTCGTGACGCCAGACATGCACCGGGTTCATCACTCGATCAAGGAGCATGAGCTGAATAGCAATTTTGGTTCTTTCCTGCCGTGGTGGGATCGGCTGTTTCACACCTACAACGCGCAGCCCGAGAGCGGACACCGCAACATGCGGATCGGCTTGCTCGGCTTCGGCCAAGAACGAGTTACCGGGTTTTGGCGATTGTTATCACAGCCTTTCGAGCACTAGCCGCCTGTCGGACTTAGGAAGAACCTACTAGGCAGGCTGCTAGTCCACACTCGCTCCCGACACGTCCTGCTTTTCCGTGGCCTGCTCGTTGTCTCGATACGAAACGCGCTCGCTACCCGGCGGCCCTGAAAGCAAACTTTTGGACGTCTTTTCAATCCATTCCTGGGCTATTTCCGTGATCTGCCTCGCGCTCTTATGCTGCGGATCCAAGACGGGACCGATGACGACATCGATAACGCCTGGACGTTTTAGCACCGATCTTCTGGCCCAAAACAGCCCCGCGTTATGGGCAACCAGAACAACCGGACATCGGGCATGTTTCGCCAGGGCGGCCCCCCCGCCCGCATGGTCTCGTGTTTCTGAGGGCTGCACGCGCCTACCCTCGGGAAAGATGAGGACCCAAAACCCGCGGCGCAGGCGATCTGTGCCCTGAGTCAGTACCTGACGCAGCGCACGTGTGCCGCCATTCAGGCGGATGGCGATAGGGCTAAGTGCCGCCAAACCCCAGCCAAAAAACGGTATCCAGAGCAAGTTGCGCTTCAACACCCACACATGAGAGGGAAAGATGGCTTGAAACGCCAAGGTTTCCCACGCCGATTGATGATTTGCCAGGATGACCGCGGGACCTTTCGGGATGTTTTCCCGACCCGTGACTCGATAGCGGAGATGGCAACACTTCTCAAGCCACCACAGGGTAAAGTGGGTCCAGCGCGTGACCAGATAATGCCGCAGGAATGGAGAGAACGGACGCAGGAAGACACCCAGCAGGCCAAAGAAGACCACGACTAAAGTCGCCGCGAGGTAGAATACGATAGAACGAACCCAAATCACGGCGACTCCCCCACCAGCTCGCGCACCGCCGCCGCTAGATCGGGATAAACGAGCACCTTATCCAAACCGAAGTCGCTCGCGAGGGTTGCACATCCTCTGCCGGTTTTGACCAGCCTGGGAGCGGCGCCGGCGCGCTTGGCGGCCTCGATGTCACTCGCTCTATCGCCGATCGCCGGCACGCCCGTCAATGACACCCCCAAGCGCTTAGCCAGTTCCAGGTACAGGCCGGGATTGGGCTTGCGGCATGCGCAGCGATCTTCGGGTGTGTGCGGACAGAAGAAAATGGCATCGATGAGCCCCCCCGCCGTGATGACCTGCCGATGCATTTCCTTATGAATGCGGTTTAATGCGTCGATATCCAGCGCTCCGCGGCCTAAGCCCGATTGGTTCGTGACCACGACGATGCGGAAACCCTGGCGATAGGCACTCGCGATCGCTTCCAGGCTGCCGGGTATCGGGCGCCATTCCTCGGGCTCTTTAATAAAGTTGTTTGATTCCTCATTGATCACCCCGTCGCGGTCCAGGATGAGCAAAGACATGCACTTAGACCTGCAGGCGCGCGATGTCGGCTACCCGCAGAAACAGCTCGCTCATGGTATGCAAAAGCGCTAAGCGGTTTGCTCGCAGCTTCACGTCATCGCACAGGACCATCACCTGATCGAAAAATTGATCGACGCTTTCTTTAAGCCTGGCCAACTCGACCAGCGCCGAAGTGTAATCGCCACTGTCGAATTTAGGAAGCGCTGTCTTGGTCACCGTTTCAAGACAGCTCGCGAG
>JBOIEE010000162.1:0-8727 GCA_050740975.1 Gammaproteobacteria bacterium | reverse complement strand
CCATAAGACTGATATAGACATAAAAAACAGTAAAGGATCAGATGTCGTGCTCCAACTCAAAAGCCCCTACCACGACGCGCTACTACCCTATCGCGATGTCCCCGCTAGAGTTCATGCAAGGTCTGGTTGCGCTGGTTGCCCGTTCACCGGCACAGGTCGTGTGATCAAAAAGATGGAGTGAAAGATGGGAGACTTGACCCCTTTTCTCGTACTCGACTGGAACCGTGATCTTCACGTGATCTTCTCCAGAAATTGATTTGCCGCTCTACACTCGGTAAGCTTTGCCGCCGCAAAGATGAGCAGAGAGGACCTAGATTGCGCAAGCCTTTGGTAGCCGGCAACTGGAAGATGAATGGGACCTTGGCCAGCATCAAAGTCCTGCTGCAGGGGATCACCCAAAGCATGCCGGCTGTCGAGTCGGTTGAGGTAGCGGTGTGTCCGCCTTTTGTCTATCTGCCCTTTGTTTCGGATTTCCTGACCGGGCACACGGCCATAACGCTGGGAGCGCGAAATCTCTGCCACGAGGCGCACGGGGCGTTTACCGGTGAGGTATCCGCCGCCATGCTGGTAGACTACGGCTGCCGCTACGTGATCATCGGCCATTCCGAGCGCCGGCAGATATTCCATGAAAGCGACGAGCTCATTGCGCTAAAATTCGCTCTAGCGGTAAAGGAGGGGATCATACCTATTCTTTGTGTGGGCGAAACCCTGCAACAGCGTGAAGCCGCTAAAACAGAAGAGGTTGTGCGTAGACAACTGCTCGCGGTAGTGAGCCACATGGGAGGACCTGTCTTTCAAAACGCCGTGATCGCGTACGAGCCGGTTTGGGCCATCGGGACCGGCAAAACGGCCACGCCCTCCCAAGCCCAGGCCGTCCACGCATTCATCCGCAAGCTGTTAGCGGGGCACGATGAAGCAAGCGCTAACAGGGCGCGCATTTTATATGGTGGAAGCGTAAAAGCATCTAACGCAGTCGATTTATTCAGAATGCCAGATATCGATGGCGGGCTAATTGGGGGCGCCTCTCTACTGGCGAACGAATTTCTCGCCATCTGCCGGGCCGCGGCCTCATCGGAGGAAAAATGCTACTAACGATTTTGACCATTTTGCACGTACTTATTGCCTTTGTCTTGGTTGGTTTGATCCTGGTCCAACGAGGCAAAGGGGCTGATGCGGGCGCCGCTTTTGGGAGCGGGGGGTCCTCGACCATTTTTGGCGCGCGCGGGTCCGCCTCCTTTCTAAGCCGCACTACGGCGATCCTCGCCATCATGTTCTTTTCGAATATCATGGCCTTGGGCTACCTGACCACCCGCGTGTCTGAACGCAAGAGCCTGATGGATCAACCCCTGTTTGAGGTGCAAGACATGAATTGGCAGGAAACCGGGAAAACCGACCGAGAGGGTGCGAAAGCAAAGCAGGCACAAGACGCGGGCAAAGCACAAACCGCACCCAGCGTCTCTGCCTCGGCGGGTAGCGATGGGCCATCTGAGCCCAAGGCGCCGAGCCAAGCGGTTCCTGAGAGCCAAAGTGACGCGGCGGAAGCGGCCAAACCAGCAGAAACTCAGCCTGCTGACATGCCAGAGATGCCAAAGTAGTTAATAGGCACTTCGAAAATTCCATCCGTGGAATTTTCCGAATCACAAACAGTGTTCGGTATTCCCGCTTCGTCGGGCCGTTCGGATTAATCGCAGTACTCGTTCCAATCGGACGGCTGGTCGGATAGCATTACACGCCCAAGCGTTCTGTGGTGTAGGGAGTTACCGAGCAACTGGGGAACAGCCAGCAAAAAAAGCCGTGAACGTGGGCTTTTTGCGAAATGCCGATGTGGTGGAATTGGTAGACACGCTGTCTTGAGGGGGCAGTGGCGAAAGCCGTGCCGGTTCGAGTCCGGCCATCGGCACCAAACACACTTGCTAAATAGTCCGATAAAGTCCATAACCTAAAGTAGCTTCGGAGTTTTCTGTTTCTAGCGCTGCGCCCAGACCTTCACCAAAGAAGTGAAACAACTGTCCTGCTGCGCGGGATAAAAGAGGGTTTCGCCATGAACCCAGATATTTTTATCTTGATTGGATTTGGATTTGCGATGGGCTTGTTACTGGTCTTTTGTTGGGGCTTCTCCTTGATGATGCGCGATCCGTCGAAAGAGACCGATGCGGAGAAGCGCCGACGAGAGAAGCAAGAAAAAAAAGAGGCGTCCAAGCGCGAATGAGTCGGGGAGCCGAGCGGGAATGCTAGGCGGAATGCTAGGCCCTTAAAGGTTCTGAGGGCGCCCGGCGGGGATGGTCCGAAGAGCCAGTGGTAAAAGGCTTCATGCGGCACGCCCGGCCCTAGCGGAACAAAGCTCCGGCCGGGATCGCCGCTGCCCCTGGGCAAGAATTCTATTGCCGATCAGCTACGGCGGCTCACAAGCTCGCCGAGTGCGTTTAGCGGCTGCGTTTGGCGTTTGGGCCGCAGGTGGCGGTTCCGTCAGTTGGGCCTGTGCTACAGGTCTGTGAGAATGACGGTGATCGCGATGGCTACCGCCACTAGAGCGAATAGGGTCGAACCCAAGTTCAGGCTTTTTAGGTATGTCCTCATCGTTGTGCCTTCTTAATGTCCGCCAGTCGCCTGGGTCGACGCGAGAAACATGCCAGTATGCGAAGTTGGGGGGAAACGGGGAATAACTCACACTTCGCGCTCGATCCTGCTCTAAAGCCACCGTTACCAAGGCCAGGGTGTGGCGCATTAATGGCGTTACCGCCAAACCCCCGTCACCCGCAATTTGACGGGGTCTAGACACTCAAAAGAGCAACGGCGTAAGCGGCCATTCCCTGTCCTTCGCCGGTAAATCCCATCCCTTCGGTAGTGGTCGCCTTAACATTTATGCGATCCGGATCGAGCCCGAGATCGGCCGCCAAACGCACCCGCATCTCTGCGACAAAAGGCGCTATTTTCGGCGCTTCCGCGACGATGGTCGCATCGACGTTGGCGACGCCAAAACCCCTCTCATGCAGCAGACCGGCGACCCGCCGCAGCAGAACTCGACTGTCTACGCCCTTGAGCCCCTCGCGGGTATTGGGAAAGTGCTTTCCGATATCGCCCAACCCCGCTGCGCCTAACAGGGCATCGCAGATCGCATGGATCAGAACATCACCGTCGGAGTGAGCTTCTAAGCCCTTCTCGTAAGGAATGGTAACCCCACCCAGAACCAGCCGACCGCCGGTCTTGAAACGGTGGGCATCATATCCGTGCCCTATGCGCATTCCGGCATCTCCTGCTGCAGACGAAGACAGAGTTCTGCCAAGGCGAGGTCCTGAGGGCGGGTGATTTTGATGTTGTCGGCGCTTCCTTCCACTAAACGGGGCTGAGCACCCGTAAGCTCCATGGCTTGGGCTTCATCGGTCACTATCCGATCCATGGCGATTGCCGCCTCTAATGCTTCCCGTAACGCGCCATAGCGAAACATCTGAGGGGTCAACGCGTGCCACAGCCCCTCGCGCTCTACGGTAGCCGTGACCGTTCGCTGTCCGTCGTCACGTTTCATGGTGTCGCGCACGGGTAGCGCCAGCAGGCCGCCCACGGGGTGATCTGAGAGCTCAGCGATCAGGCGGTCGAGATCTTGCTGAGGCAGGCAAGGTCTGGCGGCGTCATGCACCAACACCCAGTCTGCGGAGTGAGCGACATCGTGCAAGCGAACGAGACCCGCTAGCACCGAATGACACCGCTCCAATCCTCCGGTTACCCGCATCACCGGCGCACGGCAGCTTAAGCGCACCTCTTGCCACAACGGATCGTGCGCTGCTAGTGCCACTACCACGCCGGAGATCCAGGGGTGATTGCCAAGCCGCTCTAAGGTGTGCTCGATGAGCTTTTTCCCCCCCAGCATCAGATACTGCTTGGGGATCGGCGCTTGCATTCGGGCGCCGCTGCCGGCAGCCGGGATCACTGCCCAGTAACGCCGTTTAGTCATGGTCGGCGCTTGGGATCACCCGCCTCCTCATCGATGATGTGGTAGAAGACTTCCCCTTTTTTTATCATCCCCATTTCGCTGCGCGCGCGCTCTTCCACGGCCTCCAGACCGTGTTTTAGATCCGCCACCTCGGCCGCCAGCCCTTGGTTTCGCTCACTTAACCGCTTGTTCTCCGCTTGCTGCGATTCGATGGCCCGTCTGAGCTCCCAGATCTCCTGCAAGCCGTCCTCGCCCAGCCAAAGTTTGCATTGCAACGCGACCAGCAACAGCATTAAGACCACGGCGAGGACTCTCATCGGCCGAGGACCGCGAGCACGCTACGACCAGCGCTTTGGAACGGTGGGCGCAAGATTGTAAAACGCTTCCGCCCCGGGGTAGGACGCATCGCTCCCCAACTCCTCCTCGATCACGATTAAGCGGTTATATTTGGCCACTCGGTCGGAACGGGACAAGGAGCCGGTCTTGATCTGGCCGCAGCTCGTAGCCACGGCCAGATCCGCAATGGTGGTGTCCTCTGTTTCGCCGGAGCGGTGCGACACCACCGCGGTGTAGTGGGCCGCTTTGGCCATGTCGATAGCGGCGAGGGTCTCGCTCAAGGTTCCTATCTGATTGACCTTAATCAGAATCGAGTTAGCAATGTTTTTTTCTATTCCGCTTTTCAAGATACCCGTGTTGGTCACGAAAAGGTCATCGCCCACGAGCTGTACCTGCTTACCCAGCCGTTTGGTTAGCAGACGCCAGCCCTCCCAATCGTTCTCCGCCATTCCGTCTTCTATGGTGATGATGGGGTATTTTTTCACCCAGTCGGCCAGGATCTCGATAAACTCCGCAGACGAACAGCGTTTGTTCTCGGAGCTCAGAACGTAATGCCCGTCTCTGTAGAATTCGGAGCTCGCAACATCCAGTCCCAGCAAGATATCTTTTCCAGCCCTAAACCCGGCCGCCTGGATTGCCTGCAAGATCGCTTCGACGGCTGCCTCATTGGATTCAAAGTCCGGGGCGAATCCGCCTTCATCCCCTACGGCTGTGTTGAGACCCCGCTGGCGAAGAACCTTTTTGAGCGCATGGAAGACTTCCGCGCCATAACGCACCGCCTCGCGCAGGCTCGCGGCGCCGACGGGTACGATCATGAATTCTTGGAAATCAACTTTATTGTCCGCATGTGCGCCGCCGTTGATGATATTCATCATCGGCAGCGGCATCTTGAACGGGCCATCGCCGCCCAACTGGCGGTACAGGGGCACACCCGCCTCGGCCGCGGCCGCCCTGGCGGTAGCTAGCGACACTCCGAGAATGGCATTGGCTCCCAGACCGGCCTTGGTCGGCGTCCCGTCCAAATCGATCATGATTTGATCGATGCTCTGCTGATCGGAGACCTCATGGCCCAGCAAGGCGCTTTGAATGACTCCGTTGACATTGGCCACCGCCCGCAGCACCCCCTTGCTGAGATATCGTCGAGGATCACCGTCGCGCAGCTCGATTGCCTCCCGTTCCCCGGTAGAAGCGCCGGAAGGGACGGCCGCTGTGGCCACTACGCCGGTTTTCGTATGGACGTCGACCTGCACGGTGGGATTGCCGCGGGAATCGAGGATTTCTCTGCCGTGGATCTCTTTGATTTCTGACATCGAGTTTTTGCTCTTGATTATCAGAACGCCGCAGACTTTGCTTGTGCGTCGATAGCCTTCAGCATCTCTAACAAAGCGCGCATCTGTCCTAAAGGCCAGGAATTCGCCCCGTCGCTAAGCGCCCGATCGGGATCGGGGTGTGTCTCCATGAACAAGCCCGCGACCCCGACGGCGACCGCTGCCCGAGACAGCGCCGGCACGAACTCGCGCTGGCCAGAGGACGCATCCCCCCGCCCTCCGGGCACCTGAACAGAATGCGTTGCATCAAAAACCACCGGGCAACCCGTTTCGCGCATGATGACCAGGGAGCGCATGTCCGACACCAGATAATTGTATCCGAAGCAGTTCCCGCGCTCACAAACCAGTATGTGCTCGTTGCCCACCGCCCGCGCTTTCTCAACCACCGGGCTCATGTCCCAGGGCGCGAGGAATTGGGCCTTCTTGATGTTTACGGGCAAACCCAAGCGGGCCACGTTTTGGATGAAGCCGGTTTGGCGACACAAAAACGCGGGCGTTTGCAACATATCCACAGCCGCTGCAACTTCCTCAAGCGGGGAGTCTTCATGTACATCGGTGAGCACCGGCACGCCCACCTGTTCCCTTACGTTTTGCAGGATCGAAAGCCCTTGCTCGAGACCCAATCCACGAAAGCTTTTGTGCGAGGTGCGGTTGGCTTTGTCGTAAGACGCCTTGAACACGAAGGGGATTTGAAGCGCGCCGGTGATTTCCTTTAGCGCCCAAGCAGTCTCCAAAACCAGCGACTTGCTCTCGACGACGCAGGGACCGGCGATCAGAAAAAAGGGAGCCGATCCCCCGATCTCGAAGTCAAACAAGCGCATTTTTTGGAGCAGACGATAAGCGGCTGCGCTGCTGCATAGCTGCGCGTATATAGCTGGTGAATAGCGGGTGCCCGTCGCGGGGAGTAGAGGTAAATTCGGGGTGGAACTGGCAACCCACAAACCACGGGTGGCCTTCGAGCTCGATCATCTCCACCAGCTCTCCATCGGCCGATGTTCCAGCGATGCGCATCCCGGCCCCTTGCAATGCGTCTAGGTAACCGGGGTTGACCTCATAACGGTGACGGTGGCGCTCGATGATCTCCTCCTTGCCATAAATTGACCGGATCAACGTTCCATTGCTGAGTCGGCATACCTGTCCGCCAAGCCGCATGCTGCCGCCCAGATCAGAGGACTCGTCACGCTGCTCGATGCGTCCATCCAGCGCCTTCCATTCTGTAACCAAGGCGATCACCGGATCCCTGGTGTCGCGCTGGAACTCCGTACTGTGGGCGGCTATCAAGCCCACGATATGGCGCGCGAATTCTATTACCGCCACTTGCATCCCAAGGCATATGCCGAGATAGGGGAGACCACGCTCGCGCGCAAAACGCGCGGCCGCTATCTTTCCCTCAATGCCGCGGGCGCCAAATCCGCCTGGAACCAGGATCGCATCCACATCCTCCAGGCTGGCCACCCCTTGGCTCTCGATGGTTTCCGAATCGACATACTTGATGTGTACCCGGGTGCGCGTCTTGAGCCCGGCGTGGGACAACGCTTCAGACAGCGATTTGTAGCAATCCGCCAAATCCACATACTTACCGACCATGGCCACTGTCGCTTCCGCCTGGGAATGCTCCATGCTCTCGATGACAGCCTCCCACTCACTGAGATCGGCCTCCGGCACATTCAAACCCAGCTTTTCAGCGACGATGGTGTCTAGCTTCTGCTGGTGTAAGCGCAAGGGGATCTCATAAATGTTGCGCACATCGATGGCGGCGATCACGGCGCGCTCCTCCACATTCGTAAACAAGGCTATCTTGCGGCACTCCGCGGCCGGCAGGGGGCGGTCGACACGGCACAGCAGGATATCGGGCTGAATACCGATCGATCGCAGCTCTTTGACCGAGTGCTGCGTGGGCTTGGTTTTAATCTCTCCAACAGAGGCGATATAGGGCACCAAGGTTAAATGGATGAACAGCGTGCGGCCCGAACCCAGTTCCACCCGCATCTGGCGAATGGCCTCCAGAAACGGCAGCGACTCGATATCGCCCACCGTGCCGCCGATCTCCACCATGACCACCTCGGCATCACCGGCGCCTTTCTGAATGCACGCCTTTATTTCATCGGTAATATGGGGGATGACCTGCACCGTGCCCCCGAGGTAATCACCCCGGCGCTCCCTGCGGATCACGTTGGCGTATATGCGTCCCGCCGTGTAATTGTTGTTCCGGCTGGTTTTCGTTCGCACAAAGCGCTCGTAATGGCCCAGATCCAGATCGGTTTCGGCTCCGTCTTCGGTGACAAAGACCTCTCCGTGCTGAAAGGGACTCATGGTCCCCGGATCGACGTTGATGTAAGGGTCGAGCTTCACCAGCGCCACCTTTAGACCTCGTGCCTCTAGGATGGCGCCGAGCGATGCCGAGGCGATCCCTTTGCCCAAAGAGGACACCACCCCGCCGGTGATGAAGACAAAACGGGTCATTTCGGTTTTAGTACTCAGCATGTGGCACCGTTTGGGACGAATCCCGATGGTATTGTGGAAACTTGTTTCTCCCCATTAAGGATACCCGGCTTGGGCAGTCCTGCCAAATACAGTTTGTCAGGTAGAAGTCCCAAGCGATCCGGCCCGCAAACGTGATATAAGGGCGGCAACAACCACTCGATGATCAGACCTGATCTCAACCTGATGATGCATGATATCGCCCCCAAGCTGCAAAGTGCTTTGGGACTGGCGGTGATTTTCGCTTCTGAGCGAAAAGCGATCGTGCGCCCGGGTACGCATGGCTTTGGCAGCGGGGGCGATTCAACTTGGGATCGCTCTAGTGTTTCTTAAATTCCCCCCGCTACGCCAAGTATTTTCGGTACTTAACCAAAGCGTGCTGGCGCTGCAAGGGGCGACCGAAGCCGGCACCTCGTTTGTCTTCGGCTATCTCGGCGGCGCTCCGCTGCCTTTCGAAGAGAGGCCGCCGGGCGTGAGCTTTGTGCTCGCTTTTCGCGCCCTGCCTTTGATCATTGTCATCAGTGCGCTCACGTCGCTGCTAATGTACTGGCGCATTTTGCCCATCGTGGTGCGAGGTATTTCCGCCCTGCTTGAAAAGCCTTTGGGGATCGGGGGCGCCGCGGCTCTGGCGGCGGCCGCGAATGTGTTCGTGGG
>JBOIEE010000161.1:0-2927 GCA_050740975.1 Gammaproteobacteria bacterium | reverse complement strand
GGCGATTACCTTTTTGATATTGGTACGGCAGGGGCGACTTCGCTCGTGTTGCAGACGGTATATCTCCCGCTTGCCTTTGCGGGCGACAACTCTTCGGTAACCATCGTGGGCGGCACCCACGTTCCGTCCTGGTCACGCCAAAGGAAGGTAGGGCGAGTGCCTGTGAGGCAAACTCTCGGAGTTCCAATACCAGCTGCAAGCGCCGTTTAAGCTCCCGGGGTATATCGTCGCGGGACAGCAATTCATGAATGGGAACGGTGCGGCGCATCAGATCGAGATGTCCGGCGGCTGTTTGGAAATAGTAGCTGGTTTCGGGCAGCGCTTTACTCCCAAGAGTAACCAACGCCACAACTAGGACATGCCTCAGTAACCGCATAAGATGCCTCCTCTACGAGCTCGGTGCTAATGCGGCTATCGCGCTGGCTAAGCTCTATGCCTGCGGTTTCCACGGGTTCCAGCGCGATGTTGGCAGAAGCCATACATTCCGTAGCGGATTGCGCGAATCAGGGGTTGTTGCTCCTCGGGATAAAACGGGCCAAGCGTCCTGCATCCGTTGAGCACTCGCTGGGTCACGCTAAGGCGGTGTATTTCTGGTCATTCATCGTGGCCTTGATGTTGTTTAGCATGGGGGCTTGTTCTCGGTCAGGGAGGGATAAAGCCTAAGTAGGCTTTATCGCCCATCCTTCTATTTTGCGGCAATCCCTGTCCCTTTTGGAGCGCCGTCACCCGCTTTAACCAGCCCAGCGCCCCACGCTCCAGCCTGGATTGACTGAATGTCCGATCCGTCCCTTTAGTTATTTATTAGGCTTGGTATACGGATAGCCCGAACCGGGCTCATACCCGTCCTGATAGAAGTCCGACGGACCCCTCATACCCTTCTGTGCATCCATGTCACCCGCTCCCCCGCAGGCGCTAATAAAGCTGGCGAGCATAAGTCCCGCCAGGGCCACGGCCACAACGTGCAACATCCGCTTCATAACAAATCCTCCACCAACGCTTTCAAACGATTGGCCTCTTCGCCGCTTGTGCGGCGGATTGCTGCGCACCATCGCACTTGGCTGCGCGCCTGTCCATCAGGACAACGAGCGGAAGGGACCGGGGAAAACCCTAATGGGCTAGGAAACTCACTAAGTCGTGCGTTGCGACGGCCGCGCTTGGATTACTGGCTTGCTTAGTGTTTTGAGTCCGAGGGGACCCGATCTTAGGCCTGCACTCGGGTACGAGCACGGTTGGGGGCGTGCGCCGCGAGGATAGGGACGGCCCGCTACAGCTCCTGTAACCACCCTTGCCCGACGGCATAGCGGACGATGTCTGCCCGGCTGTACAGGCCGAGCTTCTCCATGGAGCGCGCCTTATGATACTCGACGGTCTTGATGCTGATAGCAAGCTGCGCCGCGATCTCTTTATTGCTTCTGCCCCAGGTGATCAGCCGTATCACTTCTTCTTCGCGCTCACTCAGCCTCGGCCTCCTGAGCAAGCCCCCGCGGCGCTTGCTGGCCCAAGTAGCCATGGAGGACACGCCTGGCCAGTTCCGGATCCAAGTAAGTGCCTCCGGCGGCTACGATGCGAATGGCGCCGATGAGGACTTGCGCGGCTGCTTGTTTGAGCACCACCGTTGCTTAAAACCGCGGCACTGGAGATCCACTCGGATCCCGCTGCGCTGTGACCACTCTTCGATGTAGTTCACTAAAACCTCGCGTAAGCCTAAGTGATCCAAGGCGGCAGGGCGGAGCTCCAACGCGAGACGATCTACCTGCTGGTCGATCTCCTCGGTGATCCCCTTTACCTTGTCTAAGCAGTCGCGCGCCGTTGGGTTATCGGACAGCAAATGCTCCAAAGACCCGAGCCCAAGCTGCAACGCCGTGAGGTACTGTCCCATCTGGTCATGCAACTCGCCCGCTATGCGGCGTCGTTCCTCTTCTTGGGCGGTCACGAGCTTATGCGCCAGATCCCGATAACGTTTCTCGCTCTCCCTTAAGGTTTGCTCGATGCGCTTGCGTTCCGTGATGTCGAGCATCACCCCTTGGATCCACTTTGGGGCCCCGTACGGGTCAAGGACCACACGGGTCTCATCGTGTACCCACAGTACCGCCCCATCCTTGGTTAGCAAGCGGTAGTCTTCGCTAAACGGAACGAGCTCAGCGTAAGTGCGCTGAAACGCCGCGAGAACCGGCGTCTTATCATCCGGATGCAGCTGCTGTACCCACAGATCGGGCCGCTTATACCATTCCTCGACCGAGAATCCGAGCAGAGACTCGACTTGGGGGCTCTGATAGACGGCTCGGAAGTTGGGCTCATAGCTTGAAATGTAGGTGATCGCCGGGATCTCTTCGACCAGGGTGCGAAACCGTACTTCCGCCTCTTTGCGCTCGGTGATATCGCGCGCCATCACTTGGATGGCAAAACTGTCCTGGTCGCGATAGGAGGAGGCCGCCGCTTCGACATCTACGATGCTGCCATCGAGCCGCAACCATTTCTGCTCCAGCAGGGGCACGCGACCTCCCTTCTTTTGAGCAAGCGTTCGCTGCGCGCCTGGACGATAGAATGATAATCCGGATGCACGACCGCGAGCGGGAATTTGCCGAGGATCTGCCGCGGGTCCTTGGCCCCGAGCAGGCGCAGCCCGGCGGGATTGATGTAGATGATGCGACTGTTCTTGGTAATGAGGATCGCCTCGGCTGCCATCTCGACCAGGCGGTAATAGCGCTCTTCTTGCGGTTCGCACGGTATCGCTTGAAACACGCTGGTCATAACCATCACCCTCGCCGCAGTTCAGAACGGAGGGCCTCAGAGGGTGCCGAGAGGCGATGGGTCTGGAGGTCCGCCGTTCTTCACATAGAATGAACGACGGCGCCTAGGCGTCGTCATCAAGAGGACAGGGAGCCACCCGGAAGTATCCTTTACCGCCGTCGCAGTGCTACCGTCGT
>JBOIEE010000160.1:0-4357 GCA_050740975.1 Gammaproteobacteria bacterium | reverse complement strand
CTACCCAGCTCCTGGCATCATCGGTAATGTGCGGCGCACGACCAGGACGCGGCAGGTCGTTGAGCGCCTGCAGCGGGTCAAAGCTCAGCGCCTTGTCAAGCGCCCGCTCGACCAACGGCCGGTTGGTCCCCAGCTCTCGTGCCATCTGCGCAATACGTTTACCTTCACTGTAGTCCAACATAATCTGTGCCCGCCGAACCTTCGCGGCCGGCTGGGTGCGGCTGCACCTAATGCGTGTCAGCTCCTCGCGCATTTTGCCGGCAGACTCAACGCTTCTCGTTTTGCCATACGCTACCTCACTACCATAATCCTCGGACCATAGTAGTGAGAGCAACAAGAAACCCAAATTATGCAATGTTATTAACAGAACATTATAGTTCATTACATTATAAACGCTTACGAATTGAATTCGCATAACGGTCAAGTCTCTTTTTTGCTGGAAATATCTGGTGGGTTGGTCCCTTCGGGGGTTTTCGAGGATAGGAGGACGACCGATGCCCCTTCGGGAAACAGCGAATCGGTGACATCGTTCATTGCCTTGCCGTGGACTGCCGAAGAGCGGATCCCGGATCCCAAGCATCCGCTCCGGCACAGGCTAGAGATCCTGCCGGTACGCAGTCACCTGTGTCCCGATGTGGCGGGATTCCCTTTCCAACGGTACACTTATCTGAGCAGGTTTATCGTTGATATACTGCTTTCCGACTAGAGGTATGTATTGAGGTATGTATTGAAGATGGTCGAGGATCGGACGCTTGCCCTGTTAAAACTGGTCATGATTTTACCGCTAATGGGATTCATTGCGCTCTGCATCAAGCTGGATAGCCCCGGCCCGGTGTTTTTCAGACAAAAGCGCTACGGCTTTAGTAACCAACTTTTCGAGGTTCTAAAGTTCCGCACTACGCACGTTGCGTTCCAGGATGAGCATGCGGAGCGACTCAGCAGCCGTGGTGACCCGTGCGTAACCCGGGTAGGTGCCTTTCTAGGCCGCCAGCCTTGATGAGTTGCCCCAGCTTATCAACGCGCAAAGAGGGAGGTGTCAATCGTCGGTCCAAAGCTCCATGCCCACGTGGCGACGAAGCCTGGAGAAACTTAGTATGATCGCAAAGTTAGTTCTGGAAGATGGTTCAGTTTTTACTGGGGAAGTGTTCGGCAGTCTGACTTCGGTGGCGGGCGAGGTCGTATTCAATACGGGCATGGTAGGCTATCCGGAATGTTTTACGGATCCGTCGTACGAGGGTCAGATCTTGGTGCTGACCTATCCGCTCATTGGAAACTACGGGGTACCGCCACGCAGCCCGCAGAACGGCCAACTCGAGTCGGACTTCGAATCCCAGCGGGTCCATATTACAGGTCTGGTAGTTTCCGAGCACTCGAAGGATTTCAGTCATTGGCATAGCGACTCGAACCTCGACGCCTGGCTGCGCGCTAATAGCGTACCGGGTCTAAGTGGCGTCGATACGCGTCAGCTGACGCAGAACCTGCGTGACCGTGGCTGTACGCTGGGAAAAATCGTCCTCCCGGAGCGGGACGTGGAGTTCGTTGACCCAAACCACGAGAATCTAGTTGCCCGGGTCTCCCCTGAGCAGCCGAAGGAATATGGCGAAGGTGCTAAGCGTGTTCTGCTTATCGATTGTGGCTGCAAACACAACATCATTCGCTCGCTCCTCAAACGAGATGTAAGGGTTCTCGCCGTACCCTGGGACTGGGATTTTTCGAACGAGACGTACGACGGTATTCTGATTTCCAACGGTCCCGGCGATCCCAAGATATGCGAGGTTACCATAGGCAGAATCGAGCGTGCGCTACGTGACGACACGCCTGTTTTCGGAATTTGTCTCGGCAGCCAGATTCTGGCGCTGGCGGCCGGAGCGGATACGTACAAGCTGAAGTACGGTCATCGGAGTCAAAACCAGCCGTGTGTCCTCGTGGGCAGCAAGCGCTGCTACATTACGTCTCAGAATCACGGCTACGCCGTGGACGAAAAAACGCTGCCCCCCAATTGGGATCCTTGGTTCTTTAATGCCAACGATGGCACGAATGAAGGCATTCGACACCGGACGAAGCCTTTCCTGAGCGTGCAGTTTCACCCCGAAGCCTCGCCTGGACCTCTTGATACGGGGTTCCTTTTTGATCAGTTTATTGAAATGCTTTAACCCCTCCATCTCAATAGAGCTAATAATGCTACAGGATTTGCCCAAAAAAGTAATCGTCCTGGGCAGCTCCGCGCTTAAAATCGGGGAAGCTGGCGAGTTCGACTATTCCGGCAGCCAAGCGATCAAAGCGCTGAAGGAATTCGGGGTCCAAGCCGTGCTAGTGAACCCCAACATCGCGACCATTCAGACCTCAGAGCATCTTGTCCATAAGGTTTACTTCCTGCCAGTGAATCCAACCTTTGTGGAAAAGGTGATCGAAAAGGAGCGGCCGGACGGCATCTTGCTAGCGTTCGGTGGCCAAACGGCCCTTAACTGTGGCGTGGCCATGGCTGAAAGCGGCGTGCTGGACAAACACGGCGTGCGTATTTTGGGCAGTCCTCTGCAGGCCATTCAGGATACCGAAGACCGCGGTCTGTTTGTCAATCGTTTGCAAGAAATCGACGTGCTGACGCCCAAAAGCGTGGCGGTCCAATCGGGTGAGGAGGCTGTGGAGACGGCGAGGACGATCGGTTATCCGGTCATGATTCGCATCGCCTACGCCCTGGGCGGGCTCGGTTCGGGAATTTGCGGTACCGAGGAAGACGTGCGCGATCTCGCGGGTAAGGCGTTTTCCTTCACCCATCAGATCCTGGTGGAAAAGTACCTGGAAGGCTGGAAGGAAGTCGAGTACGAGGTGGTGCGTGACATACACGACAACTGCATCACCGTCTGCAATATGGAGAACTTTGACCCTCTCGGCATTCACACCGGCGAGAGCATCGTGGTGGCGCCAAGCCAGACCCTCAACAACCGGGAGTACCACATGCTGCGGGAGGTCTCCATCCGCCTCGTGCGCCACATCGGCATCATCGGCGAATGCAACGTCCAGTTTGCGTTGGATCCTAAAACCGGCGATTACCGGGTCATCGAAGTTAACGCACGCTTGTCTCGTAGCTCAGCCTTGGCCTCGAAGGCGACGGGCTACCCACTGGCCTTAATCGCAGCCAAATTGGCTCTGGGCTTTGGCTTGACCGATCTCAGGAACTCGATCACCCAAACCACGATGGCCTGCTTCGAGCCGGCTCTTGATTACGTGGTGGTGAAAATTCCACGTTGGGACCTGAAAAAATTTCGGCACGTCTCAAATCGCATCGGCTCTGGGATGAAGTCTGTTGGCGAAGTGATGGCCATCGGTCGTTCGTTTGAGGAGGCGCTGCAGAAGGCTCTGCGGATGCTCGAGATCGGGGTGGTCGGCCTCACCGGTAACGACAACATGAACATGCGTTTCGAGGATCTGCGAAAAGAATTGAGCAACCCAACTGACGAGCGTATCTTCGCTGTCGCCGCGGCTCTGCAATCGGGGTTTAGCGTCGAAGAAGTCCACGAGCTTACCAACATCGACAGCTGGTTTCTTTACAAGATCCAGCACGTCCTGAAAATCGAGCAGGCGCTGGGACGATACGCTGGGGGCATCTGCCCAAAGGGCGCACTGCTGGAAGCCAAACGCGCCGGCTTCTCGGATTTGCAAATCGCCAGGATTTTGAAATGCGATGAGGATGAGGTATTGCGAATCCGGCGCAACTACGGCCTTAGGCCGTGCGTCAAACAGATCGACACTCTAGCAGCCGAATATCCCGCGCAAACCAATTACCTCTATCTGACCTACAACGGATCATCCGACGACATCGAGGGCGCGGGTAAGAAATCGGTCATGGTTTTGGGGTCCGGCGTCTACCGCATCGGCAGTTCCGTGGAATTTGACTGGTGCTGTGTGAATGCGGTGATGACGCTCCGCAAGCTGGGCTTCGAAGCCGTTTTAATCAATTACAATCCGGAGACCGTTAGCACGGACTACGATGAGTGCGACCGCTTGTATTTCGATGAGCTGAGCTTCGAGACGATTTGCGAGATCTATGAGAAAGAGAAGCCCCTGGGCATCATCATTTCAATGGGGGGGCAGGTTCCCAACAACCTGGCTATGCGCTTCTACCAGGCCGGGATGAAGGTGCTGGGCACTTCGCCGCAGAGCATCGATAACGCGGAGGATCGCCATAAGTTTTCAACGCTACTGGATAAGCTCGGAATCGACCAGCCGGAGTGGCGCGAGCTGGTGTCCGTGCAGGAAGCCAGGGCTTTTGCGGAGAGAGTAAGCTACCCCGTGCTGGTGCGCCCTTCGTACGTTTTGAGCGGCGCCGCAATGGGCGTCGCCTCGAACGAGGCCGAGC
>JBOIEE010000159.1:0-8236 GCA_050740975.1 Gammaproteobacteria bacterium | reverse complement strand
ATGTCGGTGTGAAATACTGGCATCGGGGCAGCCCTCCGGAAGTGGTTAGAATTCGCGCCGAACATTATTCCAGAGGTCCACTGCCCCTTCACCGTGTCCTGCCCCGACAAATTGTCAGCTCCGACCCGCCTCGGCTATAAAAACATCAATCAAATCAGATCAATATGGGATCTACACCCAATCAATTTGGCAAGACACTTTGGCCAGCCAGCAGGGGCCAATAAATTAGCCGGGATGTCCTGGTGCCGAAAAGCCACCGGCGCCCCGGTGTTGTCCAATGCCCTCGCCTACTTCGACTGCCGGCTGCGTGATCAGGTGTCGGCAGGAGATCACGATCTGGTCATAGGCCAAGTCGTGGACGGGCAGATCCTAAGGCCGGGTGTAAGCCTTTTGGTCTACCGCGAGGGGGCTCACCTCGACGGCAGCCAGGATTTATTTCCGAATCACTTTTCGGAGTAAATGCGAAATACAAGCTCGCACTCCGCCATCCGAGACGGCGATGCGGCAAACGCGTGAATGTTTCGCACCAATGCCTGGCTTCAAAGAAAATACCGAACTAGACTCGATGCTGTACACTACGCGCGCGTTTCTGCTGCTCCATAGCTCCTTGATTGGCCCACGGTTATGTTACATACCATCTTCAGCATCGGCTGGTTCACCGTGTTGGAAGGCGTGCGCAACCGCTTGCTGTGGCTTGTGTTATGCGTCCTCGTCGCCGCCTTGAGCCTGGCTGAGTTCCTGGGCGAGATCGCCCTCACGGAAAGCGTGGAGATCAAAAGCGGCGTGTTAGGCGCCCTGCTGCGCGTCACGGCCGTTTTCATCACCGCATTTTTTGTGACCACGAGTATGCTTCGGGAACAGACTGACAAGGGAGCAGATCTGGTCTTGTCTTTGCCCATACCCCGTGCGGCGTACTTCGCAGGCAAGCTGTGCGGGTTCTCTACAGTGGCGGTTGCCTTGGCGCTGATGGTCGGTTCGGCCCTATTCATCTACGTGCCCGCGGCACAGGTGCTGTTGTGGACGATCTCGCTGAGCTGCGAGCTGTTGCTAATCAGTGCGTTTAGCCTTTTGTGCCTCTTCACCTTTAACCAAGCGGTGTTGGCCTTGAGTGCGGTAGCCGCGTTTTATGTTCTCGCGCGCAGCATCAGCGCCATACAACTGATGGGACATGGCCCGTTGCTCGATCCCAGCTCTACCGCGCAGGGCGTGATCGCCTGGCTAATCGACGCCCTCGCTTTCGTGCTCCCTAGCCTTGACCGCTTTACCTTAAGCGAATGGCTAATGTATCACACGGGCGGCGTAGCCGACCTCGCCCGCATTGGGATCCAAAGCGCGATATATCTGCTGCTATTGACGGGCGCAGCGCTTTTCGACCTGTATCGCAAGAACTATTGATCGTTGTGGCCGGGGAACGAGAACGATCTATCGTGTCGGTGCCAGCAGCTGTGCTGGCGCTACTGTTCGCAGGACTATCCCTGCAAATCACCTGGCACGGCACACAAGCGCCCCGGCAGGCTAGGGCGGAAAGCCTTCCGGCTCCCCCCGACACGGAATTGCTGCGAGCCGCAAGCCTCGGCGAGCCGCTGGTTTTCGCCCGATTTATGATGCTCTGGCTGCAGGCCTTCGACAATCAACCGGGGATCAGCATCCCGTTTCGCGAGCTCGATTACGGGCGGGTAATCGACTGGCTGGAGTGCATCCTGAGGCTGGACGGGCGTACCCAATACCCACTGCTCGCTGCTAGTCGCGTGTACGCCGAAGTTCCGGTCCCAATAAAACAGTGGCCAATGCTGGAATTCGTATATCAGCAATTCCTGCTGGACCCGAACCGGCGCTGGCCGTGGATGGCCCATGCCGTATTCATCGCCAAACATCGACTCAAAGATCCACCGCTCGCTTTGAAATACGCCAAGGCGTTAACCGACTACGCCACCGGCGCCAAGGTGCCGCACTGGGCGCAACAGATGCAGATCTTCGTTTTGGAAGACATGGGGGAGGTAGAAGGTGCCAAGGTGTTGTTGGGGGGGTTGATCGAGAGCGGCACGATCACCGATCCGCACGAGTTGCGTTTTCTCGAGGAACGTCTGCAGGGGCTGGGTTTGGGTCCAAAAGAAAAGCAGAAGTGAGGTTAATTTTTGTCTAAAGTTCGAAGGATAAGGTGTGGTTTTTTCAACGATGATGCGCACGTGGCGACAGTCGGGGAGGATTACTTGTCCACTTTGAATAAATATTTCCATTAACTCAATAACATAGCAACAGGCACGCGATCTGCATGAGGCGGAACGCCATCAACTATAAGGTGAACATATGATTCAGACCTACTCAAAGGCGAAACAAGACGGTTTTACCCTGGTAGAAATCGCCATCGTTTTGGTCATCATCGGCTTGCTGCTGGGAGGGATCCTCAAAGGGCAGGAGCTGATCACCAGCGCGCGGGTACGGAATATGGCGGACCTGAATTCCTCGGTGCAGGCGGCGTATTACGGCTTTATCGATCGCTATCGCCAAGTGCCTGGGGACATTGCCGCCGGAGCGGGTCCAGGGCAGGCTGGCAGAGTCATAGGTCCTAACGTACCCGGATGTCCCGGCGCTTGTGTCGGGGCTGGGGGTGGCGCCGGTAACGGGTTGATCAACTCGGGAGATTGGGGCGAAGCCTCTGCCGTTTGGGCCCATCTCGCCGCAGCCGGATTTCTCACCGGTGGCTACCAGGGCGGAGCTGCTGGCGCAGGGACATACATAGGCGGCACGATAGCCCCCACCAACCCCTATGGTGGCGTTTTGCTTCTCGCCCAGACCGCGGACTATGACTCCAACGCCGCCACGCCGGTACGGTTGAATTTGGTATTGGGCGCCCAAACACCCGTTCGAGTCACCCAGGAGCTCGACACAAAACTCGATGACGGAAGCCCTCAAACCGGGGTATTAAGAGCGGCAGTTCCGGGTCCAACGGGTTTTGCTGGTCCTGCTACGCTTGGGGCGACAACGTGCGTTAACGCGGGTCCCCCAGCAACATGGAACGTGGGCAATGATGACCCAAACTGCAATACGGTTTACTTGTATTGAACAGTAGGGCTCGGCTGTCGTAAGCCGGCGGGCATCGCTAATATCCGCATGCCCGCTTCCTTGCAGCTTGATCGGGTCGCCAAACGCTATGGCCGCCACGACGTACTAAACGGCGTAGACCTCGTCGTTGAACCTCAAGAATTCATCGCACTGGTCGGCATCAATGGCGCGGGCAAGACCACGCTAATAAAGGCGTTACTGGATTTCTGCGCCATCGATGGTGGCACCATCCAGATCTTCGGCATCGATCACCGGCAAACGGAGGCCCGGGCACGCTTGGCGTTCTTGCCTGAGCGATTTATTCCCCCTAGCTTCGCCACCGGGTGGGAGTTCTTGCGCTACATGGGGCGCTTGTACGGCAAGCGCCTCCGCGCACAGCAAGTGGAAGAGTTCGTCGCTCAGTTAAATCTGGATCTGGAATCGCTGGCTAAACCGGTGCGGGAGCTTTCCAAGGGCACGGCGCAGAAGCTCGGGCTTGCGGCTTGTATGCTTAGCGAGCGCGAGCTATTTGTTCTGGATGAGCCCATGACCGGCCTGGACCCCAAGGCGAGGGCTATGTTCAAACGCTACCTGCTGGGGCTAAAAGGTAAAGGACTTAGCTTGTTTTTCAGCACCCACCTGCTCGCCGATGTGGAGCAACTCTGTGATCGCGTGGCGGTATTGCACCAAGGCCGGGTGTGCTACGCCGGCAGTCCTCAAGAGTTCTTGGCGCAGTACCACGGGCCCACACTCGAGGAGGCCTACCTGCGCTGCGTGCACGACGAGGAACTTGGCAATGCCGTTCTCAGTCCGCCTCGCGGAGCTCGAAGTCGTGCGTGATATGAGCGCTCTTGCCCAACATGATGGAAGCGGAACAATACTTCTCCGCCGACAGGGCAATCGCCCGCTCGACTTGAGTCGATTTTAACGATCGTCCGCTAAGGACGAAGCGCACGTGGATATGGCTAAACACTTTGGGAAATTCCTCAGCGCGTTCCGCGCTTAGCTCAACTTCGCAGGCGGTCACCTGTTGCTTGGCCTTGCGCAGTATGGAGACCACATCAAACGCCGTGCATCCGCCCATGCCCAAAAGCAGCATCTCCATGGGGCGGATCCCGACATTTCGACCGCCCGCTTCCGCAGGCCCGTCCATGACAACCGTATGGCCACTTTCGGATTCGCCTAAAAACAAAGCGTCCCCTACCCAACGCACGCGCGATTTCATCTTCGATCAGATCAGCTCGTTAGTTGCGAAAGGGTAACATAGTTCGACAATATCCAAGAGCTTGCATAAACTAGGGGCAACGATAAAACCAGGCAGCGTAACTCTTGAACGCCTTAACCCAAAGCAAGATCGATAAAAGGGCTGTTACCGAGCGTTTCCTAGGGCACTGCCGGATCCGCAAGTATCCAGCGAAGAGTGTGATCGTCCACCAGGGCGATCCTTCCGAAGACTTGTACTATATCGTGCGCGGCTCGGTGTCTGTCTTGTTGGAAGACAAGAAGGGTAACGAAATTGTATTGGCTTACCTGAACGCGGGCGAATTCTTTGGAGAAATTGGGCTTTTCGAAGAACAGGTTAACCGCTCAGCCCTGGTGAGGGCGCGGCTTGAAACCGAGATCGCGCAAATAGGCTACAATAAGCTCAAGTCCTTGTCCTCAATCTTTCCCGATCTTATATTTATCATCGCAGGGCAGCTTGCGACTCGATTGCGCCGAACCAGCCGCAAGGTGAGCGACCTTGCGTTTCTGGATGTTTCCGGCCGCGTAGCGCGGGCCTTGCTCGACCTATGCAGGGAACCCGACGCGATGACCCATCCGGACGGCATGCAGATCCGGGTTACGCGCCAAGAGTTGGGACGCATCGTCGGCTGCAGCCGAGAGATGGTGGGCCGTGTGATGAAATCCCTCGAAGCACAGCATTTGATCTCGGCTAGGGGAAAGACCGTCGTGATCTTCGGTGTGCGCAATTGGCCGCAGTCTCGGCCGCCGGTGGCGTGGGAAACAGCCTAGCTCCTGTTCCAAGCACAACTCTGGCTATGTAGCTCAGTCGGTTAGAGCGCGGCACTCATAATGCTGAGGTCGGTGGTTCGAGCCCACCCATAGCCACCAAAATCAATGGGTTGGCTTTGTTTTTTTGTCTGCTTTCTTATCATAAGCGGGGCCCCGGAAACCTATTTCCTCCCCTTTAATTCTTTGACGCAATTGACTTTATTTTGCGCACGGCCTTTCAAAAAAAATGCTGCGGTTGTAAGGGAAGGAACACGTGCGTCATCTGGATATTTCATTGATTAATTTGGGTATTGATGCCGAAACGAACGGAGCATTGGATGTGCTCCGCTCGAGAGCACCCAAAGTCTTGAAAAAATAATTAGTTATGTGTCCTCGCCTGGTTACCTCACGCCCAGTCTGCCATGCCGTCAAGCAACTAACCCTGAATCGTTGGGGCGATGCTGGAGGCAAAACGAGTACCAGTACACAGGGACTGCAATGCCCCTTGTCAGGAGTATCAAAGATTGATAATAATGGATAATCAAAAACTAAATCTCCGAGGTAGTCTAGCCATGCCTTCCAGTTACGCTGTAGGTGAGCATTTCGAACAATTCATAAAACAACAAGTTGAAGGGGGGCGGTACGCCAGTGCGAGCGAAGTCGTTCGGGACGCCCTCCGCTTGCTCGAAGAAGAGCAACAGCGGCGTGAGGCCACCCTAGAGGCACTCCGCACCGAAGTCAAAAAGGGGCTTGCCAGCGGCAAAGGGAAACCTGCAGAGGCAGTGCTCGGTCGGCTTGAGCGCAAGTACGCCGACATGGCAAAGTCGCGACACAGTAAGTAATGCCAGGCCGAGCAGGATCTTGAGGAAATCGGCGACCACATTGCGATCGACAATCCATCACGCGCGGTTTCATTTGTGCGAGAGATCCGTGAGCATTGCGCCAAAATCTCATCCTCGCCGCTCGGCTAAATTGCGGCCAGATCTTGGAGAACGCATCCGGTCTTGCTCTCATGGACGGTATCTCATCCTCTTTCAATCCAGCGGTGCCGACGTCCTAATTGTGCGAGTGCTGCACGGGGCGCGTGATCTGCCGGCCTTGCTCTAAGGGCAGGGGCAAACTTGAGCGCGTCCCGACCTTAAAGGACTTTCCAATTCGAGTGGTCGTTTATCGACCGCTAGGCGACCATCCGCCGATGGGTCAAAACCGACACTGAGACATTAAACGTTTCTGGGGTACACCTTATCTCACAGAGTTGTACGATCGGGTCGGTGCCCTTGTTGAACTAGAAACGGTGCGACTCGTCCAGTGGTATGCTTACCCGCTGAATCGCAGCCGGGGGGATACATTGTTTCCTTTGGAGAAGGGTCATGAAAGTAGATGCCCTGCCTGGCTCCTCCTGGCAGCCTCCGTCAGTTTTGTGGTGGCCATTCTGCATGTGATCATTGTTTTCATTGGTCCTGCGGCGTAGCTTTTTTGGCGGCGCGAGACTCGCCCGGCTTGCGGCGGGCGCTTTGCAGCCCCCGCCGTGATGACGCTTTCGCTGGCTGCTGTGCATACGCTTTTTGGAATCTATGGGCTCTCGGGGGCGGGCATCATCCCCCGGCTGATCGTCGCCTTACTCGCAATCGGCGGTATGTATGCGTTCCGTGGGCTGAGTGCCATCGAGCAGGCGATCCAGATCCGGCATCGCTTCCGTTTCGCGTCCTCTTCCACTCCCTCGTGTCCTTGATCACCGGTTGCGCGTATATCGTGGGGGCTGTCCGGAGGCTTCGCACAGAGGGCGGGATCTAAACATTAAGAGCACCCAGTGTTGCACAGACGGAAAGCACGATCGCGAATGGATGAATGAATAGAATCTTCAGATCACAAGGGCCCGAGTATTGGCGATTATTGAAATTGAAATGAATTTGAGTGCGGCTCCCCAGCGCGCGCCGGTGAGGTCCATCCGGTCTTTAATGAGGTGACGACAGGCGCCTTCGATGACGCCGGTGGCGATGGGCAGCCCGCGGGTACAATCCTGGTCGTAGCGGAGCATGTGGCGGTATTTGAGGAGATAGTCAGCGCGCAATCATCCACACCCTCGCGCGCTACGAGGGAGTCACCAAGGTGGCGGCTCTACGCACCGGACGCGACATCGTTGAACCAAGATCCGCAGCCCACGTTTCAACGCCCAAGCCTCGCCTCTTCACTACCCTTGGCATAGAACCAGAAAGCCGCGCTGCAAAGACATTCGAGGACGTGGATGAAATCGAGAATAAGAGTCACCGCGACGCCATGATGGTAATGCAGGTCTTGATCTGATCGAGCGAATCGACCTGCTCGGGCTGGCCGTCGAGGAGCATCACCCAAGGCCGTTGCCGTTCGGGATCGCGGCGCCAGGCTTCTTACAAAACCTCCTCGGTAACCGCTTGTGCCTCGCGCTGCACACTGGCCAAACGCGCTTGCTGCGGCCGGGGCTTATGGGAGGACCTTGGAAATGTTCGTGAAGAACTACTTGAGGCCAGGTCGCATGCGTGGCCTGGAAACGTATCTTTCCGCGTTTTCCCTGAGGCCAAATCCGAGCATGATACAAGGCGGCACCAGGGATCCGGCCATTCACCGGACAACAATAAGCGTATACTGAAGTCTTTCACCAGCTCCAGTTGTTGGAGGGTACACCCATGAGCGGATTATTGGACGGAAAAATCGCCTTGATCAGCGGGGTGAGCGGTGACGGTCAGATTGGGCAAACGGTGGCGCAAATATTCGCCCAAGAGGGCGCTGCCTTGGGGATCGTTGCACGCTCCCAGAAAAACGTCGAGACGCGCGCCAAAGAGCTTGAAGCAGTGGGCGCGAAGGTGCTCGCCCTAGCAGCTGACCTCACTGCCGAGGGCAAGGTCGAGGAGCTTGTCAAGCGCATGCTCGCACACTATGGAAAGTCTCTTGATGAATCTCGCGGGCGGCCTGACGCGGTACAAGGCTGCGGTCGATCACAGCCTCGAGGACTGGCGCAGCGAACTCAACAACAATCTTTTGAGCGCGTTTCTTCTTTCGCGCGCGGTGTTTCCGCACCTGCGGGAGAGCGGCGGCGGATGCATCATCAATTTCTCGCGCGCCGCGCGACCGCAAGCCAACATGGTGGCGTACAACTGCGCCAAAGCGGCGATCGAAGCACTGACTCATACGCTGGCCCTGGAAGGACGGGATGCCAAGATCCGGG
>JBOIEE010000158.1:0-14359 GCA_050740975.1 Gammaproteobacteria bacterium | reverse complement strand
CAATGCGCGGGCGCAGTTGTCGCCCTTGCTGGCTGAGGGTTGCCACCGCGGAGGCGAGCTGTAACGGAGTCGCCAGGGTATACCCTTGCCCTATGCCGGTGATCACAGTTTCTCCCGCATACCACATGGTGTTACGCACCCGACGTTTCCATTCCCGCGAAGGCAGAAGGCCACTCGCCTCCTCGGGCAAATCCACCCCGGTACGCTTGCCGAAGCCAAACTGGTTAAGCCTTGCGTGCAGCTCGTCGATGCCCATGTCGGCCGCTAAGCGATAAAAATACACATCGCAGGATTGTGCGATCGCGAGTTTTAGGTCCACCGGCCCGTGCCCCGGTTTTTTCCAGCAGCGGTACCGGTGGGCCTTGCCCGGCAGGCGGAAAAACCCGGGGCAAGAGCTTATCGATTGCGGCAGGCGCAAGCCCGTTTCTAATCCAGCCAGAGACAAAAACGGTTTGATCGTAGATCCGGGAGGATATTGCCCTTGGGTTACCCGGTTATACAGAGGTCGATCGGGTGAGCTTTGCAAGCGAGAATAAACCGGATAAGGGATCCCATTAACGAACAGGTTGGGATCGTAGGCGGGCACACTAACGGCCGTCAGCACTCCTCCGTTGTTGGGATCGATAGCGACCACAGCCCCCCGCCGTTCTCCAAGAGCATCCGTGGCCGCTCGTTGTAGGGACGCATCGAGCGAGAGGTGGAGATCTTTCCCCGGAACCGGCAAGGTCTCCTCCAATACCCGCAGCACTTGTCCCTCGGCGTTTACCTCGACCTGTTGATAGCCCACGCGCCCGTGCAGTATCGGCTCGTAGGTTTTTTCTACCCCCGTTTTCCCAATATGCGTGGTGCCGCTGTAATTCGCGTGATCGATGCGCTGCAGCTCCTCGTCATCGATGCGTCCGACATAGCCGACCGCATGCGCCATGAGCGCTCCTAAGGGATAAAAGCGCGTCGGTCTGGCGGCGATAGCGACATCCGGGAAGCGATGCCGGTTTACCGAAAAGACAGCGACTTCTCGTTCCGACAGTCCTACCTTCAGTACGACGCTTTCAAAGGGGCGCTTCTGCTTTAACTCCTTTTGGAATCGCCCAAGCTCCGCCTTGTCAAAGGCGATGATCGCGGCTAGCTTAGCTAAGGTTTGATCGAGATCTCGAGCGCGTTCCGGAATGATCTCCAGGCTAAACGAAGGCCGATTCTCGGCGATCAAAACGCCGTCGCGGCTGTAAATCAAGCCGCGCGCCGGGGGCAAGGGTAGGATCTTGACCCGATTTTCCTGTGACAGGACCTTATAATGATCGTGCTCTACGATTTGGACCAAGGCCAAGCGGCCCAGCAGCAGGGCGGCGAGCAGGCCCATCACCGCTACCATTACCACAACGCGGCGAACGAAAATACGGCCTTCCTGACTGAGATCCCGTAAGGTCAGCGGTTGCGCCATGCGCGCTAGGAAACATGCGCCCTACGGCGGACCTTTTTTAGTAAAGCAAATAACCAAGGCCAAATAAGCGCGCTGGATAATACTGGTGCGGCGTAAGACCAATCCTGAGGTGGGATCCCGCTCATGGCGTTCACGAAAAGCATCACCAATAAATAGCTGGCAAAAATAAAGCTAATCACGAGCACTTGTTGCACCAGCGGGAAGACCCGAATTCGTTGACGCGTTTTAATCGCCAAATAAGCGGTAACGGACATGGCTAAGGCGTGCTGACCCAACAAGGTGCCGGTGAGCGCATCCAATAACAATCCTAAAGCCCAACCCATTCCAATGCCTACTCGTTCTGGCAATTCCATGCACCAATACACCAGCACCAACGCCATCCATGAGGGGCGCCAGGAAACGGCCCATTCGGGAACCGGCACCGCGGTTAAAACGAACGCCACGACGAAGGTGGCGATGATGACCCATCCTCCCTGTCGCTGGTAAACCCTCATCGGGCCGCCACGTTGGAAAATCGCGTATGCTGAGCGAGATCGCTAGGCAGGCCCTTGGGCCAAACCAGCAACACCTCACGCGCTTGCGCAACCCTCGCGGAAGGCGTAACAACGACTTTGGCAAACGAGTCGCTGGGGTTGGTCACAACTTTCGTCACGTCCCCTACCGGGTAACCCTCAGGGAATCGCCCTCCCAAGCTGGAGGACACCAGCAGATCTCCTTTGCGGATATCGGCCTTGACAGGCACGTAGGACAACAACAATTGATCCGTGATGCCGGTTCCGGCCGCGATCGCTCGAACACCGTTACGATTGACCTGCACCGGCAGGGCATGGCTGACGTCGGTGATCAACAAACCGGTGGACGAAAACGGCCCCACATGGATCACCTGGCCCAGGATGCCGTGGGCGTCTACCACCGGTTGTCCCATATATACCCCTTGTTTACTTCCCTTATTTAACACCACCTGGTGGGCGGATGGCTCTAGCTCGACCGCGAGCAGATCGGCCAGCAACACCCGCTCACCCTTCTCCAGCGAGGATTCAAGCAATTCTCTGAGCCGAATATTTTCCGCCCGTAGCGCCGCAAACTTTTGCGACTGAGTACGTAGTAAAAAGTTTTGCTCCCGCAAGCGTGTGTTTTCGTGCCACAAAGCACGCCGTGTGAGCAAGGATTCCTGGGCCCAAGCGCTCGCTTTCATGGGAAGACTGACTAGGTATTGGATCGGGTATACGACCACCGACAAAGCGGCCCGCACGGACTCGAGATAGGCGCTTCGATGGTCCAGAGTCATCAGGGCAAGCGCCAATAACACTCCCGCCGCTAGCTTGGCGTGCACCAAGGGGGTGTTATTGAACATCGGTTTGATGGTTAGCCCTCCGCTACTCCAGGTTTATCACCTCGGGTCCATGCTGCTCTATCATTTCCAAGATCCGCCCACCGCCCCGAGCAACGCAGGTCAGCGGGTCCTCCGCCACGAACACGGGGATCCCCGTCTCTTCCATCAACAGACGATCGATGTCGCGCAGCAGCGCCCCGCCCCCGGTCAAAACCATTCCTCTTTCTGACACATCGGACCCCAATTCTGGCGGTGCGTTCTCCAGCGCCGTCTTGACCGCCCCAACGATCGATGACAGCGGCTCCTGCACCGCTTCCAGGATCTCATTGCTGTTTAAGGTAAAGCTGCGCGGAAGGCCTTCGGCCAAGTTCCGCCCGCGCACCTCGATCTCTAAGACCTCGTTGCCCGGGTACGCACAGCCGATGCTGTGCTTAATTCGTTCGGCAGTGGCATCTCCGATCAAGGTGCCATAGTTTCGCCGCACGTAATTGATGATGGCGTCATCCATACGGTCACCTCCAACCCGCAGGGAGTCGGAATAAACGATGCCGTTCAATGAGATTATAGCAATCTCGCTGGTCCCGCCACCGATGTCCAGCACCATAGAACCGCTGGCGTCGCTGACCGGCATGCCGGCCCCTAAAGCCGCGGCCATGGGTTCTTCGACCAAGAACACGTCACGTGCGCCGGCGCCGGCGGCTGACTCACGGATCGCTCGGCGCTCCACCTGAGTGGAGCCACAGGGAACACAGACTAGGACCCGCGGGCTCGGCTTGAAAAACTGGTCGCCATGGACTTTGCGGATGAAATACTGCAGCATTTTTTCCGTCACCACGAAATCGGCGATGACGCCGTCTTTCATGGGGCGGATCGCCGTGATATGTCCGGGCGTGCGCCCCAGCATAGCTTTGGCCTCCGCTCCCACCGCCACGATGGATTTCATGCTTGATCCGTCTCGTCCCTGGCGTATGGCGACCACCGAAGGTTCGTTGACCACGATGCCCTTCCCGCGCATATACACCAGCGTGTTGGCCGTGCCCAAATCTATCGAAAGGTCGTTAGAAAAAAGACCGCGTACTCGGTTGAACATGGGGTTTGCTTAAAACTGGGGTTGGCAATCAGCGGGCAACCTATCCGCTGGTCTTCGCCTCTGCTCGCCGAACTCACTAAACCTCTCCAGCAAGCGGGCCCCGTGGACGAAAATCTTATTCCGCAAATGAGCGCTTCGGTAGCGGTAATAACCAGCCCATGACCCCGGACCGGTCCCCGCGTGCAGACCTAGAAAGGGCCAAAAAAACGCTGATTTCCTAAGCAGTCGCGACATATACTTGATAAATTATCTATTGTACTCTAGCAGTGCCCAACGCTTTGGGCAAGCCAAACCGTGTTGCGGAGGTTTTGATGTCACTGAGCGAGGAGGGGATCGATCGCATCGCATGGCTCGCCCGGCTACAGATCGACGCCGAGGCAGAGCCACAATTGGCGCAGCAACTGGCGCGCATCCTAGAGCTTGTGGACCAGATGAATAAGGTCGATACCAGCGGAGTGTCCCCTCTTGCACACCCTTTAGACATCAGTCAACGGCTACGCCATGACCAAGTAACCGAAATCAACCAGCGCGAACTCTTTCAATCCATTGCCCCCTCGGTTCGAGACGGGCTGTACTTGGTACCCAAGGTCCTCGAATAGCGATCATCGGCCGGTGACCAGTCGCCAAACACTACCCGCGCAATGTTCCACAAAACGCTCTCTGAATTATCCGCGTTGCTCCATCGCAGAGAAATCAGCAGTGTAGAGCTTACGCGTATTTTCATCGAACGCGCCGAGCGCTTCAACCCTTATTTGAACGCGTTCATCACGCTTTGCGTGGAACAGGCGCTGGAGACAGCACGAACATCCGATCGACGCCTGGCAAGCGGCCAAGCGGGCGCCCTGACAGGTATTCCCATTGCGCATAAAGACATTTTCTTGACCCGCGGGATCAAGACCAGCTGCGCTTCGCGCATGCTGGATAGTTTTATCGCCCCTTACGACGCCACGGTCGTGAAGCGCCTGGCGAGCGCCGGGATGGTGCTGCTCGGAAAAACCAACATGGACGAGTTCGCCATGGGTTCATCGAGCGAGAGCAGCTATTATGGGCCGGTAAAAAACCCTTGGGATATGCAGCGCGTGCCCGGAGGCTCTTCGGGCGGATCCGCAACCGCCGTTGCCGCCAGATTGGCGCCGGCCGCCACGGGAACCGATACCGGCGGTTCCATCCGGCAGCCGGCTGCTTTGTGTGGCATCACGGGGTTGAAGCCGACCTATGGTCGGGTCTCCCGCTGGGGAATGATCGCCTTCGCTTCCAGCCTCGATCAAGGGGGGCCGATGACCCAGTGCGCACAGGACGCGGCCATGCTGCTCGGCGCCATGGCCGGTTTTGACCCGCGCGACGCCACCTCGGTGGAGCGGCCGGTCGATGACTACTCAGCCCAACTCGAACAGGACCTGCACGGCCTTAGAATAGGCTTGCCTAAAGAGTATTTTAGCGACGGACTGGACCAGCAAGTGGCGGTTTTGATCGACGGCTCGGTTACGGAGTTGAAGCGACTGGGGGTGATCTTCCGGGAGATCACCCTTCCCCACACCGAGCTTTCGATCCCCGCCTACTATGTGATCGCTCCCGCAGAATGCTCGTCCAACCTGGCGCGCTATGACGGTGTACGCTTTGGGTATCGCTGCAAAGACCCCCGCGACCTGCAAGACTTATACTGCCGCTCGCGCGCAGAAGGGTTTGGGGCGGAAGTGAAGCGGCGGATCTTGATCGGTACCTATGCCCTTTCGGCGGGCTATTACGATGCGTATTATGTGAAAGCTCAACGCGTGAGGCGATTGATCCGGGACGATTTTCAACGCGCGTTGCAGCAAGTCGACGTGATCGCCGGTCCGACCGCACCCGGCGTCGCGTTTCGGCTGGCTGAGAAAACATCCGATCCGCTGGCCATGTACCTCTCTGATGTCTATACCATTCCAGCGAACCTAGCCGGCTTGCCTGCGATGTCGATTCCGGTCGGCCGGGTTGGAGCGTTGCCGGTAGGTATGCAGCTCATAGCAGATTATTTCCAGGAAGGGCGCTTGCTTAACCTCGCCCACCGCTATCAGCAAGTCACCGAGTGGCACCGGCAGATCCCGGCCGAGTTTGCCTCATAAAGGGTCCACCACTATGCCGTGGGAAAGCGTCATTGGCTTGGAAATCCATGTTCAACTGGCCACCAAGAGCAAGATGTTTTCCGGGGCGCCGACAGCGTACGGGGCTGCGCCCAACTCCCAAGCGTGCGCGGTAGACCTGGGGTTGCCGGGCGTGCTCCCGGTACCCAACCGCGAAGCCGTGCGCATGGCGGTGAAGTTTGGCCTGGCGGTACACGCCGAGATCAGCCGGCGCTCGGTGTTCGCACGGAAAAACTACTTCTATCCCGATCTGCCGCGGGGCTATCAGATTAGCCAGTACGAGTCACCCATCGTGGCTAACGGTTACCTGGATCTCGAGGACGACGGGTACAGCACAAAGCGAGTAAGGATCACCCGCGCTCACTTGGAAGAAGACGCCGGTAAATCGCTGCACGAGGGTTTTCAAGACCTGTCCGGAATCGATTTAAACCGTGCCGGCACCCCGTTGCTGGAGGTCGTTTCGGAACCGGACCTGCGTTCTGCTAAAGAAGCCGTGGCTTATATGCGTAAGATCCACACCTTGGTGCGCTATCTCGGGATCTGTGATGGCAATATGCAGGAGGGCTCCTTTCGCTGCGACGCCAATGTATCGGTGCGGCCGCAGGGCGAACAGCGGCTCGGCACCCGCACCGAGCTGAAAAATCTGAACTCCTTCCGGTTTGTGGAAAAAGCCATCGAATACGAGATCGAGCGCCAAATCGATATTCTGGAAACAAGGGGAGAAGTGATCCAAGAAACCCGCCTGTTCGACAGCGATAAAGGCGAAACACGCCCTATGCGGCAGAAAGAGGAAGCGAACGACTATCGCTACTTCCCCGATCCCGATCTGTTACCGCTCGTGATCGATGAGGGCTTTATCGCCGAAGTGCGCGCCACCTTGCCTGAGCTCCCCGACGACAAAAAACGGCGGTTTATGAGTCAGTTCGGGCTGGTCGCCTACGAAGCAGAGCTGCTCACGGCCACCCATGAGCTGGCCAACTACTACGAGGGCGCTGTGCGCGCAGCCGACGGTGAGAGCAAGCTCACCGCTCACTGGGTTATTGGGGAGCTGGCCGGTGCATTGAACAAAGCAGGTAAGGATATCACCGCTTGCCCCGTCAGCCCCGAGCAGCTCGGCCGCCTTATCCGGCGCATCGCCGATCAGACCATCTCCGGCAAAATCGCCAAGCAGGTATTCGAAGCCATGGCCATGGGGGAGGGGTCCGGAGATGCCGATACCATCATCGAGGCAAGCGGGCTGCGACAGCTCACCGACAGCGGCGAGATAGAGAGCCTGGTCAAACATGTGTTGGCCGAAAACCCAGAGCAGCTGGCGCGGTATCGGGCAGGTAAGACCAAGGTGCTGGCCTATTTCGTGGGCCAGGTGATGAAAAAATCGAGTGGTAAAGCAGATCCGCAACAAGTAAACACGTTGCTGCAAAAGCTCCTGCAGTAGACATCGGCTGTTCCCTAAAACCGACAGACGCTAACCGTGAAACCCACTCCTTCGGCCAGCCCAGCGACGGTCGGCGATTTGATCGAGTGGGGCGAAAAACGTTTGACCGAGGCGGGGGTTTACTTCGGACACGGCACCGATTGTGCCTTGGACGAAGCCGCTTTCTTGGTTCTCACCGCCCTGGGCCTACCGCTGGGTACTGCTGGAGCGGGACTCAAACGAGTCGTCTCGGAAGAACCGCGAGAGAACGTCTCCCGCCTCGTCGAGCAGCGGATTAAGACCCGCCGACCCGCCGCGTATTTAGTGCATGAAGCGTGGTTTGCGGGTTTACCGTTCTACGTAGATGAACGGGTGCTGGTACCCCGTTCCCCCATTTCAGAGATCATCGGCTCTCGTTTCGCCCCCTGGCTTTCGAAGAACGAAGAGCTTCGCATCCTCGACCTAGGGACGGGAAGCGGATGTATTGCGGTGGCGTGCGCACTCGCTTTCCCCGACAGCCGGATCGATGCCACCGACGTCTCACAAGACGCTTTGCGCGTGGCGCGCATAAATTTGCAGCGACACGGTTTGGAGCATCGCATCCAGTTACATGAATCGGATGTTTTTTCAGCACTCCCTCAACACGCCTATGACATTATCGTCAGCAATCCCCCTTATGTGCCGGAGCCCGAGATCAAAAAACTTCCTCCCGAGTACCGGGCTGAACCCAAGCTGGGCCTGGCAGGCGGCGCAGACGGGCTACAGATCGTGCGCCGCCTGCTGACGCAAAGCGCTGCCTACTTGGCCGAGACCGGGATTTTGATCGTTGAGGTAGGACACCAGGAAAAGTGCCTGCAACAGATCTATCCCAACGTACCCTTCATGTGGTTAGAATTCGAACGGGGCGGGGAGGGCGTATTCCTGCTGCAAGCGAGCGAGCTGCGCCTTCATTTTCCTCACTCATAAAAATGGATCAACGTAGCTCGCAATAGCCCGATCGGATCTTCCAGTAGATTCGATCCCTTCGTCCTTTGGGGAATGGTATTCCGACCCATGAACACCCAATCAGGTGCGGTGGGCCACGCGCTTCGCTCAAGATCGCCCATAAAGGTCGGCGTGAAAAGTGGCGGGCGCCTGAGATCTCGAGTAGTATTTTGTGACCAAGTGGTTGTAGAGGTATTTCGTGAGACCAACAAAATCCCGTCTTACTGTCACGCTGGCATCTGCTGCCTTCGTCATCAGGGGCCTTCTCAACGTGGACATTGCATGGGCCGAGGCATGTGCCCAACCACACGAACACACCGCCTTAAGCGCCCGCGTCCTGCAGACAGAGCTCATGGTGGCGGCCCTTTCGTGTGGCAATCGACCACTTTACAACGCGTTCGTGAGAAAGTTCCGGGATGACCTAGTCAAACAAGGGCATTCCCTGCGGCTGTTTTTCGCACGGCACTACGCGGACAAGGGCGAAAAGGATCTGAATATCCTTATTACGCGGCTGGCCAACGAAGCCTCACAACGCAGCAATGCTAACCGCGCTGCGTTTTGTTCCCAAGCCTCATCGTTGTTCCGTCAGTTGTCGAATGACGACTTGTTAGAAACGCTACGCGATAGCAACATCGCTATGCGCCACAGAATTCCATCCTGTCGCGTATATATCGAAAACCAAGGAGAGAACAACGGTTACAGCATGTCCGATGGGAAGAAGATACCAGGCAAGAGCTTACGGGTATCAAAGTAATGGTAATGACGCCGCCCTAACGCGGCGTCATTACCGATCCTATTAAACTCAAACGAACTTACCGTTCGATGACGATTTCGACCCGCCGGTTTTGCGGCTCGCGAATGCCGTCACCGGTCGGCACCAGGGGCTGCGTTTCGCCCAGGGCCTCGGTTTCAATGGTGTCGGCCTGTACCCCCAGCTCGGTGAGAGCCGACTTCACTGCCTTTGCGCGCCGCTGCGATAGATCCATATTGTGCTGGTCACTGCCAGACGTGTCGGTGTGACCGAACACTACGATCCGTGTGAAGGGCTTCTCATTGGCGTCCGCCGCTGCGCTTTCGACGATGCTCATCCCTTCGGGCGTCACATCCGCTTTATCCAAATCGAAGAACACCAGATAGTTCTCAGGTGGAGGGGCAGCAACCTCTGGCGCGACTTCGACCAGCGCCGCCTCGACCTTGGCGATCGCATCCATAAACGCCTGCTTGCAGGCGTTTATGTCTTCCGGCTGTAAGTCCTCGGAAGCCTGCTCTAGCCAGCAATCGTAAGAGGACTGGGCGCGGGCCGCATCCTCAGGCGCTTTGGCTCGCCCGGTCTGATCGAGCGCCGAAACCAACCGCTGCCGCGCCTCAGACAGCTCGGAGACATACTTGCCTTTTAGGAACGGTTGTCGAAGTTCGACCTGATCGGGCGCCGGCGACTGGCCTCCGGCAGCGGCCATTGCCCGCAGCGCATATGTATCAGCATCTCGGTGATCGCCCTGGGCCTTCTCGGCTTGGGAAAGCGCCGTGTAGTCCTGCACCAAAGCATTGTCGAAGTCGGTGCCTGTCGGCTGCACCCCCCCGACCCGATTCATCGGCCGCGAAGCACACCCGATCAGGGAAACGGCCGCGGCTATCACGACTGCAAATTTCATCATAGAAGTCATTGTCAATGTCCTCCGTCTGTAACGCCGCGGCGGCAACTACGGTGTGAAACACCGGTAAAGTCACCAAACGGAGCGTCTACAAATGTGTATACCCTAGCCTAGAAGTTGAACCCGATGCCGAGTGAGTAGGGAAATGTGCCCTCTGTGCAGCAATCGTCGATTATGGACGTTTCGTACGCAATGTTCCCGAATACAAACGTGCTCTCGTTAACGAAATATTTAAGCCCCACTTCCGGGCCGAAGACGCCGTCATCTGTGAGTTGCGCTCCATATTGCCCGCCGATGTTAAAGCCCACATACGGCTGCCATCTTGCAAGATCCCACTGGTAAGCGGCCTGAAAAACCGAAGCGCCATTGAAAAAGCTGTTGTCACCCGGGTCGGTATAGAGCAGTCTCTGTTTAAACCCGACCAGGACGTTCTTACTGAAGTAGTATCCGATCGACGCCGTGACGCCCATAAGGTTTTGATCAAGGTCGTCGTCCGACCTACCGGTCCCGGTCAGGGTTGCTTCCCAGTTACCGGCATGCGGGCCGGGATCGATGGTATACGGAGGCATACCGGCCGATTCCGCCATCGCCGTCGTGCTCAACGCGATCACAGGAAGTGCAAAAAGTAAACTCTTCATCCTATTAACTCCTCCCCGAAGCCTAAAAAGCGCTCACGCCGCCGGGGTACACGTGCGTGACCGCTAACCGTTCCCTTGTGCAAAGGATGGTCACCAAACTCAATGCGATGTCAATGAAAATCGCGCATTTGTTTCTTTCGTAGTTAGATTGTATTTTAGATACAACATGTAAAATATCATATATTGTTTAGATTTTAATTGCAACATATTGTTGCTTTATTACAATGTCCTGGATTGGTATAAACATCGTGTACTCGGTGTGAGGGTTCAGAAAACTGGTACCCATTAGGTCGAGCACACCCGACAAACCGTGATGCAATGAAAGGTAAGGATGATCTCGCCTGCTATATGAGTTTTCAGTTGTCGGGTTGTACAACCGAGGACGGATGGTATCGAGCCGACGATCCAACACCGGCGATAACGTACCTGTAGAACAAACGCTAACCCGCTCCTAAGACGCGCTCCCCGGCTAGAAGCTCCTTGAACCTTAACTACCTTTGGGAAACAATAGCTATGCGGACACACCTCGGAGGTACGACCACCATGCACCTATACAGATCCCTGTCCATCGTCATTCTTGCGTTTGTGCTCTGCACCTCGCATGCGCTCGCCGCATCGACGGCGCAAGAGGTAGTCATGACGACCTCGGATCAAGTTATCGCTCGACTGAAGTACGAGCAGCAGAGGATCGCCAATCAGCCTGAAAAAGTCTACGCGCTCATCGACGAGATCGTGCTTCCTCATTTCGATTTTGTACGCATGGCGGCATTGGTGCTAGGGAGAAACTGGCGCGCAACAGACCAGGATCAGAAGATCCAATTCGTGCGGGAATTTCGCCGGTTGCTGGTACGTACCTATTCCAAAGCGCTGCAAAACTATACCGATGAAGAGATCGTGTACCACCCCATGCACGGCGAGGTGTCCCGCGGCCTGGTGACCGTGAAGACGGAGATCGTACGTGCTCAAGGACCCACGGTCCCCATCGACTACCGGATGCATAACAGAGACGGTAGCTGGAAAGTGTTCGATGTGCTAGTGGAAGGGATCAGCCTGGTGTCCACGCACCGCAGCGAATTCAACTCGGCGATCCGCCAAGGCGGCATCGATGGATTGATCGCGGATCTCAAGGGCCGCAACGACAAGGGTGCCAATAGCTGAGCAAACGGAAAGGAACCTCCACACCGGTTCTCTAATGGCCTGATGCTGAGTGTTCGCCACACGTTTTACCGCTGCTTTAGGCTCATTGCCCTTTCTGGCCTCACCTTGCTCCTCTTGTCCGGCCGCGCGGCCGATGCGAGAGAAGAAGCAATCGTCGAGGAGATCGAGTTACCGATCAGCTCGGCAGAGCTGCAAACGCGGATAGAACGGATTAAAGCCGGTTCTCCGGCCGCTGATTCGCCCCAGGCAATGCTGCTTGAACTGTTTACGCAGGCGGCGGAGAAGCTGGAGTCGATCGAGCAATGGAAGGGTAGGGCGGCGAAATACCAGCAGCGAATTGCGAAAGCACCGCGACGGATCAGTGAGCTCCAGGCGGAGCTTGCCAAGCCCTCTCCCGCGGAGCTGGAGGTCTCTTTTCCCGACAGCGCGTCCCTCGCTGAGGCAAACCAGCAGCTTGAACAACACCGTGCGGCCTTGGACAAAGCGCGCTCGAAGCTGGCGGATTTGGTGGAAGAACGCACTCGGCGCGGCGAGCACCGACGTCAAATCCCGGAAAGCATCGCGGCGCTGAAACAGCAGCTCTCCGAGTGGTCGTCGGGTGGCCCTGAGACGCCTAAGGGCGTAACCAAAGAAACCGCCGAAGCACACAGACTTCTTCATCAGCTTACGAAACCTGCCATTGAGGTCGAGATCTCCACTTTGGAGCTCGAGCTGGCAAGCTATGACGCTGGCTCGGCCCTGCTGCCACTACGTATCGACAAAGCGGGACGTGAGATCACGCTCGCCGAGAAAAGGCTGGCGGCGTTCCAAAAACTGGTGGAGGAACAAGGGCGCAAACAAGCCCTACAGGTGTTACAGCTGGCGAGGGAGGCACGTGCCGAAGCCGGCACGGTTGTTCCAGAGCTGCGTGACTTCGCAGCAAGGATCGCAGACGAAATCGGGCGTTACGCGAACTCGCTCGCTGCCGAGCGAGGGTTGCTGGATAAATTACAGGGTCTTCAAAACCAGGTTAACAGCACGAAAAAAAGGACGCAAGCACTGGAGCGCGCTTTTTCCGATATCCAAAAACGGGTGGAAACCACCGGACAAAACAGCGCGGTGGGTCGTTTGCTGCGCCGCCAGAGCGCACAGTTGCCTGATCTTCGCAAGCTCAAGCGCGAGACACACGAGCGCTTAAACACTTTGGGCGACATGGACCTGGTGCGCATAGAGCTGGAGGAGGCGCGACTGCGACTGGCCGATTTGGACGCCATTGTTGCGCAGCGCCTGGAACCCTTGCGCGGGAAAGCCGAAAAAGGCGAGTTGCGCGAAAGCGAGCGTATCGTACGGGGGCTGTTACACAAGAAAAAACGCGCTGTGGATTCGGTCTCGGGGATTTTCGATGACTACACCGATCTGTTGTTCAAGCTTAATCTCGCCACGGACCAGTTGTTGGCGAAGAGCAAGCAGATCTCGGAGTTTATTGGCGAGCAAGTGCTTTGGATCCGCAGTGGCTCGCCGCTCGGCTTAGCCACCTTGCGCGACGCATGGGCCTCGATCCGTTTGTTGGTCGCTCCCTCGAGTTGGCTCTCTTTTATACAGGCTCTGGGCACGGAATTCGAACAACACCCCCTGGGCAACGCCGCTCTAGTTCTCGCCGTGCTGTTATTAGGCTTGCTGCAACCGCTGCTGTTTCGACGTTTGAAATCCTTAGGGGAGATGGCCCAGAAACCGCGTGTGACGGGGTACGCGCCCACGCTGTGGGCCTTATTCATCACCGGGGCGCTTGCCGCCTTTTGGCCCTTGGTGTTGGGGCTGGTCTGGTGGCAGATCGAACAGAGCGCCATCGCCGATAGTTTTAGCAGAAGTATCGGTTTCGGTTGCCTGAGCGCGGCCGCAGTGCTGGCGTCGCTCGAAGGGCTGCGCAAAGCCACGGTTCCCGATGGCCTCGCCGCAGCGCATTTTGCCTGGCCTGCGGATACCACAAAACCCGTGCGCCGTCATTTGATCTGGTTTGCGCCCCTCACCGTCTTTAACGTTCTGGTCATAGGCGCTTTGTACGACTACTCCGATGAATCGGGGCTGGAATCGCTGGGACGCCTCGCGTTCATGGTCGAAATGGCGGCAGTGCTGGTTTACAGCGCGCTGCTCTTTCCAAGTAGCGCAGGATTGATGGAGAACGTCAAAACCTTAAGGCGCGCGGTCACTAAACACTTTTTCTTCCGTTCCACCCGCTATCTGGCGCTGGCAGCACCAGTGCTGCTGATCGCAACGGCGATTATGGGTTATACCTACACCGCGATTCAACTCGGCTGGCGTCTTTATCTCAGCGGCGGTCTTTTGTTCGCACTCATCATCGTCGCGGAGATGATCTCGCGGGGCCTACTGCTTGCCAGGCGGCGGCTCGCCATCGACCAGGCACGCAAGAGGCAAGAAGCCCAGAAAGCGGAAGGCGATTCCCGCAAAGAGGCGGAGATCCAGGATGAGTTGATCGATCTGGCGACAGTGAATACGCAATCCGACCGCTTGCTGCGCAGCAGCCTGGCCGTTGCCTTA
>JBOIEE010000157.1:0-4378 GCA_050740975.1 Gammaproteobacteria bacterium | reverse complement strand
GCCGATAAAGACCGCTTTACCCGCGATGTCGGTTCTCTTTTTCTCGCCGTCCAGCAAGCGATAGTAGGGTAGCGTATGAATGGTTCGTGGCGGCCCATAAAAATTCAACAGTCGACTATCCGGCCCGCTGTAGGTCTCCAACAAGGCGTCGAGAACACGCCGTTCGCCAGTGGCCTTCGAACGCAGCCGAGCATGCAGGTACGGCATTAAATCTACCTGGCTTTGAACAAGCTGTCTGATCGCCCGCACCCGCTGGAACTCGTCGAGCCCCGGATCTGATTGCAGCAGTTGAGCTCGCAGCAGAGGATCCAGTGCACGGCGATACTCTGGCCGCGCAAAGACCTGCATCGCAACCACAGGAAGAGTGGGTGCATCCCCGGCCTCGGGTTTGAACAACCAATATTGGTGAACCTTGACTGGGAGCTTCGGCAAGGGGAAAGGCGCAGACGCCGCTGCTGCATCCGCGAGCGAAGGGATCGGTGGAATGATGCGCTCGCTGATCGCAGCGGTTTGCCCATCGCTCACGGCGTGCGTGTCTTTGGCCAGGTAGGCGAACAGAACCACATTTCCCGCTTCCCGCACGGCGCTTGCGAAATCCTGATCGTCGCTGGCCGTTCTATTGTGGTCGAAGCGCACGTCAAAGACGATTACCCGCGCGCCCCATCGGGTTAAATTCCTGACCACCTGGGCGTGTAGGGAGCGGGGCCATCGCCAGGGTATGTTCGGAAGGCCGAGGCGCCGGGAGGATTCCTGGTCGATGGTGACCACCAGCACTTCCTCTGGAGCAGGCCTCTTACCCCTCAGGCCAAAGAGCCAAGCGCCGCCCCAATCGATTTCGAGAGCGTTCAAAACCGGCAAAGCGCACAGCCCGATGGCCGCAGCCACCGAGCCTAGCGAAAAGCCCTTTTTCAATAACCCAAGATCCATCAGCGCTGAGACGGTACGGCTTGCGTAGTTCGGCGCTTACGGCGAGAATTCGCCTTCGGGAGGTGCCCATCTTTAGTAATGATTAATGGAAGGATCTCTTTCACGCCGGCATTTCGCTACAAGGGAGAACGATGTCGGCTATTTTCCCATTTTTGGGGGGCGTTCGGATGATGAATGTCGGACTGTTTACCGAACTCACAGCACATGATCTCGCCGTGATAGCCGCGCACGGTGTAAAGCGAAGCTACCTCAAGGGCACCATCGTGCTTAGCGAGGGCGATGAGAGCGACTGCTTTTATCTCATTAATGAAGGCAGGGTAAAGGTCTATGCCAGCGATGACCAGGGTAAGGAAGTCATTCTGAGTCTCGAGGGTCCAAGGGAATACTTCGGCGAGCTGGCGCTGATCGACCGAAAACCACGCTCCGCGTCGGTGCTAACCCTGGAGGACACTTGCCTCACCGTAGTATGTCGCTCGGAATTCGAGAAATGCCTTTCGGAGCATCCGCAATTGGCATTTAAAATGATGCGGCCGCTGGTCGACCGCATCCGATTTTTAACCAGGAATGTGAAGAACCTCGCCTTGTTAGATGTATACGGCCGCGTGGCCCGAACCCTGCTCAACCTGGCCCGCGAGGAGAATGGGATCGGTGTCATCAAGCAGCGTTTAACCCACCAGGACATCGCCAACATGGTAGGCGCATCCCGGGAAATGGTGAGCCGGATCATGAAAGATCTAGAGGTGGGGGGTTATATCAAAATCGGAAAAAATAGAGTGATAGAAATCCCCGGTAAGCTGCCCCAGGGATACTGACGGGCTAGGCTGAACAAAGAATGGGCATCGTACCGCAGCACCTCGAATTTTCCCACGCCGGCTCATGAGCTTTCCGCGACGCGTATGCCCCGAGATCCTTGATGCGCTCGCGGGGAACGACCCACGGGCATTGCGCGCCCGGAAAGACTTGCATCGGATCAATACGCTGATCGGGCAGAGCTTCATCATGGGTCGCTTGTTAAGGGCTTGCACAGGCGAGAGGCCGCCGCGGGTCGTGGTTGATCTCGGCTCGGGCGATGGCCGTTTCTCGCTGCGCGTGGCGCGCCGGCTTGCACGCCGCTGGCTTTCGGTCAAGCTCTTTTTGATCGATCGCCAAGCCTTGGTGAGCGCCACTACTCTGGAGGCGTTTCGTGCGCTTGGCTGGGAAGCGACCAGCGTCACATCAGATGTTTTCCATTGGCTCACGGAGCGCCCTCGAGAACCTGTCGATCTGGTGACGGTGAATCTCTTCCTGCACCATCTCCAAGTCAGTGCACTGCTTACGTTGTTTCAAGAACTGGCCGCTACAACTCGGGCGTTCGTGGCTTGTGAACCACGCCGATCGCGGATCGCGCTTGCCGGATGCGCGTTCCTTGCCCCGGCCGGCATCGGGAAGCTGATTCGGCACGATGCGCGGGTCAGCGTCCATGCCGGTTTTATGGGGAAGGAGCTGTCGGCGTTGTGGCCACAGGATGACCTGTGGCAGATCCAAGAATGGCGCGGCGGGGTCTTTAGTCATTGTTTCTTTGCACGACAGGTGTAAGACCATGCCCGGCTACCGTCGCAAACGTCGAGTTCTTACAGGGGGGTTGCTTTTCATACTCGGCAGCCTGCCCGCATGCCAGAGCCTGCACTGGTGGCAGCTTACCCCGCTTGAGGTCACCACTACTCCAAAAACACCCGAAGCGCCTCCCCCGCCGAGAGCCAGTACGTTCGACCTATCCGAAACTACCGATGTGGTCGGTGAACTTTACGTTGTGGCAGCGCGCGAAGACGATACCTTGTTCGATCTCGCCCGCCGTTACAACTTAGGGATCGGTGAAATCGTAGCCGCTAACCGTGGCGTTGACCAGTGGCTGCCGGGAGCGGGCACTCAAATCGTGCTACCGACGCGACACGTGCTTCCGGATGCGCCGCGCCACGGTCTGGTACTCAACCTTTCTGCGATGCGCTTGTTCTATTTTCCCAAAGCCTTAGATAGCGCCACACCACAGGTGATAACCCATCCGATTGGCATCGGCCGCGAAGGATGGCGTACCCCCCAAGGGATAAGCAAAATCGTGAAAAAAGTGGTCAATCCCACATGGTATGTACCGCAGTCCATTCTTAAGGAGCACGCGCAAGCCGGCGATCCCCTACCCGCCAAGGTCCCTCCCGGCCCCGACAATCCTTTAGGCGCATTTGCGCTGCGCTTGGGGTTGGCGGGTTACTTGATCCACGGCACCAACAAACCGGCCGGGATCGGGATGCGGGTGAGCCATGGCTGCGTCCAGCTTTATCCAGAGGACATCGAAGCCCTGTTTGCACGTGTCCCGTCAGAAACGCCGGTGCGGATCGTAAACCAACCCTATCTCGCGGGTTGGCGCGACGGTGAGCTGTATCTGCAAGCTTATCCTCTACTTTCGGAGCAGCGCCGCGCCTGGGGCGACGATCTACGGCCCCTGCAGCAAGCGATCAAAAACGCGCTGCGGCGCTCGACGATCGAAACGGCCATAGACTGGGAAAAGGCGCAACGTTTGGCACGAGCGGCGCGTGCGATCCCGGTCGGCCTCTCACCCGCTGCCCCCGACTTAGAGGAGATCGTTGCTACCTTGCCGGTCTACCAGACCCCTAGCGGGGGGATCTCATTTCTGGACACCGTGGGCGCGGGATCGACCACGGCAAACAAGGGTTGGTTTGTTCAAGCTGGCCGCTTCAGATTGGAACGTAACGCGAAAAAGCTTGTGGCGATGTTGCGGCATATGGGTCCGTCCATCCCAGCGAAACCGATCACCGCCGATGGAACGCACCGCGTCTTAGCCGGACCCTTTGCTAGCCGCGGCGAGGCAAAGAGGAATGCCGCTCGAATAGAATCGAGCTTAGGCGAAGACACCGCGATCTTTGCTAACTTCGAGTGATCCGTGGACCCAGCTTCCCAGGTTAAACCCGCCCCCTGGATGGCCCTTTGTCCATCGTGATCCCCATTTACAACGAGCAAGACAACGTTAACGTCCTGGTCGAACAAATCATTGCCTGTATTTTGTTTATCGGCAGGAAGAAGGGATCTCAAATGCCTAGGGAGCTTAGAAGTCGCAGCGGACATAGGCTCGCCGTCCATGGGTCTGCACCAGCATCGAGCTCCCGCTCCACGTCAACGGCCTGAACGAAGGCCGAACCGGAATGCCCAGGCAATAGGCCGTCGCCTCGTCCTGCCTTACGTGCGTTAACCGGTCACTAATGCACCACCGGTAACCAATTCCCAATCGGCCTCAGCTCATCGTGGTGAAGCTCTATCCAGCGCGTATTGCTCCTGCTGCGAAACTTCTAAACAGCAAGCACGGTAATCGAAGGGGTATTGAGCTGGGTGTCGCTGTGAAAGCCGCGCACCAATAGCACGAACTCGCCGGGTTGCGCTAGCTCAAGTTCACGCGCGATACGCC
>JBOIEE010000156.1:0-14548 GCA_050740975.1 Gammaproteobacteria bacterium | reverse complement strand
ATGGATATGCTCCTTAACATGCAAGCACTATATGTTGTATTACATGCCAACACAGCTAGGTGCGAAATCACACCTTTCAGCAATATTTCAAGAACTTAGGAACTCCGGGTTAAGGAAGATCCGTCTGAGCTGCTATTTGCTATCGGGGACTTCGCTGCCGGTGGCGGCGTGACCGCAGGCAGGCGTGACAAACAGTGACAAAACCATCCCGATGGATAACAACCATCGGAAGGTTCTGGACATAAGCTCTGGACATAAGCTCATTTTGCGACCGGATCCTCCAAGCTAACGTAACCCACTTTTTCAACCAACCCATGCTTGCCCATATCCTGGCAGGCGTTAATGAAGGATTTCACGGTTCCTGAAGGTTTACCGGCTGTATAAAAGTGAAGCGTACGGATGACAGGGTAAGCACCTGTGCGTATCGTTTCAGGGGTGGGCAGAACGAGTGCGGCCTGCGGCTTTGCCCATAACGCCACAACCCTTACCTTCCCGCGAGCATGTTTCAATGCACTGAGGCTGGTATAGCCGATCGCGCCCGGTTGCATTGCAACTGCGGCCGACAAGCCGGCGACCCGCCGAGTGGTAGCGCAATAAGCGAGTTGGTGAGCGTGGTACCGATATTGGCGCCCGTCACGACGCTGATCGCCGGCCTAGTGCCAGCACCCCCGCATTGGCCAAACCCACGGTCATCACGGTCATGGCGGTACTGGATTGGATGATCCCAGTAATCAGAGTCCCCGCGAGCAGACCTTTAATCGGTGAGCCAGCGAATTTGGCAAGTATCGCCCGCATTTTGTTTACCGCCAGAGCTTGGATACCTTCTTCCATGAACAGCACGCCAAGCATGAAAATGCCTAGGCCTCCAATGACCGGCACGCTTTATCCTTGAGCGTCCTCATGGCTATACCGCCATTTCCGGCACTGAGCCATCGAGGACCAGCGACGCGCCCGTCGCGGCCTGGATCGCGTCCACCGTAACCCCTGGCGCGTGCTCTTTTAATACCAAGCCCTGGTCGCTGGGCTCGATCACCGCCATCTCAGTCACGATGAGACTCACGCGACGGAGCGAGGTGAGCGGTAGGGTGCATTCTTGCACGATCTTGGGTTTATCCTTGGCCGTGTGCGTCATGGCGACGATGACCCTCTTCGCGCCCGAGACCAAATCCATGGCGCCGCCCATGCCCGGCACCATCTTACCGGGGATCATCCAATTCGCGAGCCGGCCCTGGGCGTCGACCTGCAGCCCGCCCAAGACCGTCATGTCGAGGTGGCCGCCACGGATAAGCCCAAACGAGGTAACGCTGTCAACGCTGGCGGCACCCGGCACCGCGGTCACAAAGCCGCCGCCCGCGTCAGTGAGATTGAGGTCCTTCATTCCCTCGGGCGGGCGCGCCCCCATGCCCACGACACCGTTCTCCGATTGAAAAAAGATCGTCATTCCATTCCGGGCGGAACAAATTGAGATACTAACGTAGGCAGGCCGATCCCAAGATTGACCAGGGTATCGGGCTTAAGCTCTAACGAGACGCGTTTCGCGATCAGGGTTTTTCGTTCCGAAAACTGCTCTATGCTCACGCACTGCGCGCAAGCAGTGGTGGTCCACTAAGATCCCAGGTGTCTTGACCTGATCGGGCGGGATCACGCCCACCGGCACGGTCGTATCCGGGTCCACGATCACGGTCTGCGCCGCCATGGCCATCACCGGGTTGAAGTTCTGGGCCGTCAGCGAGTAGTCGAGATTGCCCAGGTAATCCGCCTGCTTGGCGTTGATCAGCGCAAAGTCCGCCGTGAGCGGTTTCTCGATCAACCAAGTTTCGCCATCGACCGTGACCGTAGGCTTGCCTTCCGCAGCCAGCGTTCCCAGGCCGGTGCGGGTGAGCACGCCGCCCAGGCCAAACCCGGCCGCACGTATGCGCTCGGCCAGCGTCCCTTGCGGTACCAACTCCACGTTTAAGGCGCCGGAGAGCATCTGCCGCTGGGCTTCGGGATTGGTGCCGATATGGGAGACGATGAGGCGTTTCACCGCTTGGGCGTCGATCAGTTTGCCGATCCCGACCCCGGGCCGCGCGCTGTCATTGGCGATGACGGTGAGATCCTTCCGCCCCACCGCAACCAAGGCGTCGATGAGACGCTGCGGTGTGCCCACCGCCATGAACCCGCCGATCATGAGCACCGCCCCGTCGGGAATGAGCGCTACAGCCTGATCTGCTTTGATCGCTTGTTTCATGCCGTGTCCTCCGTTAGTGAATCGTTCCGGTTCAGCGGCGGCGCATTAAGCGCCGTCCGCTGCAACCGGTTGCTAGGGAGCCGTCAGGATGACTTACTCATCGCTTGGCGGATCAGACCAACAATTGCCATCAGCACCGCTCCGCCAACGCCGCCGCCGGCGACGTTGGATATGATGGAGCCGATGTCGAGCCCACTCGCCGCCGCCCCCGCGCCAGTGCCGCCAGCGCCGAGCATTCCAAGCAGTTGGCCGCCGAGTCCGCCGCCAAGGATGCCGACGATGGAATTGCCGACCGGGCCAAGACTCAGGTTCTTGAGTAATGCAGCAGCGACGTTGCCGCCAGCCGCTCCGCTGATCAACTGTACGATTAAACCTAGAATATCCATGACCTCTCCTTTCTTGAGACGGTTGGTTGGCTCGGACTACGACCTTACTGCATAGCTACCATCATGTGGACTTGCTTTGATCCTCCCTTGTGACGACAGTGAATGATGCTCCCTAACGGCCTGAGCTTGGCGGCGTAACAGGTCCAGTGTGTGCTCGGCGATCATGCGCTCCTCGTTGGTCTTGATCACGAACACACGACAGCGCGATCGGTCGGAAGAGATCACCATCTCGCTGATACGATTGCGCTGCTGATCCAGCTCGATCCCCAGCCACTCGAACCCGCTTGCCACCCGCTCTCGGACGTGCTGCGCGTTCTCCCCTATGCCACCGCAGAAGACCAAGGCGTCGATCCCGCCCAGGATCGCGGCCATCGCACCCAGCTCGCGGCGGATCCGAAACACGAAGTAATCGATGGCTTGGGCGGCTTGTGGGGCATCGGACCCCTCCAGCACGCGCATGTCGTGACTGATCCCTGATAGGCCCTTAAGCCCGGATTGCGCGTAGAGCATCTGGCTCAGCTCCTCCGGCGACATGCCTTTGTCTTGGAGCAAATAAAGCAGCACGCCCGGATCGATCTGCCCGGTGCGCGTGCCCATGGGCAAGCCATCCAGCGCCGAGAAGCCCATGGTTGAGCCCACGCTGTGACCGTCGCGGATCGCGCACATGCTGGCGCCATTACCTAGATGGGCCACCACCACCCGGCCGGCTGCGTGCTGGGGTGCGATGCGCGCCAGCTCGCGGGTGACGTACTCATAAGACAAACCGTGAAAACCGTAGCGGCGCACGCCCTCATCGTAGAGCTGTCTCGGGATGGCAAAGACATCGTTTACCCAGGGATGGGCGCGGTGAAAGGCAGTATCGAAGCAGCCCGCTTGCAACGCATTCGGAAACGTCGCCCGAGCCGCTTCCACCCCCGCGAGGTTATGCGGCTGATGCAAGGGGGCGAGGGGACTCAATTGCTTTAGGTTCGCGAGAACCCTATCGTCAAGCGCTAAGGGTGCTGCGTGGCCCGGGCCGCCATGCACGATCCGATGCCCGACCGCGAGCACGCGGAGCCGATGATATGTGGCCTCAAGCCATGCGAGCACGTGGATCAGCGCTTCCTTCGCCGAATTGGGGCCGACCTCACCGGACCACTGTTCCTCCTTGAGCACGGCTCCGTGCGGATCCGCGATCACCATGCGCGGATTTGCACCCAAGCCTTCGATCTGTCCGCGTGCTTGTTCTAAAGGGGCGTCGCCATCGGCCTCGAAAAGCGCGAACTTGAGGCTGGACGATCCCGCATTGAGCGTCAGGATAGACCCGCTCACGCGGCCATCTCCTGCTGGGTCTTGGCAGCGGGCCGGCCACTGGCGCGCCAATGCTGATAAAGGACAGCCACGGCGCAGGAGTCTAAACGCGACTGGTCGCTGTCTGCGCGGCTGGTCAGGATCACCGGCACCTGTGCACCTAAGACCAGGCCCGCACACTCGGCGTGGGCGACAAAGGTCAGCTCCTTGGCGAGCATGTTGCCGGCCTCCATATTCGGCGCAACCAGTACCTCCGCGCGGCCCGCGACCAGCGAGGTTACGCCCTTGGTGCGCGCGGCCTCGATATCGATGGCGTTGTCCATGGCCAGCGGTCCGTCCACCAGCCCGCCTTTGATCTGCCCGCGCTCGGCCATCTTGGACAAGATCGCGGCATCCAGCGTGGAAGGGACCTTGGTGTTCACGGTCTCTACCGCCGATAAGATGCCGACGCGCGGCTCGGGGATCCCGAGCGCCATGGCTAGATCGATCGCGTTTTTCACGATGTCGACCTTGTCCTCCAGCGTCGGCAAAATGTTGATCGCGGCATCGCTAATAAGCAACAGTGTGCTTAATCCGGGCACGTCCATGACGAAGGCGTGGCTTACGCGGCGCGAGGTGCGCAACCCGCCGTTGGATTTCACTACATGGCGCAGGAGCTCATCGGTATGCAGGTACCCCTTCATCAAGGCCGATGCCCGTCCTGCGTGCACCAGCGCGACCGCCTTGGCACCGGCCTCAGCGTGATCGGTAGCCTCGATGATCTCGATGCCGGACAGCGACTTTCCGAGCTTCTCTGCAGTCTCCCGAATGCGTGCGCTCGCTCCCACCAGCAGGGGCACAATAAGGCCACGCTCGCGCGCGAGCAACGCCCCACCCAAGGCCTTTTCCTCTTCCGGGCAGACTACGGCCGTTGGTAGCGGATCCAGATCATCGGCGAGATCCAGCAGGCAGTCGAAATGCTGATGGCTCTTGACGACCAGGTTTGGCAGATCGCCGACCTCAAGCTCAAGCTTTTGCTCCGGCGCGATCACCTCGGCGCAACCGTCGGCGATGAGCGCGCCGCTCTGATTGCTCACGCGGGTCTCCAGCAGCACGACCCGTTTGGGCTTTTTCTCCGTGACCCGCACCGTCGCCGTCAGCTCGTCACCCACCCGGGCGCGGTCATGAAAGCGCAAGGTCTGCGCCTGGTACAGCGTCCCTACGCCTGGCAGCACGTTACCCAGCAAGGCGGAAAACAAGGAGCCAACCCACATGCTGGGGGCGATCGCATCCGGCTCCCCGTCGCCCTGCGCCTTGCGCAGGTGTAAGGGATTTAGATTCCCCGAGGCATGGGCGAAAATGACCAGGTCGTTGGCCGTGCACACGCGGGTGAGCGAGGCCTCGTCGCCGACGCGGATCTCATCGAAGGTTTTGTTCGCGGCCATCATAACGCCTCCACGGTTTGGGTCTGAACGGCGTCGGATTGCGGCCGGCCGGGCGCCTGAGTGGGTATGTGCGTCGCACCGACGCCCAGGATCGCCTTCAATTCCTCCAGCATCATGAGCGTGCCTTCATTCATCTCTTCGACAGGGCCGGCGATCTCTTCGATCAACGCCGCCGCACGTTCGCACTGGTCGGGATCTGGCAACAGCTTGGGCAGCGTGGCCAAGGCGCGCTCGGGCTCGAGATTCACCATCAGCGATTGCTCATAGATGATCCGCGCGCGCGTTTCGCCAGCCAGACTGGCGAAAGGTTCGCGTGAGTGCAGGATCGCGTTGGAGCGCTCCAGCCGACTGCGCCGCACCGAGCCTCGCGCCTGCGCCATTAAAACCAGCATGCGGATCACCGCCTCCGGGAATTGCCCTTGCTCGATGCGGGACAAGACCTCCAGGACCTCCGGTTTGTGCTGCAAGTCCTCATCTCGGTCGATTCCGCGCCTGAGGCTCTCGTGCTCAGTCACTCGCTGCATCACGGGCAGGCTGTAGACGCCATGGAAGATCAGTTCGTACCAGGCATCGCGGACATCCCGAAAGAGGTTAAAGCCTTGCTCGATCAGAGCGGCATTGAACTGTTCAAGCCGTATGAACGGATTGTCCTCGGCTGCGGGCCGCCGGTTTTCGCGGACCTGCGCGGCGAGGGCCGGAACACCCCACAACCAAGGGTTTTTGTCGCTTAAGATATAGCGCCGCTGGCGCAAGGGATGGGACTCGCACACCATCGCGGCCGCTTCCGGAGTGGACATGGCTTGTACCAACGGACGCAGGCTTAGATCGTAGACATCGGTCGCAAGCTCCGAGAGGCGCGCGACGGACTTGAACGGCTGCTCGTCATCGCGACCGTCGTCATAGTGCGCCACCAGATCTGCGATCGTTCGTTCCTCGAAACTGACCGAATACTGAGGCGACGCCCCAGCGGATTTCTTCTCGGTGATCACCAGCTCATACAATCCCGGCGCTAAGGCCTCGATGCTCTTCAGCGTGGAGCCGATCTCCTTGTGCTCTTTCTGGGCGATCTTGGCCGAGACGAAGATCCCGAGGTGTCCGATCGCCGAATGCAGCGTGTATAGGATCCGCTGTCCGCGCAGCTTGATCTGCCTCACGTCGCTGTACAGATCGGCGATCCAGTTCAGTGCCTGCGGGGGAGGAGTGATGTTATCGCCCTCCGAGGCAAAGACGATAATGGGCGAGCGAATCTTGCGCAGATCGATCGCCGCGCCATCGTCGAAACGGGCGCGGCCTCTGGAGAGCTTGTTGCCGATGAAGAGATCCTCCAAGATCCAGCGGATCTCCGCCGCATTCATGAAGTAGAAGCCGCTCCACCAGCGCTCGAACTCGAGAAAGCGCGGTACCTCGGTATCGGCTTTGGAGTAAAGGTCGTAGTACTTACGCCACCAGGTGGCGGCGGGATTGAGCCCCTCGAAGTTTAGGACCAAGTGGGCGCCGTCAAACTTTCCGGCGCCGAGATCCGAGATGATGAGCGCGGGCAGGGCGCCGCCGAACAACCCGCCCATGTAGCGTAAGGGATTCTTTCCCCGTGCGCCGGCCCAATAGGAAAGCGGTGAGCCGTTGAGCACCAGGGGGCCGGTGATGTCCGGGTTGGAGGCCGCAAGCAACATCGCCGCCCAACCGCCCTGGCAGTTGCCCACGATGATGGGCTTAGGCGCATCGGGATGCCGCACCATCACCTCGCGCACGAAATGGGCTTCGGCGGCGCACACATCGGTCAGGGTCTGACCGGGCTCGGGCTGCGGGCGAAAGATGACAAAGTATACGGGATGGCCGTTGGCAAGCGCGACGCCCACTTCGCTTTGGCTCTTAAAGCCCCCGATCCCCGAGCCGTGGCCGGCGCGCGGGTCGATAATGACGTAGGGGCGGCCGTCCTCGCGCACCAAGGTCCCTTGCGGCGGAGTGATGCGAACCAGTGAGTAATTGACCGGCCGCGGGAGTTGGCGGCCGTCGACGATCACCTCAAAGTCGTACGCCAATACCGGCGGGCAACCGGCGGCCTCGTGTTTCAGGTAGGCATTGCCGCGCTGACGCAGAGCGTCGACATACAATACCCAACGCTGGCTGGCGTCCAGCACATAGTCGCGCGCGAATTGAAAGGCCTGCGGTGAGCGTGCGATCGCTGTGTTCAGGATCGCCTGCAGCTCCGAAAATCTATTCGTAAGCTCCTCAGCGTGCCCGCGCGGGATGTTTTGGAGATGCTGCGCTAAGAGATTGCCCACGGTTTGAAAATAGCGGGCGCTGTCCCGCACGGACTGCTTTCCTGCCTGAGCACGGGCTTCTCGATCCCCCCGGACTTCGTCAATGAAAGACTGTTTAACCAAACACTCTACGATTGCGTTCATTCTCTACTCCACGATGTTATAGCCGTGCGGCGAGAAAAAAGATCGCGCGCGCTGTTGTGCACGTGGTCTCGCCATCGCTACGCGGCGAGATCGGTAGATACCAGCTGTGCCCCAAGTCCGTCTCCTTCTGGCCCGGGCCGCAGTTGACGATAGCTTCCGTCCGACTGCATCTCCCAGGCGCTGCGCCTATCCTGCAACTGCACATCGAGGCATTGGCGCAGCAGCGCCTGCAGCTCCGCCTTCTCCACCGGGGCCAACACTTCCACGCGGCTCTCCAGGTTGTGCTTCATGCAATCGGCCGAGCCGATGAAATACTCCTCTTCGCCACCGTTCTTGAAACAATAAATCCGCGCGTGCTCGAGAAACCGGCCCACGATGCTGACCGGCCTCTTCGTCCAGGCCCAATTCCGCGGCCAGCATGCCCCGGTGCTCTGGACTCATGCCCTTAGCGACCTCCAGACGCACGATGGGGCAAATTTGCGATCCCGCAGCTCGGACTCGATAAGCGCTAATAAGTCATCGGCTTGTTCTTCTGATTTTTCAGCGATGGCATTGCGGGTTATGCGGAACAGCTCGCAGGACTCTACGGCTATTCCCGGAAAGAGCCAGTCGAGATGCTTGGCCATCAGATCTTCCAACGGCACAAACCCTGTCGCGTGGCCCACTTGGATGAAGCGCGGCACGCCGGCACTGGTGGGTACCTTGATGCGCACCAGGGTCCTCTCCCCTGTCTCCAGACACCGTACCGTGAGCAAGAGGTTTAGGGATAGATTCGAGATTAAGGGAAACGGGTGTGCCGGATCGATGGCTAAGGGCGTGAGCAGTGGAAATATGTTCTTGCGGTAGTGATCGCGCAAGGCGGCCTGCTCCTCGCTAGGCAACGCCTCAAAGCAGGTAATGCGGATCCCTTCCTTCTCAAGTAACCGGAACAATTCGCTGGCAAGCTGGCGCATTTGCCTTGCGAGATCCCAAACAACCACAAAGCATTCTTTGATCTGCTCTGCCGGCGTGCGTCCGTCGACCGAGGGTGCTTGTAGCCCGGCACCTATTTGTTGCTTAAGCCCGCCGATCCGTTTCATGAAGAACTCGTCCAGGTTGGAATGGACGATGGCGAGGAACTTCACCCGCTCCAACAACGGCGTACGCTCATCGGCGGCCTCATGCAACAGGCGCCGATTAAATCCAAGCCAGGTAAGCTCGCGATTGAGATAGCACTCGGGCGCGTCCAGATCAAAGGTCTCGGAACGGATCGCAAGGTCCTGATTGGAAGGAGGATCCGCCTCGACTGGCTTGAGCTTGAGTGTTGATCGTTTTGCCGGTCGATTGGCCGGCTCTTCCGTGGTCTTTGTATCCATGGATTGGGCAATCTGTAGAAAGCTCAAAAATAAAAACAAAAAAAAGAGGGCCTTCCCTGGCGTTGGATTCCGCGCAGTCCCTGTCCGGACAAATTGCAGTTCCTGCTCACGCAGACCGAGCTCGTGGCAGGAGTTACACCTTAGCGCGCCATCGTGACAAAACGATGACGGTATTTAATGCGTGGCGATGACACTGGGGCACTTTAATTCGAAGTGCCCCGCAGCCATAGGGAGTGCCCCGCAGCCATAGGGAAGTGCCCCGCAGCCATAGGGAAGTGCCCCGCAGCCATAGGGAAGTGCTTGCGAAAAATTCCACGGATGGAATTTTTCAATGTCCACTAGCCAGTAGTACGGCTCCTTAGCCAGGCCATGAAACAGCAGAACGATCATTCGGCTGTCACCAAAATGTAAAAATAAAATCGTATCGTCATAGCTCGTCGTCTGGTCGACCTGCGCTAACTCTATATTGGAGGGTTTGTTTATGAAAAATACCGCTTTGGTGAAAGTTTTTGCTTCCGTTCTTTTAATTGCGGGTTTGATAACATCGGTTGCTCCTCGGGCCGAGAGCATGCGACTCATCGGTTCGGGTGCGAGCTTCCCATTTCCGATCTATTCAACCTGGTTTAAGCAATACAGCGGTGCCCAGGAGGGGGTCATCGTAGATTACCAGGCCAAAGGAAGCGGCGCTGGGATCCAAGACTTTATCAACGGGACCGTGGACTTTGCCGCCAGCGATGCGGCCATGAGCGACGAGGAGATCGCCAAGGTCGGCAAGGGTGTGGTATTGCTGCCTATGACGGCTGGCGAGATCGTCCTCGCCTACAATCTGCCGGGCGATCCTCAAGGCCTCAAGCTACCCCGCGATGTCTATCCCGATATCCTGCTGGGTAAGATAACCAAATGGAACCATCCGCGCATCGCGAAGGCCAACCCGGATCTCTCGCTGCCGGACATGCCGATCACCGTCGTGAGTCGCGCCGATAGCAGCGGTACCACCTATGTCTTTACCAGACACTTGAGCGCCGTCAGTGAGGCGTGGAAAAACGGGCCGGGGACCGGAAAGACCGTGCAGTGGCCAAGCAGCGACAAGTTCGTTGCCGCACCCAAGAACGACGGTGTCACCGCCACCATAAAACAGACCCCGGGCGCTATCGGCTATATCGAGTACAGTTATACCAAGCTTACCAAGATGAATAGCGCGCTGCTGCAGAATAAGGCCGGGAACTTCGCCGCAGCAGGCGGTGAAACCGGCAAAAGCGCGCTGGCCAATGCCCAGCTAAGCGATGACTTGCGCATGTGGGTGGACGATCCGGAGGGCGAGAATTCTTACCCTATTGCCAGCTTCACCTGGATGCTGTTCTACAAGAAACAGGATCCCAAGAAAGCGGAGGTACTGCGGGATGTCGTTGAATACTGCCTGACTGAAGGACAGAAGATCGCCGACCAAATGGGCTATATCCCACTGCCGGGGAACGTGATCGAGAAGGTGCGGGTAGCCGCTCAGCAGATCCAGTGAGCTGAAGGCTCACATGGCTTTGAAGGCATTCGCAGGGGTCCGCATTAGCGACTCCATCTCAGGGCCCCCTTCGGCCGCAGATTACGCCTGGGATCGCAGTTTTCGTTTTCTAGCATGGAGCGGCGCTTGGATCATCCTGGCGCTCGCGGCGTATATCCTGTGGAAGATCGGGGGTCAAGCGTTACCCGCAATAGCGAAGTACGGCCTCGGTTTTGTCACCTCCTCGACTTGGGACGTGGGCAAGGAGGAGTTTGGCATCCTTCCGCAGATCTGGGGCACGCTGTACAGCTCGATTCTGGCCTTGATCATCGGGGGGCTTTTTGGCGTCTCGATGGCCATCTTTCTCACCCAGGAATTCTTAGGGCCGAGGTTAGCCGCTATCTTTCGTACCGTCGTCGAGCTGTTAGCCGCCATCCCCAGTGTGGTCTATGGTCTTTGGGGGATCTATGTGGTGATCCCCACGCTCCGCCCTCTCGCCAACTGGCTTAACAGCGAATTCAGTTGGGTCCCCTTCTTCGGCACTTCGCTCTGCGGCCCTGGCATGCTGCCCGCCGCGGTCGTGCTCGCCATCATGATCCTACCCACGATCGCTGCTGTCTCCCAGGACGCTCTGCGGCGTATTCCCTACAAGGTGAAAGAGGCGGCCTATGGCATGGGCACAACGCGATCGGAGGCGATTTTTCGAGTCATGCTCCCCACCGCATCCTCAGGGATCTTCGGCGCCATGGTTCTTGGTTTCGGTCGAGCGCTTGGAGAGACGATGGCGCTGGCGATGCTGATCGGCAACGCCAATCAGCTCAGCCTTTCGCTGTTCGCTCCCGCAGACACCTTAGCCTCCCTGCTGGCCTCAAACTTCCCGGAGGCCGGGAAGATTGAAATCGAAGCATTGATGTACGCCGCCATGGCGCTTCTGGCGATCAACATGCTGATCAATGTCATCGGTCTGTACATGATGCAGTTATCCGCACGCAAGTTTGAGGGCAAGAAATGAGCGATCGAGCCACCACGGCGAGGGATTCCGGCGCCATTCCGCTACCACGGCTAGAGCGAGCGCTCCTCGAACCACGGGCGATCCGCGATCTGTTATTCACCTTAGCAACATGGGTGGCTGCCATCATCGTCAGTATCCCCCTATTTTCGGTGCTTTACATGGTCGTCGTGCGCGGCGGGGCTCGGTTGAGCGCAGAGGCGCTCACCGCGCTCCCGCCAGCAGGTTTTGAGCTGGGTGGAGGGTTCGGCAACGCTATTGTCGGTACATTGGCAATGGTCGGCATCGGCATGTTAATCAGCGTTCCAATCGGGATCCTAGCGGCTGTTTATCTGGCGGAGCGGGCGCCTCGGAGCAGACTCGCAAACAGCGCGCGCTTTCTCGCTAATACTTTGACCGGAATGCCGTCGATCCTGGCGGGTGTATTTGTTTATGCAAGCCTCGTAGTGCTGACCGGAAACTACTCCGCCTACGCGGGAGGCATAGCCCTCGCGGTACTGATGTTGCCCACGGTGATATTGACGGTCGAGGAGTCCATAAAGATGGTGCCGCAGATCATGAAAGACGCGGCCTACGGCATGGGCTGTACGCCCACCCAGGTGATCTGGAAAGTGGTGTTACCCACTGGGTTGCCTGGGATCCTCACCGGGGTGATGCTGGCGGTGGCGCGCGGTGCCGGTGAATCGGCGCCACTGCTTTTTACTGCATTGTTCAGCAATTACTATCTGACCGGTTTGAACGAACCAACCGCTTCGCTTTCGATATTGATCTACAACTTCTCCAGCATGCCGTTTGACAACCAGATCGAGCTGGCGTGGACCGCATCTCTGGTGTTGGTCTTAATCGTGCTGGTTTTTAATATCATCAGCCGCCTTTTTGGGCAACCCAAGGCCTGAACGTACTTGAGGAGAAATGAAATGAATGCCATGACAGAAACAGCCGCAAGGACAGCTGTTTCGGCAAGCGCCGCCGCAACGGCTGCATCCGAATTCGCTATTCACTGCAATCTTAAGAAAGTCTTTTATGGCGACTTCCTCGCCGTCCGAGACAGTACCGTGCCGATTGAGAAAGGGAAGATCACCGGTTTTATCGGCCCTTCCGGTTGCGGTAAGAGCACCGTTTTGCGTAGCCTCAATCGCATGAACGATTTGGTCGCGGGATTTCGCTTTGAAGGCCACGTCCAATTCGATGGACAAAATATCTACGCAAAAGATGTGGACCCGGTGGTAGTGCGACGCCACATCGGCATGGTGTTCCAGCAACCGAACCCTTTCTCCATCAGCATTTTCAACAATGTGGCCTTTGGCTTGCGCTTGAATCGCTTTACGGGCGATCTGGAGGAGAAAGTGGAGGTGGCGTTGCACCGCGCTGCGTTGTGGGACGAAGTGAAGGACAAGCTAAAGAACAACGGTATTTCGTTGTCCGGCGGCCAGCAACAGAGGCTTTGTATCGCACGGGCCATTGCCACCGATCCTTCGGTGTTGTTGATGGACGAACCCTGCTCTGCGCTCGATCCCGTCGCGACGCGGCGCGTAGAGGAGTTGATGCTGGATCTCAAGGAAAACTACACCATCGCTTTAGTGACGCATAACATGCAGCAGGCGATCCGCGTGGCCGACAAGACGGCGTTTTTCGGCGTGGACATCTCCCGCGGGAGCCGTACCGGTTATCTTGTGGAGATGGGACAGACTGAGCAGATCTTTACAGACTGAGCAGATCTTTAAGGACCCCAAGGAAGAGCTGACCCGGCAATACGTATCGGGTGAGTTCAGTTGAAGCAGGATAAGCCATGAAACCGTTTTGTCGCATCGCTGTCACGGCGTCCGTTATCATCTTGGCGCTTGCTCTGTCTTCGTGTGGGCGGCAGGAAGCGCCCACACCAACAGAAAAGGCAACAGAAAAACTGCAGGTCCGAGGTGCTGGGGCGACATTCCCGGCAGCGCTGTATCAAAAGTGGATCGAGACCTATAAGAAACAAAATCGGGACCTCGAGCTCCACTATGAGAGCGTCGGCAGCGGTGAGGGAATCAAGCGGTTTATCGCAGGTTCTGTAGATTTCGCAGCCAGCGACGCGGCCATGAAAGACAGCGAGATCGCTCAAGTGAAACGCGGCGTGCGGCTGGTGCCTACCACCGCCGGGATGGTGGTGCTTGCCTACAACCTGTGGGGAGTGGAGGGGGACCTGAAGCTAAAGCGCGACGTGTATGTGGACATCTTCTCCGGGAAAATACGCAAGTGGAACGATCCGCGGATAAAAGAAGCCAATCCGCATGTTACACTTCCAAGCATGGACATTACCACAGTATCGCGTTTGGACAGCAGTGGGACCACCTATGCCTTGACCAACCACTTGAGCGCCATTAGCGAACAATGGAAGGATGGGCCCGGTGCTGGCAAGCTTATCGATTGGCCAGGTCCCACCATGGTAGCCCGAGGTAATGAGGGTGTGGCCCAGCGCATGAAGCTCAGCGAGGGATCGATCGGTTATGTGGAATACGGCTTTGCCAAGCGTCTCGGCCTGCGCGTGGCTAGTCTTGAAAATAAAGCAGGTCAGTTTATCAAACCGGAGCTGCAGAGCGGCCGGATGGCGTTGACCGCTAGCTCGAGGGACACGTCGCATACGCTTCAGTCATTTTCCCCGGATCCGGACGGTGCTGGGTCCTACCCCATTGTGAGCTTTAGTTGGTTGCTTCTGTACGAGCAATATCCCGACTCGGAAAAGGCAAACGCTCTAAAGGATGTTGTGGCCTGGGGACTGACCGAAGGCCAGAAATATGCTGAGAAGTTAGGCTATATCTCACTTCCGCAGGACGTGGTGTCTCGGGCGTTGGAAGTCGTGAATCGCAGTTGAGCAACGGCGAGTAGGGCCCCCCCGGCGCTGCTCACACGACCGCACCCGGTAGTTTCGCCTTTCTTAGCGCAACGAGCCGCCACCTCGGGGCAAATCCTCACCT
>JBOIEE010000155.1:0-3303 GCA_050740975.1 Gammaproteobacteria bacterium | reverse complement strand
TTAGCAAAGCCGGCAATGCCCGGGTACGCACGATGATGGTCGAGATCGCGTGGTTGTGGCTGCGCTATCAGCCGAGCTCCAAGCTCAGCCGCTGGTTCCGTGAGCGCTTTGCCGGCGGCGGTGCGCGAATGCGGCGCGTGGGGATCGTGGCCTTAGCCCGTCGGTTGCTGGTTGCGTTATGGCGTTACCTTGAGGGCAGCGAGTTGCCTGAGGGCGCGGAGCTCAAGGCCGCCGGTTAAACTAGCGAGAGGATTTACGCCGGCACGAGCGCTCGAATGTTTTTGCACGTAAGAGGTTGGCAGAAGCGCCCGAAAATGGCCTGGGTTGATGAAGGTCAAGTGACCGTCGTATGAGATGGGGCGCTTTTATTGAATTCGGTTTACTTAACGCGCTGTGCGTATGCAGCATGAGGTGATCGGTCCATACCGACACGGATAGAAGGTGGTGGCAGGCACTTTTGCCTGAACGCTTCGGATAAACCCCCAACCAAACAACGTGCATGATTGAGGAGCGAGTATCGCCAGCGCACCACTGATCCGAAGGGCCAGAGTTACCCACCCTTTGCCCACCGACTGCGATCGAAACAAGGTCTTCGTCCGTGGACAAAGCGTGCATAACTCCGGCGGGGCAAATTCATCACTGAGCACAAGACACAGAGAGAAAAAGATTACTTAATCTGCCGCCGGGAGCTTGACAACGCGGTCCTCATAGAAGGCCATTTGGAATAAGTCAAATGACCGGGCCGGTGATTGGGGCGGTGCTCTGATGGGTAAGCCGAGATGCGCGAGGATCTTGGCGATCACGGTAGGGTCTAGGATGGCGGCGATGATCTTCAAGGTGCCACCGCACTGGGGGCACTGCTCGAGGTCGATCTCGAACGCTCGTTTGAGCAGCCGGGCTTAAGCCTCATGCGGGCCGGCGCCGAGTGATGGGGCGCGTCACCGTGATCTGCTGAGAGGGTATTGGCGTTGACCGGCGCGCTCGGAATGATTTCGGAACGCAGCCTGGCGTTGGGCGCAAGCACACCGTGGAAGCGAATGAGATGGAGCCTTGGACGGGGGGCGAGCGCGGCTAGGCGTTGCATGAATTCGAGCGGCGACATGACGATGTGGGTCGTGCCATCTCGATAGGGTGTCTTCAGGGTGAGCACCACCTGCCCGGCCCCGTTCCGTGTCAGCCGTTCATTGGCAATGGCGGGGCGGGTGATAGGGCGGCACAAAGGTTCGAGTTTCTTCCTCTGATGGGCGGCCAAGCCGCACATCGGCATGGAGGCTAAAGCCCTGCTCGCTGACACAGCACACGGTAGCAGGCGGCGGCGCTTGTGTCGGGACGGTTCGCAAGCTCAGGACTTTTTGCCCCTCCCGGGGCCCGAGCGCAATGCGGTAGGTACAGGCCGCCGCTTGCAGGGGTGCCATGGCGGTTTCCGGATCGGGGTCAGCCAGGTAGGTCATGCTCTGATTCATCCAAAGTCCGACAGGCTCCTAGCCTCCCCGCAAAATGGCTATTGCTTTTTCACGAAATATCGATTGATAGCAGGAGGAATCATGAAACGTAAAGCGTCAGCAGTATGGAAAGGCGGTCTCAAGGACGGGAAAGGCACTATTTCGACCGATAGTGGTGTTTTGTCAGACACTCAGTACTCCTTCAGCACCCGCTTCGAGCAGGGAGTTGGCACCAATCCAGAAGAGTTGATTGCTGCCGTACATGCGGGCTGTTTCTCGATGGCTCTCTCTGGTCAGTTGGGAGATGCCGGTATGACAGCCGAGGGGATCCGCACCACGGCCAGTGTGACTCTGGATAAGACGGAGGCGGGATTCACCATCACGGCCGTCCATCTGGAGGTGACGGCAAAAATACCGGGAGCAGATCAGCAGGCATTTGAGACGGCAGCGAATAATGCCAAGGCAGGGTGTCCGGTCTCGAAGGTGCTGAATGCGAGAATCACGATGGACGCTAAGCTCGAAGCGTAAGCAGGGTCACACCGATGACCTTTGGCGTGGCGAGCAGGCGCACCGCGCTCCTCGTCGGCGAGCGCCGGGAGAGCCGTCCGCGAGAGCGTCTCGCGATCCTCGCGGCACGGGCACTCGGGTTCGTGTTCGTCGGCCCGCGCTCGGCAGATACCGGGCGATCGCGGCGCGGGCAATGGCCGCCGCGATGGTCCGCATCGCCAACGACGCCGCCCGCAGGGTCCACGTGTACGAGTCGGACCGGATCCGGGCCCTCGTGGGAACCAGGAGCTAACGAATGTCGGCTTATGAATTGACAAGAACGTCGACCACTCATTCTGATCGGAGGAGAACATCATGTCCGTGTCCACACCAGCCATCGCGCTGATCGCTATGGCAGCCCGATCGAGAACCGGGCGCGGCTGCTCCTGGAAGTGGTCGAGACGGTAGCCGAGGCATGGGGCTCCGATCGCGTCGGCGTACGCCTCTCGCCGCTGGGCACGTTCAACGACATAGGCGACGAGGACCCTGAAACGACCTTCGGTTACATCGCCGAAAGGTTAAGTGACTACCAGCTCGCCTATCTGCATCTAGTCAACCCGGTCGTAGCCGCGTTCGAGAACGGCACCGAACCCGACTCTCGGGCACTGGAGATGCTCGAGCTCATCCGTGAAAAAATACCGCGGCACGCTAATCCTGGCAGGTGGCTTCGACCAGGACACGGCCGAGGCATGGCTTAAGCAGGGCAAGGCAGATGTGATCACCTTCGGGCGCAAGTTTTTGGCGAATCCGGACCTGCCGGAGCGGTTCTGCTCCCGCGCCCCCCTCAATGCCGACGATCCGTCCACCTACTACGGCGGGGGGGCCCAAGGGTATACCGACTACCCGAGCCTCGCCCAGGAACGGGGCGAGGAACCGAAACCCTGTGTGGACGAGACATGGCGATAAAGCAAGGAGACAACTCATGAACCTACGACCCCTCGATTGATTGAGGTTGAGTCAAGGAGTATCCCGATATCTTCTATCAAGAGGAGTTGTTGTTATTGGTCAGCGGGGGGTATGCGTCATCTTATACGTGCGTTGGATGAGAGAAGAACCGGAGGAGTGATACCTTGAAAGAACGCTGGATAACCGGTTCTGTTATCTTGGAATACGGCCTTAGTAGCGCGTCGGCATGATTCGCGACTGCTTGCGCTTTTTTTAGTAAGCTCGTATAGGTAGGGTGTTGCATCTCACAGTAGATCACGAACCACCGGTAAATTGTGATTAGTTTGTTTCACCGGTGATCGGTATGGTCCGGTGGGATACAGAGACACGGCTGAGCTGGGATCCCTCTCATTGTTCCCACCGGTTTTCG
>JBOIEE010000154.1:0-5689 GCA_050740975.1 Gammaproteobacteria bacterium | reverse complement strand
CCGGACTGTATCGAGGCCTTGAAGCCTGTGTCCCTGATGGAATGCGCTGATCGACGACCTATCAGCAGAGCGGAATTTAGGTTCCCTGACTTCTGTCGGTCTCAGTCGATCACGGTCTGACCTGTCTTGCCAAACCCTCCATCGGAGGTGGCTCGACCCGTAGGATCTCAGAAGCCGATCTCGAGCGGCTCGAGGATTTGCGCCTGTGTCCCGTGTTACTGCAAGAATTCCTCGTGGGCGACACAGTGCGGGTGCACGTGGTTGGGGATAAGGTGGTGTTGGCCTTGCGGATCCTCTCCGCTGATGTTGATTCCCGCACCAGTCCGAAAGGATTTGAATACCTAGAGCTTCCAGATCAGGAACAAGAGAATATCGTCCGGGCCAATCGCTCGCTTGGCTTACATTTTGCCACTTGGGATGTCCTTGCCACGGAGGACGGTCGCCATATTTATCTCGATTGCAATGCCGGTTCCTATCTGATGTGGGTGGGAGAGGAATACGCCCGCTTCGTACTCAGACAGCTTGCGGTGTACCTGCTGACTTACGCCCGCACTCACTTGGTCTCTGCGGCCTCCAACCAAGTGAAGGTTTGGCTGCCTTAAATTCTTCCCGCGAATGGCAAAAATCCCTGCTCGTGTCAGGGCTCTTTGGAATACTTCTTATGCTCCAATTCGAACAGGGAATAAAGCATGCGCCGCAAGAAAAGGGTCGGGCGTTCCTGGGGGCAGTCGGACAGTGGTTTGCTGGACGCTGGCGCATCTATGTCCAAAAGGCGCGACGCCAATCCTTCAGTCAAGGTTTGGCTGAAAAGCTCGGGTAACCACTCAAACATGGGGTCTGGATCCACGTCGTAGATCCACGGGCGGCCGTCTCTGAGGACGAAAGATATCTGTCCCCAATGTAAGGAAAGATGCGACACCAGCCGTCGCAGCTCACCGGAAACATCGGCACACTCAAGCGCTTGAAATCGCTCTAAGGTTTCCGTACCGAACATGCCGGCCCCGGGGTTGGCGATGCAGTCAGGTGGATACCTTTCAAGGTACAGTAAGGGTTGTCCATCGATCAAATAGCTTCTGATCAAGGGACCTTCGACGACTTCCGCGAGGAGGATCGGTGGTTTCTCCGCCGAGATAAGGTGTTCCCGCTGCCGATCACGGAAAAGCTGCCAGGTGGCGCGACCAGTCGCCGGTCGCCAGACCACTTTATCGGCATCGACCTCCTCGATGAAGGATTTGGTGGTGTCTGTGTCGTTGGTACACACGAGCCTGGGTGCCGGGAAACCGGCTTGCCGAAGGTCTTCCAATAGATCCGCTTTGGTGAAGTTTTTTACGTACACCCGGGTAGGATTGAGAAGTTTTACACCGTGGCGTTCCATCTCCATGAAAGCGCTGAGTAGAAAACTAAACCCCTGTTGTTCTAATACATGGCCTACTTGCCACACGCTCCAGTCGACGTTTCCGAGCGGAGCAGGGACAACAGGATAGGTGTACGAGAATCCGTGGATATAGGCGATGTCCAATTGGGACACATTGGTGCCGTCCCAGTAGACTCCGGTCTCGTCGATGGCGACCTCCGGTGATCCGTCTAACGGGAAAACAAACTGTGTACAACTACCCGGCGCGAGCGTGTTTATACACTGCCGCAGTTCGATGGCTTGTTGGTTATCGCGCTCGCAGAAGACGCCGATTTTCATGGGTTGCACCCTTTATATTAGCAACGGTTCCGGGTGCGCCAATCCATGCGATCGAAGAGGATCGCACGGCATTTGTTAAACCTCAGGTCCTTACGGCATCCGTGTGGCGACCAAGGACCCGGCGATCGCGCACTCATGATCTTGCTCCGGGTTTCCTCCCCCTATGCCTACCCCCCCGATCACCCGCCCGTCTTTGATGATCGGAACCCCACCGGAGGTGGGCAAGACTTCGCCTGGGATCACGCTCGGTAAGGCGTCATAGAAATGGGGATTGATGTCCCGATGATCCACCAACTCCTTGGTCGAGCGCTTATAAGCGACTGCCGTTTTCGCCTTGGCCATAGAGGTTTCAAAGGTGTAGAAGCTCGCCCCGTCGGCACGCGAGGAAAGTACCACCCGGCCTGCTTCGTCCACCACGGCGACCCCCATCGGTACAGCAAAGGTCTTCGATTTGGTATGCGCCGCCTCCACGATGCGCTCCGCTAAATCGAGCGTCATTTCTATCATGTTCGCCTCCGTTTATTATTTATTAATTAGTTATTTAATTACCGTATTCGAAAGGGCTTTACCGTCACCGTCCCACTGGCCGATCTAGGGAGCACCCTAAGTGGTTAAGGTGCACTCAAAGTTTATCCGGTCATCCGGGATCGCGCTTGTGGTTTTCATTTGTCCTCACCCCGCGGGCGAGATTGTCGAGCGCGCCGTTGATATACTTGTAGGCATCCTGCGCGCCAAACATCTTGGTCAGCTCCACGGCTTCGTTTACCACCACACGCCAGGGCACTTCAGTACGGAAGCTGAGCTCATAAGCCCCAATGTACAATGCAGCGCGTTCCACGGTGCCGAGCTGTTCCAGGGGCCGATCAATCACGGTGCGCAACTGGGATTGCAGTATGTGGATGTGTTTGGGGATCTCCTGCGTCAGCTCGCGGAAATAGGCCATATCCACACCAAGGAGTTCCCGCTCGGCCACGAACTCGCTCAAGATATCCTTAGGATCATGGCCGGCCATTTGCCACTGATACAAGGCTTGTAAGGCGCAGCGCCTGGCTTGGATGCGCCCCCGAATCCCCGCGGCGCTAGCCATCGAGCTTTTTCACCAGTGACACCATCTCTATAGCCGTGAGGGCGGCGTCGGCTCCTTTGTTTCCGGCCTTAGTCCCCGCGCGCTCAACAGCTTGCTCGATAGTGTCCGCCGTTAGCACTCCAAAAGCGATCGGGACTCCGTGTGTAATAGCGGCCTTGGCCAAGCCTTTGGCACACTCCCCCGCAACGTACTCGAAGTGGGGGGTGGCGCCTCGGATCACCGCCCCCAGGGCAATAATGGCGGAAAACCTTTGGCTTGCCGCCATGCGCTGTGCGATCATGGGCATGTCGAATGCTCCCGGTACCTTGACTACCGTGATCTCGGCATCGGTAACACCATGCCGACGCAGCATATCCAAGCATCCAGTGAGCAGTTGCTCAACGATAAGGTCGTTGAAACGGCTCACCAGGATCCCGAACCGGTCTCCCCCACCGAGAACCAATCCGCCCTCGATAACATGGATCTCGCTCATTCCCGCTTCTCGCTCATACTCAGTCGCTTTCCTTTAGCTTACATATTCCACCACTTCCAGCCCAAACCCCGACAAGGAGTGGATGCGCTTTGGGGTGCTTAATATCCGCATCTTTTTCACTCCGATGTCCGCCAGGATTTGCGATCCCAAACCTATGGTGCGCAACTCTTTGATCTCATGTTTGGTCCACTGGCTCTCTTGTGTTCCTTTGGTGTAGCTTTCTACCTGCGCCGTTAGGTCATCGGCTCGCAACTGATAGTAGAGTATCACCACCACCCCGCAGCCTTCCTCCGCTACCCGTCGCAGGGCGGCCCGCAGAGGCCATCCACAACCCGGATGCTCGGCGCCGGTGAGATCGCAGATCGGATTGTGCACGTGCACGCGCACCAATACCGGCTCGCTCGAGTCTACGCATCCCTTCACGAGAGCCATGTGGAACTGGCCATCGATGGTATCCTTATAAGCCACTAATTGAAATTCCCCAAACTCGGTGTCTACGGCGCAGCGCGCGGTACACTCGACCGTCTTCTCGGTTTGGACGCGAAACCGGATGAGGTCTGAGATGGTACCGATTTTCAAGCCGTGCTCATCGGCCAAGCGCTCAAGCTCGAGCCGCCTGGCCATGGATCCGTTTTCATGCAAGATCTCGACGATCACCGCCGCGGGCTCGAACCCCGCCAACCGCGCCAGATCACAGCCCGCTTCCGTGTGCCCAGCGCGCGTCAACACCCCCCCCGGTTGTGCCATCAGCGGAAACACGTGGCCCGGTTGTGCGAGATCGGCGGCAACCGCTTCCGGCGCCACGGCTTTTTGGATAGTCAAGGCCCTGTCCGCAGCGGAGATCCCGGTTGTTACCCCCTCTGCCGCTTCAATGGAGACAGTAAAGTTTGTGCCGTGCCGGTAGTAGGTATCTCGAACCATCAGAGGCAGGTTTAAGCGTTCGCAGCGCTCTCGGGTCAGAGTGAGGCAAATGAGGCCGCGGCCGTAGCGGGCCATGAAGTTGATATGCTCGGGCCGCACGCAGGCGGCCGCCATCAGAAAATCACCCTCGTTTTCACGAGCCTCATCATCCATGATGATCACCATCCGGCCCCCGCGCAGCTCTCCGATCAGATCTTCGATTGTCGATAACGGCATGTTTGGCAACAGTTCGATGCTGAAATAGGTGAAGAATACTACCAGTCCGCCCGAGTAGGGCAAGCGTGATGCGCGCCTCAGCTGGGTATGGTGACCGCGATCGAGGAAGAATGCCGGCCTCGGTCAACAAGGAAGAGGTCAATGGCTATTCCAGCCACCGGTCGATTAAAGCCGCCACTTCCGTAGCATCGGCGGGGAGTTGTGGGGTGTCGAACCAGCGTATGCACTGCTCGGCGATCAGCTTCACGATGGCTTCGCCGCTCACCAAGCCGTATTCATCGCGGCAATCATCGGGGCACTTAGCCAAAACATTGAGCGCGGCACCGAGAATTTTCTCGCGCTCGCTGGTCTGGGTCTGTGGTAGCGGTCCTGCACCGAACAGCGCGCGCGGCGCAGGGGACGGAGAATGTGGGCGTTTTATCACCGTGGCAACAAACTGGGCCAGACGCTCAAAAGCGGGGGGAATATCCAAGCCTTGCCCGCGCGCCCATTGGTAAAAATCCAGCGGATTGACTCTCCATTCCTCTTCCTCACGCTGAGTTCCGATAAGGGGGGGAAACTGTGCCCGCGCGATACAGGCTTTGAGTTCATCCCAAGCGCCCTCGATCTGTGCCCTCAAGCCAAGACCTGTGATCAGCTCCGGCCACTGCGAGGGTTCTACACCGAAAAGCAAGGGCAGGGCCTCAGAACGAACACGCCACTCATCCTGGCGCAACCAACGTTCATACAGCCTCTGTTCACCGACCCCGTCGGCGTCGGCGTTTCGCCCAGTCACTCCTTGTCCAAGCCCCTGCTTCAGTGTTTGTACAGTGGCAACGAAATCATCGATGGGTGTTTGCTTAGCCAATTTATCCTGCACTTTTTATACTACTTCCTATCGTTCATAGCCAAAGATAGGGCAATTCGGCTATTCAATGCAACGTCTTACGTCTTGCGATGGCGTGCTTGTGAAGAGGCAGGATCAAGGGCGGGCATTTGATTTCCACGATGGGCCAATCATTGTTTGAGCTATTTCAACAGATAACGCATGGTGTCTACGTCGTGGGTGTAACCCACCATGGCGAGGACAATGCGTTCACGGCCGCGTGGCTCATGCAGCTTTCGTTTGACCCACTGTTACTCGCACTCAGCATCAACCCCCACCGCCGTTCCTATGCCTTGCTCATGGGGGGTGCTGTGTTTTCCGTCAACGTGCTCGGGGAAGGCCAAATCAATTGGGTGTAACTCTCAAACTGATCCATTAATGGAGGCGTCTACGTGGAAAAGCAACGACGTGGGGCGGATACCTCGGTGCGGTAGG
>JBOIEE010000153.1:0-5902 GCA_050740975.1 Gammaproteobacteria bacterium | reverse complement strand
TCGAAATACCTCCACCATCCCTGGACCGGAAGCCGTTACATCGTCCGCAGTCGATGAGTAGACGTCACGGAAAACGCTGCTGTCCCGATGTGCACCATCATCTTCCCAAGCTGAGAACGTCGTTTCGATTCCCATCGCCTGCTCGATATCAAAGGTCCAGTGAATCGATCTGAGATGGGTTCGATCCGCCTGATGTCCGAAAACATCCAGGCATGGCTCGCATGTAATTTCGGCCATGCCGAGATCTTACGGTGTCCTCAGGACGACGACTTCAGCACACGACGGTCGAGCTGGACTACGGTTCCCGCCACTGATCGCCGATCACGGGATCGTCCTCTTCTTCGCCCTCCCAGTCGTACTTTTTCTCGGGCGGCGCGGGATCGTTGTGTCGCAGTAGAAAGGCCAACGCGAGGCCGGTCACGGCGCCGAATAAATGCGCTTCGAACGACACCCCGGGCTCCTGCGGGAAGATGCCCCAGATCATGCCGCCATAGAGGAAAAACACCAGCATCGACAGCGCCATTGCCGGCCTGTCGCGGCGCAACACGCCGAGGGCGAAGAGAAAGAACATCAGCCCATGCGCCAGGCCGCTAGCGCCGATGTGGTAGGTAGCGCGTCCGAACAGCCACACGCCGAGACCCGAGCCGAGCAGGATCACCGGGATCGCGATGCGGGCCGACCTGGGATAGACATATACTATCGCCGTGCCCAAAACGAGCAGCGGCAGCGTGTTGGCAAACAGATGTACGGTGGAACCGTGGATCAAGGGCCCCAACAAGAGACCTGTGAGTCCACTGATCTCTCGTGGATAGATGCCCCAGCGGTAGAACTCGAGCGCAAACATGTCATCGGCGATCCGGACGAGCCACAGCGCATAGATGGCCCCCCCCACGGCAAGGGCTACAGCGCGCAAGCTTGGCTTCTCAGTGTGCTCGTTCACGGTATCGCTTATCGGAAGAGCTGTTTAAAACTCATATTATCGCCCGTCCTCCACAGTCCTTAACCCAATGACATGATCTCAATCACTAATAACATCCGCATCGACGAAAAGGAGCTGCGGTTTCGCTTCGTGCGCGCGGCTGGCCCTGGAGGACAAAACGTCAATAAGGTAGCTACCGCGGTACAACTTTGGTTCGATGTCATCCGCTCTCCGTTGTTGCCCGATCCGGTGCGTGAACGCCTGCTGCGCTTGGCCGGCAAGCGGGTGTCTCGGGGCGGGGTGTTGACCATTGAGGCACGTCGCTACCGCACCCAAGAGCGCAACCGTCAGGACGCCATCGAGCGGTTCATCCGCTGGCTGCAACGGGCCGCAGAGCACCCTAAGCCACGGCGCAAGACAATACCATCACCAGCGGCCAAAGCGCGGCGACTGGATGAGAAACGCCATCGTAGCGGGACCAAGCACGGACGCGCCAAGGCTCGGTTGATCGATGAAGTGACTTGAAACCTTCCGGATCCTGCCGGCTGGTCACCTTCCCTATTGCGGGTCAATCCCATGCCACGACTACCCGAAAGACTCGATAGACTGGTTTCCGTCGACCTGCTGCGCGGCCTGGTCATGGTGATCATGGCCTTGGACCATACCCGCGACTTCTTCACCAACGCCCAATTCAGCCCCACCGATCTGAGCAAAACTTCGGTGGCCCTGTTCCTTACCCGCTGGATCACCCACTTTTGCGCGCCGGTCTTTGTGTTTTTAGCAGGGACTGGGGCGTTCCTATACGCCTCTCACGGCAAGACCAAGAACGAGCTCGCTATCTTCTTGATCACGCGCGGGCTTTGGTTGATTTTCTTGCAGATCGCCGTGGAGACCTTTGCCTGGGACTTCACCACCGACTACACGCAGATTGAGGGGGGAGTCTTGTGGGCCATTGGATGGTCGATGATCGCGCTTGCCGGGCTCGTTTTTCTTCCGGTTGGCCTCACCAGCGTCTTTGGGATCCTTATGATCGCGAGCCATAACCTATTGGATGGGGTTCGGCCCGAGGACCTGGGGGAATTGGGTCCCTTGTGGGCCGTGCTGCATACCGGCGATATCATCCGCATCTCCCCCAATCTCGCCCTGGAACCGTTCTATCCGCTCATCCCCTGGATCGGTGTCATGGCCGCCGGTTATGGTTTCGGAACGGTCTTGCTTCTTGAGCGCGACGTGCAAAGGAGGGTGCTTTTGCGGCTCGGGGGCCTGTTGACGGTGCTGTTCATCCTGCTTCGATCCATCAATCTCTATGGCGATCCGAAACCGTGGTCTCCGCAAGATAGTTATACCTTTAGCCTGCTATCCTTCCTCAATTGCGAAAAATATCCGCCTTCGCTGCTCTATCTATTGATGACCTTGGGCCCCGCCATTGCGGTCTTGCCCTGGTTTGACCGAAAGCCGGGCTGGCTGGGCGGCTTTTTTATAACGTTTGGACGGGTGCCCCTCTTTTACTACCTGTTGCACCTCCTGCTCATCCATCAACTGGTGATCGCCCTGGCATGGGTGACCGGCCGATCCGCCAGCGCTTTTCTCGGCGACCCGTTCACCCCAGGATACCCGGATGGTTGCGGATATGATTTACCGATTCTGTATCTCCTCTGGGTGTTGGTGGTGCTGAGCCTCTATCCCATCTGCCGCAGGTTCGCGAGCCTTAAGGCCCACCGGCGTCATTGGCGATGGCTCAGGTATCTTTAAAGTTATGTTCTCGTTTTTTGAAAAACTGATTAAGCCGTTCCCGCCGCAAGAGCCGGAGCAGCCGCCGAAGAGCTTGTATGCGTTCTGCCGCCATTACACTCGGGGCATTGAGTCCCATTTGATAATCATGTCGCTATTGACGGGGTTAATAGCGACGATGGAAGTGTCGTTATTCGCATTCCTGGGCAAGCTGGTGGATCGGCTGGGCGCCAATCACCCAGCGACGTTCCTGCACGATGAAGGCGGCCAGTTGTTGTGGTGGGGGTTGATGGTGGTGGTTGGCTTGCCGCTGTCTGTATTTTTGCATTCGCTGGTGGTGCACCAGTCCCTGCTGGGGAATTATCCGATGATCATCCGCTGGCAGGCCCATCGTTACCTGCTCGGACAGAGCTTGTCGTTTTATCAGAATGAGTTTGCCGGCCGTATCGCGACCAAGCTTATGCAGACATCGCTGGCCGTACGTGAGGCGGTCTTGAAGCTGTTGGACGTGATGTTATACGTCGTCGTTTATTTCAGCGGGATTGTGGTCGTGGTGGCCAGTACGAATTTTCGTTTAACGGCACCGTTTTTGATCTGGCTGTTGTTTTACCTTGGCATTTTGTATCACTTCATACCGAGGCTGGAAGCGGTGGCATCCAAGCAGGCGGATGCCCGCTCCGACATGACGGGTCGCATTGTGGATACCTATACCAATATCGTGACGGTGAAACTGTTTTCCCACTCACGGCGTGAGGCGGATTACGCGCAAGAAAGCATGGCGTCATTTCTTAAAACCGTGTACGCACAGATGCGCATGGTCACGGGTTTTGTTTTGTCGGTCTGGATCATCAATGCACTGCTGATCTTCTCCGTAACGGGTTTGTCGATTCGCTTCTGGATGCAGGATGCGGCGACGGCCGGGGCGATTGCCGCCGCGATTGGACTGGTGCTCCGGCTTTATGGCATGTCACAGTGGATTATGTGGGAGATGTCCGCTTTGTTTGAGAACATCGGTACAGTGCACGATGGCATGGCTACGATTTCAAGGCCGCGCACAGTGCTGGATGCACCATCGGCCCCGCTGCTGACGGTCCCTGCGGGAAAGATCGTGTTCGATCAGGTCAGTTTTCATTACGGCAAGGGCAGTGGCGTGTTCGAAGATTTTTCATTAACCATCAAACCGGGTGAGAAAGTCGGCCTGGTTGGCCGCTCCGGCGCCGGTAAGTCGACCCTGGTCAATCTGTTATTGCGCTTTCACGATGTGGAAGCTGGAACAATTCTAATCGACGGGCAGAATATTGCAGAGGTCACCCAGCAAAGTCTGCGGGCACACGTTGGTATGGTGACGCAGGATACCTCGTTGCTGCATCGTTCGGTGCGGGAGAATATTCTCTATGGCAGGCCGGATGCCACAGAAGAAGCCATGCTCGACGCCGCGAGGCAAGCCAGAGCGCATGAGTTTATTCCGGGTTTAAGCGACGCACGCGGCCGCCGGGGTTACGATGCGCACGTTGGTGAACGCGGGGTAAAGCTTTCCGGCGGGCAGCGCCAACGGATCGCGATCGCACGCGTATTGTTGAAAGACGCGCCAATTCTGATCCTGGATGAAGCTACTTCTGCCCTGGATTCAGAAGTGGAAGCGGCGATCCGTGAAAACCTTTACCGGCTCATGCGCGGCAAAACGGTGATCGCGATTGCGCACCGGCTGTCGACCATCGCCGCATTAGACCGCCTCGTGGTGTTGGACCAGGGGCGCATTGTCGAGGAGGGCACGCACACCACACTGGTTGCAAAGGGCGGGCTGTACGCACACCTCTGGACGCATCAGTCCGGCGGTTTCCTCGGCAAAGAGGTTGCTTAACCATGACCTGCCGCCCCCTAGGCCGCGAATTGGTTAACGGCGATCGAAAAAGGCATAATGACCATGCCGGAGCGAGACTCGCGTTTCAGGTGATATTTCGATGCGTGAGTAGTCGATTATGCCTACACGATTTGTAGTTACATCGCCTCATAAACGGGTTTTTCGATAGACACGTTAGGCGTGACGTTCAGCAACAAACAGAGCGAGAGGAGACAATTATGAAGAAGAAGCTTAATCTCATAGCAATGTTCAGTGCAGCTATCGTTGCGACAAGCCCTCTACTCGCTGAGGAGAAGGCAAAAAGCCCGGCGGAGGGCTACAACATCCATGTAGTCGCGCCCCATCGTCACGAAGACGGCACGGTGCACGGTCCGTATCACCATTATTGCAAGCCGATCAAGCCAGAGATCTTGCAGTGCATGATTTTTCTGTCCGCCGATCCGAATGCCGAGCTTGTCGAGATCGAATACTTCATTGACAAGAAGCTCGCGCGCACGAGCGTGACGCTGGAGCAATGGAATAAACATTTCCATGACCATACGGAAGAAATCGCAACCGGGCGCGTGCAAGTGCTTGATGTACCCCCTGAGAAGGCGAAAGAGATTGCAGAGGCCGCGTCCAAGACCGACGGTATCATTTTCCACCTGTGGCCGGTAGGAGCCAAGGTTCCGAACGGTGAGGTCATGTTCCCGACGGCGGTTAGTCACAAGCCCGTAAAGAAGCTTGAGGTCCCGAAGTAGCGATTGCGTGTTAACGGCATCTCGATTAAGCGGCGTAATGCCTAAGCACCCCAGTCAGTATTCAATACTTACGCTGGTGGCGTCGTCGGCGTCGCGCGATAGGTTCATCCCCGCGTGTGCGGGGAACAGGAGGGTAGGCGTATCGAACGAGTGCCCGGAGGTGGTTCATCCCCGCGTGTGCGGGGAACAGGCATTCACCATGTTTATAAGGGCCGACAACGTGCGGTTTATCCCCGCGTGTGCGGGGAACAGGGTTAGCCCTTGAACTTGCCCGTCTTCACCGGCGGTTCATCCCCGCGTGTGCGGGGAACAGTCCGGAAGCCCGCGCGATGTTTCGGTTTCTGTCGGTTCATCCCCGCGTGTGCGGGGAACAGTTCCCTGTTCCGCCTATACCGCAAGCAGAAGACGGTTCATCCCCGCGTGTGCGGGGAACAGGTGTACGTCCCCGCCGCTTCCTCGATCACTTTCGGTTCATCCCCGCGTGTGCGGGGAACAGTTTGCGCTTGCCGTCCGGGCCGCGTTCGGTCGGATCTTCCTTAACCCGGAGTTCCTAAGTTCTTGAAATATTGCTGAAAGGTGTGATTTCGCACCTAGCTGTGTTGGCATGTAATACAACATATAGTGCTTGCATGTTAAGGAGCATATCCATAT
>JBOIEE010000152.1:0-9222 GCA_050740975.1 Gammaproteobacteria bacterium | reverse complement strand
TCTTGCCGGCTATCATCACGTCGGTGGCGCGTTTGATGCCGTCGATAAGCGACTCACGACAGCCATACAGATTGTCGAATTTTGACTTGGTGACGGAATCATTGACATTGATCGCGGGCACCTTAAGCGTGCCGGCTTGCATCATCTCGTACAGCCTATGAACGCCGGTAGTGGTTTCCTCCGACAACCCGCACACATGGTCCAGAAGCTGAGGATATTTTTCGTGCAGGATTCTGGTCAGGTCACCGCCATCGTCCAGCAACAGGCTCGGACGCCAGCCGTTGGGACCAAAGACCGTCTGCTCTATGCACCACCAAAACTCTTCCTCGCTCTCGCCTTTCCAAGCGAACACCGGAACCCCGCTCGCGGCCATCGCCGCCGCCGCATGATCCTGGGTCGAAAAAATATTACAGGAGGACCAACGCACTTCAGCCCCCAGCTCAATCAGAGTCTCGATCAGCACCGCCGTTTGGATGGTCATGTGCAAACAGCCTGCGATGCGCGCGCCTTGGAGCGGTTGCGTGCTTTTATATTCTTCCCGCAGCGCCATAAGACCGGGCATCTCGGTCTCGGCGATCGCGATCTCCTTGCGGCCCCATTCGGCCAATGTAATGTCGGCCACCTTGTAGTCCGGTTTCGGGTTTTGTACCGGTTGTACACTCATGCTCGGCTCCTCATATTTGTTATCCACATACGAAATGGCTAAGCGCTGGCCCCTTGCTTTAGGGCCTTTCTTAGGCCCAAGGCGTCTCGCAAGATGTCGGCCTTGTCCGTGCGTTCCCAGCTGAAGTCTTGCTCACTGCGCCCGAAATGCCCGTAACTCGCCGTCTGCTTATACATCGGCCGCAATAAGTCCAACATCTTGATTATTCCCTTGGGTCTGAGGTCAAAGTGTTCCCGCACTACCGCGGTGAGGCGCGATTCATCGCAGCAACCGGTCCCAAACGTGTCGATGCTGATGGACGTAGGCTGCGCCACCCCAATGGCATAGGAGATCTGGATCTCACACCGCTCCGCGAGCCCTGCCGCGACGATGTTCTTAGCCACATAACGTGCCGCATACGCGGCCGAGCGATCCACCTTGGATGGGTCCTTACCGGAAAAAGCACCACCCCCGTGGCGCGCCATGCCACCGTAAGTGTCGACGATGATCTTGCGACCGGTGAGCCCACAGTCGCCCATTGGCCCACCGATCACAAAGCGGCCGGTGGGGTTGATGTAATATTGAGTGTCCCGGTTGAGCCAGTGAGTGGGCAATGTGGGTTTGATGATCTCTTCCATGACCGCTTCTTGAAGAACTTTCTGTTCGATCTCGGGATCGTGCTGGGTGGATAACACCACCGCGCCTATGCCGACGGGCGCTTCCCCCCGGTAGTGGAAGGTCACCTGGCTCTTGGCGTCTGGCCTAAGCCAGGGCAATAGTCCCTCTTTTCGCACCCGCGCTTGGCGCTGCACCAAGCGGTGCGCGTAGGTGATGGGAGCCGGCATGAGCACGTCTGTTTCATTGCAGGCATAGCCGAACATCAAGCCCTGGTCACCTGCTCCCTGTTCGTGTTCCGCACGCTCATCGACCCCCATAGCGATGTCGGGCGACTGCTTGTCTACACACACGAGCACGCCGCAAGTGCGGGCATCGTATCCCATGTCGGAATGGGTGTAGCCTATGTCCGCAATCGTTTCCCGTACCACAGCGGGCATATCGACGATCGCACTGGTCGTGATCTCCCCAGCGATAACGACTAAACCGGTGGTGATCAAGGTTTCGCAGGCGACTCGGGCCCTGGGATCTTGCGCCAAAATGGCATCAAGGACAGCGTCCGATATCTGATCGGCCATTTTATCGGGATGGCCCTCGGAAACCGACTCAGAGGTAAAATAGCGGGTACCTTCCATGTTATCCTCTCAAAAACGTTGAATAAGGGGCTGATAGTCTATCTGCATACGCTTTTTTTTCCTAGCGGCCCGGAAAAACCAAACTTTAGGGTGCTCCACTGAGAGCTTGTGAAAAAATCGTCGCGAGCGAAGAGAGGTCGCGTTCCGCCGGAGCGCAGGAACCGGAGTGTATAGTGAAATACATGAGGATTCCGAACACCGCCGGAACGCGAGATCCCGAGCGCAGTAGGTTTTGTCACAAGCTCTGACTGAGCGGGGACCCACATTCGAGGAGGGTTGGCATGGCATTGATTAAAACACCGATATGCGAGTTCGACAAGCCAGCAGTCGATTTCGATCTACTGGGGGTGGATGGCAGGCGATGGACGCTGGCGGATTGTCGCAGCGAACGGGCAACGCTGGTTATGTTCATCTGCAATCACTGCCCCTATGTCAAAGCGATCCGGGAACGCTTGATCAGCGATGTGCGCGTGCTGCAAGAGCACGCTGTCGGGTGTGTGGCCATTATGCCCAATGATCCCACGGATTACCCCGAGGATTCGTTCGATAACATGAAAAAAACGGCACAGCAATGGGGTTTTTCTTTCCCCTATTTACTGGATGAGACCCAGGATGTTGCCAGGGCCTATGGCGCCGTGTGCACACCCGATTTCTTCGGTTACAACGCCGATCTGAAATTGCAGTACCGCGGGCGCCTGGATAGCAGCGGCATGCAACCCGCCCCATCGGATGCCCGCCGTGAGTTGGTGCAGGCAATGCGGTTGGTCGCCCGCACGGGACGTGGGCCCGACGAGCAGACGCCCAGCATGGGCTGCTCCATCAAGTGGAAAAACAATGGCCGCTAAAGCGCACTTCGAAAAATTCCAGCCGTGGATTTTCGCATCGCAACGCATAGTGCGACTTTTGCTTTGCCCCATGTTTCAAACCTGTTTGAAACATGGGCCGCCTATCCCTATGCGGCTGGGCACTTCGAATTAATCGAAGTGCCCTAAACAGGCCTCCCACGCAACGGCATTGAATCGTCGCCAACTGGCCGCTCAGGTTTCTTAGGATTATGATCAGGCAGGGAGGAAGGGATAGGGAATCTTTATCCACTTCGCTCTAGCCTATGGACTTTTATTCGGCGAACACCTCACGAGGGCTTACCATGAACGTGCTAAAAACTTTGCTGCTTGCTCTAGTGCTTGCCCACCCATTGCGCTTGATGGCCGCCGATCCAGAAGGTCTGGAAGCGTTGCCGGAGCCGCCACCGCCCGATGTCGTGCAAAACGGGCAACCGCTCGACGAGCCGGAGGTGACCATCATAAAAAGGAAAGATGCCACCATCGAAGAGCATCGCTTGAACGGGCACTTATACATGATTAAGGTAACACCGGTCATTGGGAAGCCCTATTACTTATTAGACTCGGATGGGGATGGCGTAATGGAGACCAATATGACCGAGATCTACTCGGACTTTGTCGTCCCGCAGTGGGTCCTGTTTAGTTGGTAGCGGCGGTATCGCCACTCCACCGTTGCGCATTTAACTCGGGTACTTTCTCAGCGAAGAAACAAGTGCTCGAGTGGGCTTGACCCAGAGAATCGATGTCGGTTTACACTAGCGTTTCAAGGGAAGAACTGGGCGCATTCCTGACCCATTATGAGCTCGGGGAGGTGGTGGACTTCCAAGGGATAGCCGATGGTATAGAGAACACCAACTTTTTTCTAACCACCACACGCGGCCGTTTCGTGCTCACCCTGTTTGAGGTCGTGAGCGCGCACGATCTCCCCTATTTTTTGGATTGGATGGCTTTCTTAGCTGACAACGGGATCCCCAGTGCACACCCTGTGCGCGATCTCCAAGGACACTATCAGCGATGGCTAAACGGAAAACCAGCCGCAGTGGTGAAGCGTCTTGAGGGACGCAGCGTGGTACGCCCCACGCACGCCCAATGTTCTATCATAGGCCGTTGCATGGCCCAAATGCACGCCCTCGGATCGCGTTTCACGGAGCAGCGGGAAAACGACCGTGGACCGCTTTGGTGGCTGAGCACGGCGCAACGCCTGATCCCGAAGATGGAACCAAGCGCCGCAACATTGCTACGCGAAGAGTTAGCCTACCAAGCGCGTCATGCGTCGCCGGAGCTGCCCCGCGGCGTCATCCATGCCGATCTCTTCCGCGACAACGCCTTGTTTCGCGATGACACACTCACCGGCGTGATAGACTTTTACTATGCCTGCAACGACGCGATGATTTACGATCTTGCGGTCACGGTGAACGATTGGTGCTTTCCGGATAGTGTGTTTGACTGCGAGCGTGCCCGGGCCTTGGTCCAGTCTTACCAGCAGATCCGCCCTTTAACAGAGTCGGAACATAAGGCATGGCTTATTGTTTTGCGCGCCGCTGCGCTGCGCTTTTGGTTATCGCGTTTGCAAGACAAGCATTTCCCGCGCGCAGGCGAGATCACCCACATAAAGGATCCGGATACGTTCAAACAACTCCTGGAGTTTCACATCGCGCACCCGGTTTCCCCGACTAGCCTATTGCGGTAAGCAGTTCCTCTTATCTTTGAACCAGCGGTGGAGGTTAGCATGGAACTCTCGTACAGCACCATCCCGCGCAGGTCGGGCTTAGGGAACCGCTCCTGCAAAATTTCCTTTTAATACAGCTTGCGCCATATGATGTCGACACCGCTGTTTCCGGTCGATCGGGTCGTGGTCTCTATCCCCCAGCTTGGAGACAACTGATACTCGATCGATATCTGCTCGCCTTCCTTGCCTACCAGATCCTGCGAGAACGACAAGCGGGCCTTGGGGGTGATGTAGCGGCTCAAACCTAAGCGGCCACCCGAGAAGTCGAGATCCTCAAGGTTTACGCCCAATCGTTCCAAACCCAATGCGCGAGTGACAGATTTACCGATAGTGGCGGCGGCATAACCGCTGGTAATGGCAAGCGCGTTCCGCTGCAAGTCGAGCTTCTCTCCCTGCTCTAGGGCACTCGCCGGTTTGCCAAACAGCAATACGGCTAGAATATCCGCCTGGTCCAGCGGAGGATCGCTTTGCAAGCGTAAACTGGGTTTCGCGGCTGTTCCAGCGATACTCGCCTGAACTGTGTATTCCCCCGCCCGGTGCTGGCCGACGATATCCAGTCGAGGATTTATGTCCGCAGCACCATCAAAAACTACTTCTCCTTTGTCAATAGTAAAACGACGCCCTTGAAACCCCGCCCAGCCTCGGGCGAGGTGGATAGCGCCAGCCAGGGAAGGCTTGGTGTCTGCTTCTTTGGTCGCCTTGAGCTGCCCGGCAAGCTCCAAGTGGGCATTGGGGTGCCGCACTCGGATGTCGCGCTGAAGTCGTATCGTGAGGTCTAGCGCCAGAGCTTGTAGAGCGCGCGTGTTAAAAAGCGACGGTTGTTGCTGTTTCATGCTTCGGTCCCGGGGGGACTGCTCTCTGATCACGATGATGGTGTCATCGCGTTTGACCAGTCTGTGTTCCAACAAGGCCAGATCAGGCCTGAGCCGGGCATGGTGTATATCGATTAGCCCCTTGATCTCCGGTGCCGCGAACGGCCCCTGTGCGTTTAAATCCGCTCCGATCTCGACTTGATAGCGCTGGGTCCAGATCGCCGGCCAGCGCTGCGCGGTTAAAGAGAAACTCGCCGTCTCAGGAAGATAGTCGCGCAGACTGATAGTTCCCCACCCGCGGATCTCGCCCTCACGCGCTTTGGCCCTGAGCTCTGTGATAGACACTTTGGCCGGATCGATCCCACCCCGTAAGGAAATCGGAGACAGGCGCAATCCTAGCGCGGGAACATCGACCCCGCCGTTTTCCAGGGTAAATGTCCCATTCGCTTGAGGGCGAGATAGCGCGCCGCGTACCCGCAGGTCTAATTTGAGCTTACCGGCGATATCCTTAACGCCTTTCAGCGCGAAAGCGTTAGCAGCGCCAAGGTCGAGGCGGGACGAAGAGATCCGCATGACCCCGCCCCCCACTACCTTACCGCGCCAACCTCTATCCCAAGCGATCACCATCGGGATCTCGCCGCTGGCAATCAAACCCTGCCCGATATCCCGGCGCAGGTTTAAATCGAACTTCGCGTTTCCTTGTCGATAGTCGAAGCTCGATTTCAGCTCCCCAAGCGGGTGGCCGGCTACGCCAAGATCGGCGATGTCCATTGTTGCTTCGATTTTTGGCATTTCGGCGCTGCCTGCGATCGTGATCTCGCTTGCGAGGCGCCCCGAGATCCGGGGTGACAACAGCGCCTGCAGGTTTGCCACATCGAAGCGCTCTAGGCGCATGTTTATACTCTGAGGCCCGGCGAGAGACAGCCCCCCGTCTATTAATACCCGCTGTTCGCCACTGCTTAGGGTAAGGCGATTGATGGCAAAAGCGTTCCCCCGCGTGACAGCGCTTGCGGGGTGATCGAGCTGCCAGACGCCACGCGGTAAGGATAAGCGCAGATCACTGAGACGTGCTAGGAGCTCTCCGGGCGATGCTCGCGCGAGCTGCGCACGCAGGCTATGGGTGCCACCGTCAGCCTCTTGCGCATCCAGCACCAGACTTGCCGTTTCAGCCTTTCCTCTAGGTAGTGTTATGGCGGCATTAACACGCGCCAGCGATACGCCTGTCTCGATTCCCGTCAGCCTCGCCGTCATTTCGCCTCGGGGCCAGGTTTGGCCTAGATCCTCAAGAGAAAAGGAGAGCGCGGCGCGGTCCAAGGTGTTGCCTTTCCAGCGTAACCCCTGGGCCGAAAATTCCCCCCGCAAAGCAAGTTCTTGCATGCGGCCGCTTGCCTGCCCATTTAGCTGTACCGTTCCCGAACCCGTTTCTCCCACTAAGCTCAGCCACGGTGCAATATCACGGACATCCAGTCGATAGCTAAGCGCACCTTTTTGCTGTGCACCTATACCGATCTCGCCCTGCACATCCAGGCTCGTTCCCTCGGAAATCAAGCGCCCCTCTATTATGCTCAGACGGCCCTTTTTTGCCCGAGCAACCAAGCGCCCGCGTTGCAAGGCCACCGGCCCAATTTTTGACGAAAGAACATCGACGCTCGCTCCCACCTGCATATCCGCCCAGGATAAGCCCTGGCCTTTCACCTCAGCCTTGAGATTCAACGCACCGACCAGTGGCTTTTCCCCCTTCGCGGCCGCTGCTATTTTCTTGATATCGAGATGTTGTAACCACAGGCTGAGTTCATAAGCTGGAGTTTTTTTCAGTTCGAGGTTCCCATCGAGGAGCGCCCGCCCCAGACCGCTTTTGATCTCCGCACTGAAATTCGCTTTGCTACGGGCCAAGCTGGCGTTCAGCTTACCTTTACCTAACTGCCATCCCGAAACGCTTACGTTATCCAGCTTCAACGCGGCTTCGGCGCCCAGCTCTTCAAGCGCACCCCCCCTCCCCTGCGCATTCACCCGGCCATCGATCGTGCCCGCTACGCCTTCGATGTCGATCAGTTTTTCGACGCTAAACCGAGAAAGCGTTAAATCGCCAACAAAGCTCGGTACCGATTGGCTGAGATTGGTCTGCACGTGGGCGCGGATATGGGCTTCGGCCGCAGAAAGCGCGGCCTGTGTTTTTAAATCCGCCAAAAGGCCGTTGAATTCGACTCGACCGCGAACATCCGATTTCACCAATAACCCGGGGACGAACTGGGACAGTTCGGCCGCTGCCAGTTTTTCCAAGATCAAGGCAATGTTGACCTGCTCCAGATCGGTGATTGTGCCATTGGCTCGAAGGCTCGAAAGCGGGCTTTTTAGCCTTAGCTCTTTTATCGTTACCGTCGCCGGGGTGGAAATCCCCTCAAAGGCCAACGCTGCATTGATTTGCAGAGGCGGTAACCCGTCGGCTGATACACGGACGTGCAGATCGTCGAGCTTGGCGGCCACCCCTTCGGGCTGGATCTCAATCGCGCTCTGTAACCCGAAATCGCCAAAATGCAGTTGCGCGAAACGACCATGGTTCAGCTTTAGAGTGATATCGCCACCCTCGACAAACACCCGATCGAGGTAAACTGCAGGGGGCTTGCCTTCCGAGGCAAGAGCCTGCAACAGATCCCAATTGCCCTCAGCATCTTGGCTTACGCGCAGCAGCGGACGCGAGATCCGCAGGCGGGATAAGCGTAGATCTCCCGTCACAAGCTGAAATAGATCATAGGCCGCTTCTATTCGCCCGGTGCGGAGCAGTTCGACGCCCCGATAACGCAGGGTCACGTCGGAAACCGTCGTGTCGTGCCAAATCGAACCGCTTATCCGCCCGAGCTCGAAATCCCCAGGGTATTTCGCGCCTAGCGCACGTACCAGCTGCACCCGGAGCAATTCGCGAAAGTGCTCGGTTTGCGAATATACGGTGGCAAATACCAATAAGATAAAAAAAGCAACCACCGCGAAGCCACACACGATCCACCCTACTGATTTTTTGCCCACGGCTAAAAGAACTGCCCTATGCTAAAGTGGATCTGCCAAGCCTGGTCACCGGTGGGTGGATCGATGGGAAAACCGATGTCCAAACGCAAAGGACCGAGCGGCGTGGTATACGCGATCCCCGCGCCGAGAGAGAACTTCAAATCATCGAACGGCGGATCGAAGGAATCAAGCGAAACCTGCCCGAAGTCAACAAACAGCGCGCCGGTCAGCTCGTTCCATAGGGGACGCCGCAGCTCGATCGAGCCTTCCACCAGGCTTAATCCGCCCAGGGGATCGTTTGCCGCGCTGATCGGGCCCAGCCTGCGCCGGCCATAGCCGCGCACGCCGCGCTCTCCGCCCGAGTAAAAGCGTTCCCACAGTGGAAAATCCTGGCTCTCATCCAAGGTGTCCGCGATCCCGATCTTCAAACGTGCGGCGAGTACCGTCTCCGCAGCGATGCGCTGGTACTTCTTCCCTTCGAGGGTAACTTTGAAATAACTAAAATCCCCGCCCCAGATCGTACCCGCTTGCTCAGCGACCAATGACACCACCTTCCCTTGCTTGGGATCAAAGGGATCGTCGGCGGTATCCCACAGCAGTCCGAAAGACGGACCCAATAGAAAACCATTGTCTCTCACCCCGCCCAGCTCCAGCACCTGGCTAAATCGATATCACTCAGATTGGCCCATTCCGCCCGGTAGCCCACAAACCCCGACACCGTGGCCGTGAAATCGTGCTCAATGCGCGGCCGCAAACGGGTGATATCCAGCAAATAGGTTTCTTCGTCTTCCTGCGCCAGGGTGAGGCTCACTCTTGCTTTGGTGTTTCGGGTGATGAAATGGGGTTGCAGTAATTGCATGGCCAGCGACCTGTGGATGGCCGATAACTTGAGCGCCGCCGAGAGCTGCCTGCCGTTTCCAAACCAATTGAGATGCGACCATTCGGC
>JBOIEE010000151.1:0-5118 GCA_050740975.1 Gammaproteobacteria bacterium | reverse complement strand
TATGGATATGCTCCTTAACATGCAAGCACTATATGTTGTATTACATGCCAACACAGCTAGGTGCGAAATCACACCTTTCAGCAATATTTCAAGAACTTAGGAACTCCGGGTTAAGGAAGATCCGTCAGGCTTTAAGCGCCATTCTTTTCTTGTACAAGGAGGTGCTGGGTCGGGAGCTTGAGTGGCTCGATAACGTGGAGCGGGCAAAACGCCCCGCCCGGGTGCCGATGGTCTTGACCAAAACGGGGCGGCTGCTCGGGGAACTGGAAGGCTGCCACTGGCTGGTGGCGAGCCTCCTCTAGGCGCCTGGCTGCAGCTGATGGAATGCGTGCACCTGCGGGTGAAGGACATCGACTTCGGTTACAGCCAAATCACAGTCCGGGATGGCACCGTCAACCGCTTACTTGTCGCTGCTGTTACACTTTCTCCTGAACCGTTGAACCGAGCAAACCTGACGGACGAAGCAACAGGACCACGATCAAGATGGCAAAGGCAACTGCGTCCCGATAGGTTGAAGCGATGCCGATGCTTTGCCCGTACCCGACGACGAACGTTTCCGCCGTGCCGATCAGCAAACCGCCCAGAACAGCCCCAGGGATGTTCCCAATGCCGCCCAGGACGGCGGCGACGAACGCCTTTAGGCCTGTGAGAATCCCCATCAAGGGATCGATGTTCGGATTGTATTGCGCCGTTAAGACACCACCCGCCGCAGCCAGGGCCGATCCGATCGCAAAGGTCAAGCCGATGATGGCATCGGTGTTAATTCCCATCAGCTTTGCGGAATCCAGATTAAATGAGACCGCCCGCATTGCCATACCAACCTTGGTCTTGTAAACGATCCATTGCAAAAGGAGCATCAGCCCGATCGAAACGGCAAAGATCACAATCTGTGCTTTTGAGATAGCCGCATTCCCGAACAGGTGATAGGGCAGCTCGCTTTGTGAACCCAGAAAGTCAGGGAAGGCCCGCGGCGCAGCGCCGATCTGCGCGACAAACAGGTTTTCAATCAGCAGCGATACGCCGATAGCCATGATCAACGTCGTCATACGCGCATGCTTGCGCACCGGACGATACGCGAAGCGTTCGATCACCATTCCGACCAGCGCTGCTACGATCATGGAACCCACCAGGACGATCGCCAGGCCGACAAACGAAGGTCCTGAAGCAAGCCCAAGGCTCAACGCCATGAAATAGCCGGTAAATGCACCGACCATGTAGACGTCCCCGTGGGCGAAGTTAATCAGCCGTAGTATGCCGTAGACCATGGTGTAGCCTAGGGCAATGAGGGCATAGATGGCTCCGATGTTGAGCCCATTGATCAGCTGCTGAACAAAGGTGTCCAGATCGGATTTCCCGTTCGATTATGCTCGTGAAGCGGGCCGGCCCGCATCTACATTCGCCGCCTTCGGTGGTGCAGGCACTACGGTGAAGTGCCTGCTGCTGGAGAGGGGTTCGGCGCCGCCGCTCCAGTCACTGGCGAAGCGCCGTCCGCCGGAGTCATACCTTCCGGATAGATCGTTGTCTCGTAGACGAATCTACCATTTTGTAGTTTCAACGCCACGGCGGGTTTAACGGCATTCCGCTCCGAATCGAGCGAAATGGCTCCAGTTACGCCTGGAAAATTGTGGGTCTGTGCGATCGCATCGCGCAGCTTCACGCTGTCCGTTGTCCCGGCGCGCTTGATGGCGTCGGCGAGTACGTTCATTGCGTCATACCCAAGCGCCGCTAGTGCATCGGGAACAGCGTTGTAGCGCCCTTTGTAATCCGTTACAAACTTCTGGATCGCCGGCGATGGATCATCGACCGAGTAATGGTTGGAGATATACGAGCCATTCAGCGCTTCGCCACCAAGCTCCCAGAGCTGCGGCGCATCCCATCCGTCACCGCCGAGTAGAGGCGCCTTTATTCCCAGCTGCTTGGTCTGATTTGCAATCACACCTACTTCGCCGTAGTAACCTGGGACGTAAATGACATCGGGATTTGCCGAGCGGATGGCTGTTAACTGGCCGCTGAAATCACGATCGCCCTGGGTATAGGACTGCTCGGTAACGATCTGACCGTCAAGCTTGGTAAAGCTGCGCTTGAAAAACTCTTGCAGCCCACGGCTGTAATCCGAATTGAAGTCATAGAGAATAGCAGCGTTTTTCGCCTGCAAGTTGTTCACCGCAAACTTGGCCATCACCTCACCCTGAAAGGGATCGATGAAGCAAACCCGGAAGATGTAATTACCAACCTGGGTCACCGCCGGATTTGTCGACGAGGGCGAGATCATGGGCACGCGCGCTTCTTGGGCCTTGGGTGCCGCAGCCAGGCTGTTCGACGACGCGACTTCGCCAAGCAACGCATGCACTTTGTCTTGATTGATGAGCTTAGTGACGACCGTCGCCGCTTTGTTCGGTTCGCCCTGGTCATCTTCGACCACAATCTGAACCTGGCGGCCCATGATTCCGTCTGTCCTATTTGCCTCGTCGGCCGCCATCTCCACGCCGTTCTTCGTCGACTGCCCAAAGCTCGAGGTGCGGCCGGAGAGATCGCCGTAGTAGCCTACCCTGATTGGGCCGGAATCATCGGCTATTTCCTCACCTCCCCTGCGTTCACAGCCAAACAGGAAAAAGAGCGTTTGAATCAATACAAGGAAAAGTAAGATGCGTCTCATTTGGTTCCTCATAGGCGAGGCAAGGTTTTGACGAACGGATCTTTTTTGAACCTGACGCTGAGTTGCGATCTCGATCACCACAGCCACGTTCGTGCAGATCGGCCAGCTCAGCACCCGATCCGAATAATAGCTTCACCACTCTTCTTAAGCAAACCTTTGTTGCTGTTGATGATGTTGCTGAAGCAGGAAGGAAACCCAGAATAGGCACTAACGGGTCGGCGGTGGTTTTATGATTTTGGCTGGAGCGGAAAATGTGGAAGAATCCTCGCATGACCGAGCCTGCCAGAAAGGGTTTGTGGCCTAATGAGCTTCATCCCAGTTTGCCCCAAAACCTACCTCAACGACCAAAGGCACCGATAACTGGGCCGCGTTTACCATCAGTCTCTGAATATGTTCCCCTACCGGATCCACGGCGGGATCCGCAACCTCGAACACAAGCTCGTCATGCACTTGCAGGATCATTTTAGCCCTGACATGGCTTTCTCTAAGCCATTGGTCAATCAAGATCATGGCTCGTTTGATGATGTCAGCGGAACTGCCCTGCATGGGCGCGTTGATGGCGGTGCGTTCTGCATATTGGCGGCGCTGGCTGTTGCGCGAATGGATCTCTGGAAGATAGAGCCGGCGGCCGAACACCGTTTCCACATAGCCTTGCTGTCTGGCGCGTTCCCGCGTCTCCTCCATAAACCGTTTGACCCCAGGATAGCGCGAAAAATAGCGGTCGATATACTCTTGTGCGCCGCTCCGTTCTAAACCGAGTTGGCGCCCGAGACCAAAGGCCGACATACCGTAGATCAACCCGAAGTTGATCGCCTTGGCGGCCCGTCTTTGCTCGGCGCTTACCTCCTCAAGCGCCAAGCCGAAGACCTCGGCGGCAGTGGCGCGGTGGATATCCTCACCGTTCGCAAACGCTTCGCACAAGCCTTGGTCCTGCGACAAATGCGCCATGATGCGCAATTCGATCTGGGAATAGTCGGCGGCCAGCAGCCGGCAACCCGGCCCCGCGATGAAGGCTTGGCGAATACGTCGGCCTTCATCGCTTCGCACCGGAATGTTTTGCAGGTTGGGATCGGAGGAGGAGAGGCGCCCGGTTGCGGCGACCGCTTGATGGTAACTGGTATGTACCCGTCCGGTACGCTTGTTGATTTGTTTGGGAAGCTTGTCGGTATAGGTAGACTTCAGCTTGCTGAGCGCTCGATGCTCCAAAATAAGTCTCGGCAGGGGGTAATCCAACGCCAGCTGTTGGAGCACGGATTCGGCTGTGGAGGCTTGCCCTTTGGGGGTTTTGGTCTTGGCGGGCAGGCCAAGCTTTTCAAATAAGATGAATTGGATCTGCTTAGGGGAGCCTAGGTTAAATTCCCCCCCGGCCAGCGTTTGGGCTTCCTGCTCAGTGGCGCGTATGCGTTTGGCGAGCTCCCCGCTTTGCAGGCGCAGCATGGCCTCATCCACCAGCACGCCGTTGCGCTCCATTCGCGATAGCACCGGGACCAAAGGGATCTCGATTTCCTGGTAGAGTGATTTCAATCGCGGCGCGCTGTCCAAACGTGGCCAAAGAACGCCATGCAATTGCAGGCTTACATCGGCGTCTTCTGCGGCATAGGCCGATGCCTGATCGACAGTAACACGGTTAAACGGGATCTGCTTCGCGCCCTGACCCGCCACGTCTTCAAAATGAATCGTTTGTCGCCCCAGGTATTTTAAGGCCAGAGAGTCCATGTCATGGCGGGAGGCCGTGCTGTCCAACACATAGGATTCAAGCATGGAGTCGTGACGCACAGCGCGGAGCTCGATGCCATAATTAGCTAACACGCTCATGTCATACTTAAGGTTGTGCCCCACCTTCGCTCGCTCCGGGTCCTCCAGCAGCGGTTTGAGCGCCATTAACACCGCTTCCCGGTCGAGCTGTGTCGGGGCGCCAGGGTAGTCATGGGCGAGTGGAATATAAGCGGCTTCGCCGGGCTGTGTGGCCAAGGAAATCCCCACCAGTTCCGCTGCGATGTAATCCAGGCTAGTCGTCTCGGTGTCCAAACAGAACAAGGGCGCATTCTTCAATTTTTCCATCCAGTGCTCAAATCCCGCTCTGTCAACAATGGTTTCATAGCGTTGGGATCCGCGCGCTGTTTGTGGCTGCGCTTGCTCGTCGGTTATCAGCTCCTTGAGCAGGGCTTTGAATTCCAGCTCCGTATACAGGGACCGCAGCGTGCCTTTATCGGGGGGTTGAGGTTTGAGATCCCGTGGTCCGCAATCCAGCCGCAGGGCCCGATCGATGGTGAGGAGCTTGCGCGCGAGGGGCAAGTAAGCGAGGCTTGCTCTTAGGTTTTCCCCGACTTTCCCTTTTATCTCATGGGCGCTTTCCAGGACAGCGTCCAGCGTTCCGTAGTGCGTAATCCACTTCGCGGCGGTTTTTGGACCAACCATCGGTACCCCCGGTATGTTGTCCACGGTGTCGCCGATCAAGGTCA
>JBOIEE010000150.1:0-2900 GCA_050740975.1 Gammaproteobacteria bacterium | reverse complement strand
GTGTCGCGCCGCACCCCGTTGCCGCAACCGCGACAGTAAAGCTTGGCTGCACGCGCGAACAGCAGCTTCAAGTGATCGTTTAGCTCCGTCATCGTGCCCACGGTCGAGCGTGAGGTGGGCACGGGATTGGTCTGGTCAATCGCAATCGCCGGCGGGATGCCCTCGATCCGCTCGGCCGCGGGCTTGTCCATGCGCTCGAGGAACTGGCGCGCGTAGCGCCGAATGGAAAACGGCGGAGAGTCAATTGCGGTTGGATGACGTGTGCCCAATTTTGCCGAATGGAAGGAAGGTCGCTGCATCGAAAGCGGCGTGTATTTAAATCGCCCCAATGCCCTCCGCCGTATTGCGCCGCTCCGCCTGTGCATCTGAACTCGCCATGGACGGGGAGTATATCGGAGGCGTACGGATTCGCTAGGCGGGCGGGTTGGCGGAATACGGTGATTCGGCGCCATGCTGATTTAGCGCAATACGCTCACGCTATTGCGTCCGACGAAAAGATACTGGGCTAACCGCGACCCTTTCATGGTGGGCGGTCAAGCTGCCCGGTGATCGACTATGCGATAGGGTTGGATAAGAGCGTCGGTGGGGATCTCCAGTCCCACGGCGAGGCGGCGGACCAAGGAAAAAGGAGTCAGGAAAAAGGAGTCAGACCCCTAAATAACTAGACATCTTGATGCGCTAGGTGTTATCTTGCGTTGAAATTGCCAACCGGTCAATGAGGTAATAGACGATGCGCACCACCATCAATGTCGACGATCAGCTTCTCATGCAGGCGAAAGCACAGGCGGCCGCTTCGGGGGTGACTTTGGCCCACCTCATCGAGGACGCGCTACGAGAATCCCTCAGCCGCCGCGAAAACGTGGGTAGTCGCGGACGCGTGCGACTGATCACAATGAAAGGAACAGGGACGCGGCCCGGTATCGACCTAGACAACAGTCCATCTCTACTGGAGATCATGGGACGATGATCCTGATGGATGTGAACATCTTGGTATACGCCCACCGCGAGGATACGGCACACCACCCGGCCTATCGGGATTGGGTGGAGGACGAAATCAATGGCGGGGGCGCTTATGGCGTCTCTGAGCTGGTGCTCAATGGTTTTATTCGCGTGGTTACGCATCCAAAAGTGTTCGAACGTCCGACACCCCTGGATGTGGCGCTGGATGTCGTCAATCAGATTCGAAGCCAACCGCAGGCGGTTCCCATCAGGCCGGGTCCCCGACACTGGACTATTTTCGAGAAGCTGGTGCGCTTGAGCGAAGCCAAAGGCAACCTCGTTCCGGATGCCTACCACGCGGCGCTGGCGATGGAATCCGGCTGCGACTGGATCACGACCGACAAGGGATTTCTGAGGTTCCCCGGATTGCGCGCTCGCCACCCGTTCCGAAAAACCTTGTAAGCCGATGCCGAGAAAACCAAGATTCTACCTTCCTCACATTCCGGCCCACGTCATGCAACGAGGCCATAATGGGGAACCGGTGTTTTTCGAGGATCACGATTATCTCGAGTACTTGAAGATCTTGAAACGCGTATCGGAAGGCTGTCACTGCGCGGTCCATGCCTACGTGCTGATGACGAACCACATCCATCTCCTTCTGACCCCGGGTGTCGGCAGATCGATTAGCCGGCTGTTCCAGGAATGCGGGCGCCAGTACGTCAGTTACATCAATCATACCTACCGTCGACGAGGAACACTGTGGGAAGGACGTCACAAGGGGATCATCGTCGAATCGGCGGTTTATTTGTTGATCTGTATGCGCTATATCGAGCTGAATCCGGTGCGCGCGGGTATCGTCGCGTGGCCCGAGCACTACCGCTGGTCGAGTTATGCCGCCAACGTCTTGGGCGAGGACAACTACATCGTGAGTCCGCACGATGAGTATGTAGGCTTGGGACAGACGCTCGCGCGACGGCGGGAAGCATATCGCTCCTTGTTCGATACCGAGCTGACTGCTGACCAGTTAGGGCGGATCAGAAACTGCACGCAGTCAGGTACACCGATGGGGAGTGAGCGCTTCAAAGAGCAAATTGAGAAGACGGTGAACAGAAAGGTGGGCGGCGAAAAACGTGGCCGGCCGGCAAATACTCGAGCGCTCGGCCTAGCTTCATAACGGTCTAAATGGACCATTCCTGGCGGAAGAGTTAAAGGGGCCAGCACGATATATTGCGATATACTCGGCGCATGCCCCGCCGCCCCCGTGTTCACGTCGCCCCCTGCACATCGTGCAGCGCGGCCACAGCCGCGAGCCGTGCTTCTTTGACGAGGAGGACTACTATACGTACCTGCATTGGCTCGGTGAGGCATTGGGGGAGACATGCTGATCACCGCACGCCTATGCGAGATCGTCCACCAGCGTCGCACGAAGATTGGCCTTGCTGGGCCGCCCTGAGGACGGACTAGCTGCGAGCTAAAGGGGCCAGGCTGGCGGCTCGGATATTTTCAAATGCAAAGAAGTCACGCTGAAACGATCTATCCCTGAGCGGCGGCCGACCGTCTGCATGACTCGACTCGTCCCTGCCGCCGATGTCGGCGTCATCAACCAACGGACATGATGGGTCATCAACACCTAGGCGTGTACTGCGACTCGGTATTTTCGGGCGGCTTCGCCGAGGCACTCCAAGTAGAAGCGGTAATCCTCCTCCCCGCGTAGAAGCAGGCTTGGCGATTGTTACCCCGCTGAATGACGTGCTGGGGGATCGAAGGTAAGGAAAGCCTTGGTAGACGGGCCATGTGCAAGTCCCTTTGCTCATTGTGCGAAACGACGCTTAGACGGATCTTCCTTAACCCGGAGTTCCTAAGTTCTTGAAATATTGCTGAAAGGTGTGATTTCGCACCTAGCTGTGTTGGCATGTAATACAACATATAGTGCTTGCATGTTAAGGAGCATATCCATATTA
>JBOIEE010000149.1:0-8068 GCA_050740975.1 Gammaproteobacteria bacterium | reverse complement strand
GTCCATGGTGCAGGCCATGACTGGTCGGGCGGGAGTCCTTATGGTTCGTTTACCGATCCCAAGGGGCCTGACGCCTCGCAGGAGATGATACGCTTTTTCTACAAACACCCTGCCTAGCAGCCTCCATAGAAATAGCGGGTTCTACCGCTATATCTCCAAGCGACGTGGCAGGCTGGCAGAGGGTAAGCTTGAGATGCTGGCCATTGACGGCGACACACGCACGGGTCAGGTGCTTGGCGAGAAACTGCCCGTGACCTGGGTCAGTATTCCCGATCCAGATCCGGCGGCCGCAGAGGCCAACCAGAGCGCGGTGTTTGACCAGGGGTTCGCGCCGCGCGGCGGGTGGCGCGCGTTTCGCCCGTTTGGAGGGTAGCTGGTACGGCCAGGGGAGCATTGTCATCGTGTCGACCAACGGCGGTAACGCTGACGTCGGTCAAGTGTGGGAGTACCAGCCCCGTGACCGCGACAAGGACACCCTGACCCTCGCCCGCAGGGTCCCGGAAGCTACGGCGTACATAGGAGTCGTCCAATCTCTGGTATCGGGATTTCGTGTGGTGCTCGCTGCGTGTCAGTCCATCTCCATGCCTGGAGCGGTGGGTGCCTCCGCGTACCGTCACAAGCTCTCCTCCCCCACTTCTGCTCGGCTTTTGGGCGGCAAGCGGTTCCCGTATATCGGTCATGGTGTGTGAAACTGGCCTGTCTGCGGCGATACCAATCACGCTCAGGCCCGCGGCTCCACCAGTGGATTGGTTACGCCCAGCTGGGGAAAACGGCCGAAATCGCGGTCGGCCGACCACAATTGGCGCACGCCCTGTTGCAGGCACAGGGCAGCGATAAGGGCGTCGTGAATCTGCGGCCCAGCACTGCGGGCGGCATCGACTAGGGCACGCAGTTCAGTCCAGTGCAATTCCGTTTCCGCTAGCAGCACCAGCGAGGGTGCTTCCAGCCAAGCGTCGATTTGATCGAGCGCGAGCGGCAGCGGCGTAGGTGGGTCGTAGATGTGCGGATGGGTGGTAATGGACAGGAACTCATGCAGGCAGGGCCACGGGATCGCCCAGGCTGCGCGGCCATTGGCAAGGGATTCGATGCACCGGCGGGCACGCTCATGGAACGGTGAGTCTTCCCGGTGGGCGTAGACCAGCACATTGGTGTCTACGGCGATCATCCACCGTGTTCTTCGTAAGCCAGCTCGCGGATCCGCTCCCATGAAGCGCCATGCAGTTCCGGCTTGAGGCCGTTGCCCTTGAAGCTGGCCGGACGCAGGCGAAACTCAGCGGTGCGCTTTTTCTCGGCGATGAGACGGCGCAAACCCAGCTCTACCAATGCCCGGACGGTAACGCCCTCGCGCGCAGCGAGCTTGCGTGCTTCGTTTAACACCGGATCGGATATTTCGATGGTCGTCTTCATATGGGTACCCTTATTATCTAAGATATATTCCCATATAATAGGCTGGTAAGTAGGACTGTCAAGCGCGTAAACTAGGATCTCCGGTCCCCCAACGTTGCGCTTATGGCAGAATAATGGGACAGAAATAGCAATTGCTTTGTGAGGAATGTAAGGATTGGGGCCAACGCAGGTGTCCGTCCAGATCGCTTCTTTCGGTGCTTGGCGTTCGCCCATCACCAGCAAGCTGATCGTCGCGAAGATGGTCAAGCTCCTGGAGCCTCGGATCGTGGGGGATAACATCTATTGGATCGAGATCCGGCCTGAAGAAAAAGGCCGCTACGTGATCGTGCGGTGCTCGGCCGACGGTACCACTCAAGACGTCATTGCGGCGCCTTTCAGCGCCCGCTCGCGGGTGCACGAGTACGGCGGTGGTTCCTATGTGATCGATGACACGCAAGTTTTCTTTTCCAACTTCGCCGATCAACGCATTTATCGCGTTTGTCCAAGGAACCAGGCCGAGCTTGAACCCATCACCAGTCCGGAGTCCTATCGCTACGCGGATGCTGTGATCGACCGGGCGCGTGGGCGACTCATCTGCGTCCGGGAGGACCACGCCAGCCCCGATCGCGAGCCCATCAACACAGTGACGGCCCTTGACCTCAATGCAGAGGGTACGGATCCGGGCCGGATCCTTATCTCGGGGGCCGATTTCTACGCCGCGCCTAGGTTCAGCCCCGACGGACGCCGGCTCGCTTGGCTCTGCTGGAACCATCCCAACATACCCTGGGACGGCACCGAGCTATGGATCGCAGACCTGGATGTAAGCGGTGCGCTGCGGGAGCCTATTCTCATTGCCGGTGGTCGCGATGAATCCATCCTGCAGCCCGAATGGTCCGGGGATAACCTGTATTTCCTATCCGATCGCTCGGGGTGGTGGAACCTCTATCGCTGGCGAGATGGCCGGGTTGAACCGCTGATCGAGAAACAGGCCGAGTTTGGCGACCCACCGTGGATGTTTGGGCAGTCAAGCTATGCCTTGGCTTCGGCGGCGAGCCTCATCGCAGCCTACCGCAGCGCTGGGCGCAGCCACTTGGCGTTGGTTAACACGGGCACGGGCGAAGTCGAGGAGATCGCAACGCCTTACACCGAGATCTCTTATCTCCGCGTCGATGGCGGCCGAGTCGTTTTCCTCGGCGGTTCGCCTACCGAATTCCCGGCTATCGTGGCGTTGGATCTTGCCACGCGAAAATTCACGGTTCTGCGGCGCGCCGGTGACATCGAGCTGGACTCGGCTTATGTGTCCGCAGCGGAGCCGATCGAATTTCCCACCAAGAACGGCCTCACCGCCTACGCTTTCTTCTACCGCCCCAAGAGCCGCGACTATACGGGGCCCGCAGGTGCACGTCCTCCGCTCATCGTCATGAGCCACGGAGGGCCGACGTCTTCGGCGGACAGTAGCTTGAATCTCGGGATCCAATACTGGACTAGCCGCGGCCTCGCCGTGCTCGATGTCAACTATGGCGGCAGTTCCGGTTTCGGCCGCGCCTACCGGCGTAGACTCGACGGGCAGTGGGAAATCACCGATGTCGATGACTGCGTCAACGGAGCCCGCTATTTGGCCGAACGGGGTTGGGTGGACAAGGACCGCCTGGCGATCCGCGGGGGGAGCGCAGGCGGTTATACGACGCTCTCGGCTCTGGCTTTCCGCGATGTGTTCAAGGCCGGAGCCAGCCATTATGGGGTGAGCGATCTGGAGGCTCTGGCGAAGGAGACGCACAAATTCGAGTCGCGTTACCTGGAGCGGCTCATCGGTCCTTATCCGCAGATGAAGCAGCGCTACCGCCAGCGCTCGCCGATCCATTCCGTCGAGCGCCTGTCCTGCCCGGTGATCTTCTTCCAAGGCTTGGAAGACCGAGTGGTGCCGCCGGATCAGGCCGAGAAGATGGTGCAAGCGCTGCGGGTAAAAAAGCTACCGGTCGCCTATCTGTCCTTCCCCGGCGAACAGCATGGTTTCCGCCAATCCGAGACCATAAAGCGCGTGCTCGATGCCGAGCTCTATTTCTATGCGCGAGTGTTTGACTTTGAGTTGGCGGACCCCGTCGAGCCGGTGGTGATAGAAAATCTGTGAAGTGCAGATACATTTTGGAGCAACGAGCCGCAAGGAAGAAAGCCGGATTCGGATGGGGGCGTAGCTGCACTTCACTTGCCTGCGAATCGATTTGAACGAACGTCATGCTCATGCTAGAGTCGTGCAGAAATCTGGATCAGGAAGCCATGAGAACCACCCTTGATATCAACGATGCGTTACTGGCCAAAGCCAAGGCCCTAGCGGCACAGGAACGGACCAGCCTGACCCGCCTGATCGAGGAGGGGCTCGTCCTCCGGCTGCACCCGCAAACCGGACGCTCTGACGGTGGCCGGCCGCCGCTACCCGTCTATGCCGGGAGCGGTGGATTGACGGCGTCCGTGGTCGATCCTTTGACTAACCGTGCCCTGTGGGATGCGGCCGATGATGCGGATGCTCAATGACACCCGATGTCAACATCTTGGTGGCTGCGTCGCGATCGGACCATCCACATCACGGCGCGGCTTTGACCTGGCTGGATGCGGCACTCGATGATTGTGAAAAAGGCCGTCCATTGGCGATTTTTCCGATGGTTGCGGCGGGGTTTCTGCGTCTGGTCACCCACCCAAGGGTGTTTGTTCAGCCGACGCCGGCCGAAGCCGCGCTGGCATTTTTGCGCGCCGTGCTGAATTCCCCCAGAGTGGAGATGCCTCGATTGGCAGGTGAATGGCCTGTGTTCGAACGCCTGTGCGAGCACCATCGGCTGACCGGCAACGATATTCCCGATGCCTGGATTGCTGCCGCCGTGCTGGCCCATCACGGTCACCTGGTGAGCTTCGATAAGGGATTCCGTCGTTTCCTGAAGGCGAAGGAATTCACTTTGCTGCAGCCTTGAACCTGACAAAACGAGCGCTTCGCTCAATTGATAAGAGGTCGTAGTGAACGAGATCAAAACCGAAAGCTACGCCAGTGTGTGGGACGCGATTGCCGACACATCCGAACAAGCGGCCAACCTGCGCACCAGGGCCGAACTTATGCAAAAAATCGCCGCCATCGTGAAAGAAAGCGGATGGATGCAAGCTGAAGCGGCCAGCCATTTGCGGCGTGACTCAACCCCGTATGAACGATCTTTTGGGTGGCCATGTATCGCGCTTTTCACTGGATGCGCTAGTGAACATCGCGACGGCGATTGGCCGCCGGGTACGTATCGAACTCGAAGCCGCTTAGCGTTAACTAGGGTTGTGCCTCTAATCGTGGTCTGTACCAGGTCCGTCCCCTAATTACATTACCTATTACTTTACAATTACACGTGCTATTACACGCCTCGCTTCGTACCCGGGCGCAATCCACACTGCGTGATCCCAAGTGACCCTCTACGGGGTATCGAGGGTAACGGGAGAATGCAGCTATCGAAATTAGCGATCTATTGCAGTTTCAGCATAAGGTGGTATATTTTTTGTCTTGTCGGGTTGACGAACTAAGACTAGCTAGGGATAGCGCTAGCGCACGGTCACGATACCAAGAAAGAGAGGTGAAAAGATGAAGACGCTCCCGATTATGTCCGGTGTCTTGTTTCTTGCCGCATCAGGTGTGGCATACGGCAACGACGCGGTCGTGTTTAGGGCGAATCTAGCCGGCGAGCAGGAGGTCGCCGGCCTCGTGGCCCCGCAGCCTGGTGTGACGACCGAGACCACCGGCAGGTTTCGCATTAAGTTTGATTCGGCACTAACCAAGGCAGAGTTTCGCCTCCGCGTTGGCGACGGCGTAAAGGTCACGCAGGCCCATCTGCACTGCGCACCGGCGGGCGTGAACGGGCCGGTTGTGGCCTTCCTTTTCAATGTGGCGCCGGTCCCAGGGCCTGGTGGAGTGGATGTCGATGGGCTACTGGCCGAGGGCGAGCTGACCAATGCGGACGTTGTGCCGGATGTCGATTTTGCCAGTGACCCGGCTTGTGGGAAGACGATCGATAATATCGCCTCGCTGCGGGCCGCAATGCTCCAAGGGTGCATCTACGTCAACGTGCATACGGAAGCGAATCCCGCCGGTGAGGTCCGGGGTCAGGTGATCCCTCTGGACGACGACTAAATCGATCAATCGGACTGCAATTCTCGATCAGAACGTAACTCGCTTGGTATCTTACGGATCGCTGACCAAGGATCCGCAAGATCGAATGGTTGGTCGCGCGCCAAAGAGCTTGAGGCAGTGGGCGCGAAGGGCAGCGGTGAAGGGATAACGAGCCTGGCTCCGATGAGCGACTGAGATCGCGGGTCACAATGCCTCGGAATCAGTGATATATAAAGTTCAGCGCAGAAGCGCAGATTTGAGGAGGTGCGGCTTTGAAGGAGATTCGAAAGCCATTCGGTTTAGAGGTTCCTTAGATTGGGCAGGTGTGCAAAACAATGTCCATCGATGTTTGGATCCGCGCTGGCGGCGCTGGCTCATTCAGAAAGGCCGAATTGCTTACGGGCAGTAGCGTTGTCGGTTACACGGTCCGACTCACTATCGCGAAGCCCTTCTTCGATGTCCTGCATTACTGATGCCTCGTACGCCAAATCCTTCCAGTCGGCCGTATCCGGTAACTGATCGACCAGGTTGTGGGCACGTTGCTTAAAGGTTTGTTCAGTCGGGCTCATAGTACAATCCTCAACACAAATTTTACGCCACCTGGTGACGATGTCGACCGCGAGTAATCACGCCTGCCCGTTTCCGGGTTAGGATCCGACTTATGGTCGGGGTTCCCGAAGGTCAGGGCTGCAGACGTTTCGAGCTGTTCACCCCGAACGTCAATTCCCCTGGTTGCTGCTTCTTAAGCGCGCCCGAGCGCGCGCCGCCGCCGCCCGTACTTGCGCCGGCGCCGTACCCCCAAGGTGGTCCCGGCTTGCCACTGCGCCTTCCAAGCTCAATACGGCAAACACATCGGACTCGATGTGGGGCGAGAAAACGCGCAGTTCCTCTAAGGATAAGGCCGACAGATCGCGACCCTCTGCTTCCGCCAAGCGCACGGCCCGCCCCACCGCTTCGTGCGCGTCGCGAAAGACGACGCCCTTGCGCACCAGGTAATCAGCCAGATCGGTAGCGGTCGCGAATCCGCGGCGCGCCGCCTCACGCAGCCGCTCGCGTTTTACTCCGAGCGCCGGCACCATCTCGGCGAAGGCGCGCAAACAGGCGCTGACCGTATCGACCGTATCGAACACGGGCTCTTTGTCTTCTTGATTGTCTTTGTTGTAGGCCAAGGGCTGGGCCTTGATCAGGGTCAACAATGCGACCAGGTGACCGTACACGCGCCCGGTCTTGCCTCGAACCAGCTCCGGTAGATCGGGATTCTTCTTCTGCGGCATGATAGATGAGCCGGTGCAGAGCCGGTCCGGCAACTCGATGAAACCGAATGCCGGCGAAGCCCACAACACCAGCTCCTCGCTGAAGCGGGACAAGTGGGCCATGTGCAGTGCGGCCCAGGCGCAAAATTCAATGGCGAAGTCGCGATCGCTAACCGCATCTAATGAGTTTTCGGAGACCGCTTCGAAGCCGAGCAAATCGGCGGTGTAAAAGCGATCAATCGGAAAAGTCGTGCCGGCCAGCGCCGCCGCTCCCAAAGGCAGCACGTTCACCCGCCGCCGACATTCCGTCAGTCGTTCGCGGTCGCGGAACAGCATCTCGCACCATGCAAGCATATGGTGCCCGAAGCTCACCGGCTGAGCGACCTGAAGGTGGGTAAATCCGGGCATGATAGTGTCGGCCTCGCGTTCTGCCAGATCGACCAACGCCCCAAGCACACGATCCAGTGCGCCGCGGATCACGTCGATCTCCTGCCGCAGATAAAGGCGTAGATCGGTAGCGACTTGATCATTGCGGGAACGGGCGGTATGCAGTTTCTTGCCCACGGCTCCGATCCGCTCCACCAGCCGGGCCTCGATGTTCATGTGCACGTCTTCCAAGGCGACAGACCACTTAAATGCGCCCGCTTCGATCTCCTCGCCAATCGCCTGAAGTCCCGCCACAATCGCTTCGCAGTCGCTTTGCGTAATTACGCCCACTTTGGCGAGCATGCGCGCGTGGGCGATAGAGCCCAGTATATCGTAGGCGTATAGACGCTGATCGAAGCCCACCGAGGCGGTAAATTCTTCGACAAAAACGTCGGTAGATGTGTGGAATCGACCGCCCCATGGTTTGTTCTCTGGCATAGTCTTACCGTCGCGTTAGTGTGCGTCCGGGTAAGTGTACCCGAGCCGTTTGCGCTCGATCAGATCGCGAAACCGGATGTGTTCCAAGTCAAAAAAGCGGGAACAGTTTTTTCTAGCGAAACCGAGGTCTTCGGTTTTGCCTGTTCATCCGCCAGCGAGCTGACGCTTACGATCGGCCTGATCGCCGAACAGCCTTGCTTTTCACGGCATCCCGCGCCAGCGTTTCCAGCGGGCTTCCCGCGATGCGCTCTGCGACTTCCCGCAGTTTTTCTAAGCTTACGGGCTTCCTGCGATCGCTCGCCAGCTCGCGCGCGACGTCGTCCAGATCATGTCGCCCGTTGGTGTGTTTTCGGATCTCACTATCCAAAGCGCGAAATACACCCACCGCTTTGGCTGTTACCGCGCCGCGAGCCTGGGGCTGTCTCAGGCTTGCTAC
>JBOIEE010000148.1:0-5975 GCA_050740975.1 Gammaproteobacteria bacterium | reverse complement strand
TAGATTCGAGTTTGTTTTCCTCCTTGGTTTGGGATGATGCTCGGTCTTTATCCGCGGCGGTAACCAGCGATGGGTCAAAGGAAAACGCAAGCTGTGTGTAGCTCTTGTCACCCACTTTGGCCGATGTCGCTTTTGCAACCAGTCCATCAAACGTATGAAATGTGGTGACGATTTCTTTCTGGGGCCATTTAAGGGCTTTTTGCGATCCCACGTCTTGGACGCTCAATGCCTCCAGGCTGGAGGCAATGCTGTTCAGCGTTACTTGGGAGCGAAGCTTGTGGCCCGGTTTAATACCGGCCAACGTGAAGTTCGGCTCTGTGGCACTTTTGCGCCTGAGCGAGACGGTCTCTCCACCCGGATGCACGATGCTAACGCTTTGAATGCGTTCGGAAGAAATATCGACTAAGTCCTTTTCCATCCAATCGGCGGCCGAGGCCGAGACATCGAGATTGCCTTCAACCAGGAATGCCTGCTCGCCCCCGGACGGACGCACATAGCGCGAGCGCACGTTGCCCCCTTTCGCGATGCGCTCTTTTCCCACGATGAGTGAGGCTAGGGTTCGTCCCTGCTTTTCCTTCAGGGTGATCGAGGTCGAGTCGGCACCCTTGGCGCCGATGTCTTCAACCCCAAGCTGAGCGTAACGCGCTTTGTCCTTGGTCTTGGGCTCGATGATATTCAGCTCGGTGAGCGCGAACGCCAGCTCCTGCACCCGGGTGAACAAGGCCGGATAGCCATGCCGCTCTTCTAATACCCATTTATCATCGCGTTTTACCAGAGTGGTGTCCTCGTCTTGAGTGCGAATTTCAATACGCGAGGTATCGTTGATGCGCTCCGCGAGCCCCGGGAACAAAGCGTTTTTGCTCAGCTCGGTCTGTGGCACCCGCTTGTGACTCACCATCCAAGCGACACCGATCAGGGCCGCCGTGATTAGCGAAAAAACGATGAAACGGGTCTTAGTCATTGCGGCTCGTCGTAGTTAAAGTTAGCCAGGGAATTTAAGACGCTGTGCAAAAAAGCCGCGCCTTTCTTGCATCGAAAATCCTTGTGGCTATTCCCTGGTGCTGTCCGAATTCCTGCTTGGTTTCAGAAGGGTAGGCAGACACTCAATCAACAGCGCATGGGCCCCAATTCAATTCAGTGGGCTTTCTAGCGGGCGCTGGCTGCGCTCCGATTCAGCCGGTAAACAGCCATGCTAGTCGCAAACACCGCGATCAACAGCGGTACCAGAGCGATGTTGATGAACTTGAGCAACGTACCAAGTCCTTCGATGTTTTTACGCATGTCATGCTGTACCGCGCGCAGCTCTTGACGCGTCTGGACCTGCTCCTCACGAAACTTTTCGATCTCTTTGCGCTGCTCAGGCGTGAGGATCACACCCTTGCCCTGGTCGTTTTTCTGCTGCAGCTCGCGCAGTTTGCTTTCGGTCTCCGTAAGCTTGGCCTGTAATACCTGCTCTCTGGCCCGGAATTTTCCTGCGGCTTCGCGTTCGATGGCCTGCACGCGTTCGAAGGGCCGGGCATAAGCACTGCGGCTGCGCAGACTGATGAGATCCTGGTTGCCACCCAGTAAATCGACGATGTTGAGTGCGAAGTTCGCGTTGTCCGCTATAGCCGAAGTCAGGCGTACGCCGAGAAAATCCTGCGATTGCACCCAAAACTTGTCCGCCAAAACATCGCTGTCGGCAACGACGACCGCGTTGATTGGATCTTTTGACTCCTTTATGAAATCCGCATCGGGTTTATCGTCTTTGTCGTTTTTTGGTTTACCATCGGGAAAAGCGCTGGAGACTTTGCCGCTGATGCGCGCGGCCAGAACAAAAGATTTGTCCTCGGGTTTGAAGCTATCCAAAAGCCCGCCAGGATCCCGCACCAATAGGATCCCGTCGCGTTCCAAGGCCATGGATTGCTTTCCGGTCCAAACCAGTGGGGTAAATTTGATCTTAGCATCCTCGGTCTTGTCCAGGATCCCAGCGCTGCCCAGATGCAGCACGCTTAATTCGTTGGTGGTGAAATCATCCTGGCTGAAATTACTTGGGCCAAGGCGCAGCCAAGGCAAATAGGGCAGCTCTTGGGTACCGCGACCGCCGGAATAAGCCACCCGCACAGCCGCCTCGATATCACCGGCCACCTTATCCATGCTGTACTTCAGCCCCCATGATTTGAACAGCTCGGGCAGGTCGGAGCCGCGCTGCGGCATGGCCATGGGATTCTGGGGATCGGGCCTTTCAGCGTCCTCTTCTGCCAAAGGGTCAACAAAGATCAGCGCTCTTCCGCCCTTCAACACGAATTGATCCATCGCATAGAGTGTACCCTTACTCAACTCCTTGGGATGAACGACCATCAAGGTGTCCACCTCTTTATCCACCTGGGTAATGTCGGTGCCGAGATCGCGCACCTCGTACTCCTCTCGCAACACATCAACAACGCTCCAGGCTTCGCTGAAACCGCCCCTCAGGTTGGGCCCGCCGAAGAGCGGCAGGCTGCTGATGACGCCTATGACCCGGTGTTTTGGATGTGCGAGGTTATAGATCATTCGGGTGATCTCATATTCCAGGGACTTTTCCTGATCAGGCTGGAAAAAGGGGATGGTGCGCTCGTCATCGGTGGTGTTGCTGCCGGCGAGGCCGAAGTAAGCCAGCTCGCCGGTAGTGCCGAGGGGAACCTGGCGGATCCCGTAGCCCACCGCCTGGTCCTCTGCTTCAGAGAAAGGCTCTGGATCGATGACGATTAGCGTAAGCTTGCCGTCAGCCACCGCCGTGAATTCCTCCAACAGGTCTCTTACTCGCGTCCCGTAATTGAGCAGCACGGGGATGCCACTGAACTGCTTGCTGGAGAAGAAAAACCGCAGCGTGATCGGCTCTTCCAGTGCTTTAAGGATGTTTCTCGTGCCAGGGGACAGGGTGAACAGCTTGTTCTCGGTCATATCCAAGCGCCAAGAGGTCAAGGTGCCGTTGGCGATGATGTTTATGGCCACAAAAAAAGCGGCCGCAAGAACCAACCCGCCGCTGGTAAGTAGTCGCCTGTTCATTGTCTAACCCGCTTTCTTCGCCTCTATGGCCACGGTGTTGGCATAAAGCCAAAATCCGATCAACGTTCCGAAATAGATGACATCGCGCAGGTCTATGACCCCCTTTTGAATGGAATCGAAATGGGTGAGGAAACTGAAAGAGCTGATGAGATCGATGATCGCCTGCGGCGCCCACCCCTGAAAGAAATTGATCACCACCGGGAATCCCGTCAAGATAAAGAAAAAGCAGATCACAATGCTCACCACGAAGGCGATAACCTGGCTTTTGGTGAGCGCGGAGATGCAGGAGCCAATGGCAAGAAAGCCGCCGGCCATGAGCAGGCTGCCGACATAGCTTACCAATATCACGGTGTTGTCGGGCTGCCCCAGATAGTTAACCGTGATCCACATGGGGAAGGTCAGCGCGAGCGCGAGTGCGGTAAAGCACCATGCGGCCAAAAACTTGCCGATCACCGCTTGACCAAGCGATACAGGAAGCGTCATCAACAGTTCGATGCTGCCCGATTTCCGCTCTTCCGCCCACAACCTCATAGCGATTGCGGGAATGAGGAAGAGGTACAACCACGGGTGAAAAACGAAAAACGGCTCAAGATCGGCTTGGCCTCTTTCGTAGAGCCCGCCCAGATAAAAGGTGAAAATGCCCGTAATAAATAAAAAAATGACGATGAAAACGTAGGCGACCGGTGTCGCGAAATAGGCGCTTAGCTCCCTCTTAAAGATCGCGATGATGTTTCTCATGTGCGGCCGTGCTCCCCGGTGGTAATGGCGCGAAACACTTCATCTAAACGCCCCGTTTCAACGTGAAGCTCATCGAGCTCCCAGCGATGGGTTTGCACCAACCTGCCGATCGCGTTTACTACCGAGCGCCCGTTACGCGGAATAACCAGCAGGCGCACAAGGCTGTCACTCGAGGGCTGTTGTTCCAGCGCAGCGACGCTATCGAGCGCTTTGATCTTCTCCTGCGCGCTTTGGGCGTGCTGCGAGAGCAGAGACAGAGTCACCGCGTTGTGCAGTCGGGATTTCGCCGCCAGCTCGGAGGGCGTGCCGGAGAATACGATGCGCCCATCCGCTATGATGATGGCACGGTTGCAGACGGCGTCCACCTCTTCCAGGATATGGGTAGAGATGATAATGGCTTTATTTTTCGCCATTTCCTTGATCAGGGTCCTGACTTCGTGCTTCTGGTTGGGATCCAGCCCATCGGTCGGCTCGTCCATGATCAACACTTGCGGATCATGCAGAATAGCTTGGGCGATCCCCACCCGGCGCTTGAAGCCCTTGGATAGGGTTTCGATCGGTCGATCGAGCACCGACTCCAGGTGAACCATGCTCACCACCTGTCTGATGCGCTGCTCGCGCTTGGCGCCGTCGAGCGCGCGGATGTCGGCGATGAATTCGAGAAATCCCCTGGGGGTCATTTCGCCATAGGCTGGTGCCCCTTCGGGCAGGTAACCGATATTTTTCTTTGCTTTTATCGGCTCCTCCATCACGTCATGGCCGCATAGCGAAATCGTGCCCCGGCTCGGGCTGAGAAACCCCGTGATCACTTTCATGGTGGTGGATTTGCCAGCCCCGTTGGGGCCTAAAAAGCCGAGCACCTCACCACGCCCCACGCTGAAAGACACGTCTTTCACCGCGAGTACCGGACCAAAGTGTTTGCTGAGGTTCTTTACGTGTATGACATTATCCATGCGCAGCCCCCTCTCACGGCTGGTACGCGTGAACAAAACGGCACTCGATGGCTGAATCGCTTTCGCGCAATTGAATTATAGTTGGCACGATAGAAAATCGAAGGACATCTTAACCGGGTGCCTATTTTCCACAGTCGCTTGCATTCGTCAACCCGCCTGCGGCTTTGTTCCCACCTATGTATTTGCCCAACAAGCTGCTAGCAGCTTGTCCGCGAGGTTGCATTGCTAATGCAGCTGGAGCGGACGAAAGTCTCATAATCTTGCGCAGATAATTTGATCGCGGGTGGCATGTCTGGGTGTGTTCACCCTTCGATACCTCAGGGTGAACGGTTAATTTTGATAGAGCGTCGGTATTTTCTGATCCCATGGAGTTTTCGACCCATTGATCGTTCCACCCCGAAATTATCGGACCCAGACATTCTTCGATCCATCGGGGTTCGTTACCGGCCCCGGTATTTCCGTCGTTCGTGCTGAGGTATCGAAGCACGGGCGGCTGAAAAACGCCAATTACCGTGTCCTACTTCAAGTGATCGGGCAGCGGATTCCTTGTACCCCAAGCAATTTCTCGTACTTCTTTCCAATCCCCTAGCATCATCGCTTCTTTTTTCTTCCGGCTCCAACCGCTCGGCGGCCAACGCCTCCTCACGGGCGGCGCATTCCTGAGACCAAACCAGTGCGACTGGCAAACGCTCCTTGGTATAACCACCGCCGGCACTGGTTTCATGCTCGCCTATCCGTTTTTCGAGGTTGTCCGTGTGGCCCGTGTAATAGGAACCGTCAGCGCAGCGCAATATGTAAACCCAAAATGCCATGCTGTATGTTCTTCAAACCGGTCTGCTACTCGCCCTTCGATACCTCAGGGCGAACGGTACTCATATTTATCATATCTCGCAATGCTTCGACCTCTTCCACAATCCCGCCTCAATCGCCGCCACTTCGTCTAGCAGCTCACGCGGGTCGCGATGCTCGACGGCCGCTTAGCTCATGGGGCGGTAGCGGCCTGCCGAGAGGTTAAATTCATTGGCACGGATCGGCGATTACTGCTCTTTATATGCGCTCTGTTTTACCCGAAACAGCGCCGAGATGTCTTCCTCTCCGCGTCCCTGTTGCATCAAGCGTTCGTAATCCTTGATCGTCATTTCGGTCATCGGAAGAGAGGCGGCATTTCGAGCCATCTCGCGGCAGATGCTGAGATCCTTGTGATGCAGGCTGACCTTGAACCCGGGAGAAAATCGCCCCTGCAGCATGCTCTTGCCC
>JBOIEE010000147.1:0-5776 GCA_050740975.1 Gammaproteobacteria bacterium | reverse complement strand
GGGTAGAAATAGGCGTTTGCGGCATCAATCTGCAGCTTCAGGTCGCTGATATAAACCCGACATGGCCCGCCGCGCAGGTGCGCCTTGAGCAGGGCAAAGACATTGCCCGCCGCGGTGACGTGCGCATCCCGCGCTCCGACCATGGCGTAAACTTGATACACCAGGCCGTTCAGGTATTCATGTTTTTCAGCTTGGGTCTTCTCCCACTCCAGAAACTCTTCTGGAGTCATACGCAGAATGGGTTGAGGGTTTCCCACGATGACTTCACTCCAAAGAAAAAATTAAAAATTCTCCTTCCCCTGGTTAAGCGGAGGATGAAGGTAGGGGTTGGGCGCTTGACCTGCCATCCTCCCACGGGGGCCACAGGAGATTGATTAAAAAGGGTCATGATCGAAGATTACCACGTCGCCCGTGACCGGCGAGCGGTAGATGAGTCGCTTGGCCTTTCCGTGGAGGGCGTGTGCTATTTTCAGGTATAGCCAAATGGGGGCGCCACCGGTTAGGATCACTTCGTTGCCGGAACCGGCAAGTTGTAACGCTTTGTCGATATAAGCCTGGAGGTCGGCGAGCTTAGCTTCTTTCTCAAAAAACTGTTGCAGATCGATTTCTATGATCACGTCTGGGCTTCCAACAATTAGATCAGGAAGATTCATGCTCATCATGACGTAACGGTCCCCAGTTGACATAACCTCCTTGCTGCGTGTGCTGATACAGCATAACCAGACAGGTGTTGGCAAATACCGCTCCAATTATGGCGGGAGGAATTACGGGTCCAGCATAGAAGAGGTGTAGCACGTCAATGCCAGCCCGAACGACTTCCGCAGCTCTCTCACGGATCTCTTTGACAAGGTCGGCCATGTCGTCGGGACCTAACCATTTCTCGCGGCAGACCTGGAAGATTCGGTCAGAAGGAACGTCTTTGAGTAAATCGGTGTTGCACGTATAAGCCTCCACAGACGTTCTGATGTTGTATTGAGGATGCAGATCCGCGATTAATATGCCATGTCTTTGCCCTTCGAGGGCTGTAGGTTTTCTCACTTCTTCGAACCATTGTTTGTGCCGCCGCTTGCGTCCGAACGTCACATCCCACCAGATCCATAAAACCGGAAAAATGGTGATGATGCCGATGACGACGCTAATGGGGCTAAGTACGTCGTTTATAAAATTCACGAGTGATGGCATGTCTACCCCAAATAGGCGCAATGGTGGGCAAAGCGGGCGGTGGCGACGGGTAAGGACGGGTTACAAAGTGTCGTGGCTTGTTCGGCCTGGTTGCACAAATACCTCACGTGCAGCAGGAAACACACAGCAGACGGCTCATGCAGCTGTTTCAATTTCCACAACCTTGAATTTGCCTGCCTCACAGGATAAGGGCAATGAGTCACCATGCTTGGCCAAGCTGAGGATGTAGCCCCGGCTAGCATCCTGAATCATCGCAAGCGCTTCCTCTTCCGTCCCTCCCTGTGTAGCGCAGCCAGGGAGCGCTGGCGCCGAGACTATGTAATCGCCTTCTTCCACAGCGCAGGTTCTAGGTATACAAGAAAGCGTGCCATAGAAATTCATCCCCCTCGTACAAACCTAAAGTGATCGCTCCAAACTCGCGAGAAATCGTCGACGCTCATATCGGTGTGAGCAGGCGATACATCGTGTTCGCGAGGTATTTCAGCTCATCGCTATGAATAGGATGAGCAACGTCGTATTGGTCGCATAATTTCTTCCAGTCCGTGATATCTTCATTCGAGGGCAAAGCCAGAATGGCCTTTGCGTACAAGCCTCCAAACATGTGCTCGTGCATTAGATATTTTACAATTACAGATGCTTTCCGTTCACCTTTTGCTGGGCCGGTGGTCTTGCATTCTATGATCCCCAACCTGCCGTTGAGTGTGGCCGCTACATCCATTTCGCCCGCAAAGTCCTGTACCTCAACGTTCGCCAGAACCTCATCAAAATACCCGCTGTCGTCAAGTGTTACGAGGGCGAATTCTTCCACCCATCCACCGTTCAAGAACTCGAAGGCGTGTTGGTTTGCGATCGTAATCGTGTTCGCTGTCTTGTCCCAAGTCCACAGTTTAAGATCATGAGCTTGCTGCGCAGCCGCCACGCTTCGGCCTAATGGTTGGAATTGGACCGGGCGTCCCCAAGCAACGCCCCCATCCGCGCGCGCGAGATCCAGGACTTTACGGATAAGTTGCGCGTGGGCTGTCGGTCGACTAAATACCTGGCGAAGTTGGCTCGATCGGGAGGCAGTTGGGCGGGACGCAGCATCGGTTTCCGGGGGTTTTGCTTGAGCTCTCGTCCCGCCGCACGCAGTTGCGTTTCTATGGAGATCCTGGCGGTGAACGGCCTCTTGCCGGTCGCGTTGCCTTGCGCATCGAAACTTATTATCTCCCCCCGCTCCGTATTGACGTAGAGCGCCTCTACGCCCGCGTTCACAGCCGCCTGGAACGCGGCCAGCGACATGATCTTGGTGCCTCCGCTCAGGTTCAACATGACCGTATGTCCAGCGTCCTTATAATATTGAATCGCCGCGCTGCAATCGTCACGGGCCTTGTCGAGATCCCAGGCGTCCATTGCCCGATGATTTCCTACCCCCACACCCGAGAGCACTGAGTCCTTCTGGATCGCACCGCCGAGATGCTCGGCAACCTCCTGGACCTTCGGGTTGCCCGATACTAGGAACTGCACGCAGTCGAATGGTTCAGTAGCAGGCGCCGCGAAGAGCGGAATAAGGTTCGGAATCGGCTCCTTTCCCGCCAGCGCGATCAATACACGCATATCAGGGTGCTCCTTCGAGTGGGGTACGCGGATTGGACCTGAACCACTCCTGGCCGGGATAGGAAAGATTCGCGGGTGCGTGGTCCCAGCTCAGGATCCGGTGCAGGTCTTTGAGGTTTCCCGCGCGTTCCTCACGATAGCTTGCGACGCGCTCGTCGACGAACCTTTCCAGAGCGGCGCCGGTCAAGGCGCTTTCCCAGCCCGAGTTGAGCTGCCGGTATCTCGCCCGACAATTCAACTGCCTGATCTCGGTGATCCTGATCTTCGCGCTCCCGAGGCCGATGGGTTTGCCCATGCCGATCTTGTGGCAGGTGTCTTCCCACAGGACAAGAGCGAACAGAAGCAGGTTCAAATCCTCGTCGGTAAGATTGATGTATTCCACCTCGAATGTGAAAACAGCGCCCGGCAGCACCGCCTCCACCGTCTTGTTTTGACCATCTCTCTCGGCGCGTAGTTGGGGGCCTTGCCTGTGGTGATAGTAGAACTTGCGCCCGCGCACCGGCGGTTTGTTCCTATCGATCTCCTTGGAATAAAAGGCCACATGGCGAGGTTTAGGCGCGCTCAATACGGCCAGCGTGAACCGCTGCATTTTGTAACCGGGCTGGGCCGTCGCGTCCCCGACTGTCACGTTACCCGCGAATACTGTACCCCTGTTCAACATCCCGAACAGGTGGCACGCAGGGCACAGGCGCTTCAGATCATTGCATGCGCGAAAGCCCGGTGGCAGGTCGTACTCCACCCGCTGCCGCTCGTAGCTCAAACGATTGGGCAGTATCAGGCACGCGTTCGCCGCTGCCTCGGCGACACTGCGGATCACACCTTTGAGGGATGTCCCTGGGATGGCCGGACACCGTTGTGTATCACGGAAGAACGTAAGCGTTTCGTGGGCCCGCGAGCGCTCGGTCCTGTACGCCTGGCCGCGCGGCACGAAGAGCGGCGTGCGCGCGGTGAGCGTGCATTCCATCCGCCCGTTCAGGCTGTGGAACTTATGATGCAACCGCGTCTCCTTATTTCGATCCGGTGCCTCACCCACCAAAGGGACGAAATCGTAGGCGTTCATGGCGTGCCCTCGCGTTCCATCCGGACCAGCCGGTAATAGACCAGCACGCCCTGGCGCCGGAACTCACGCCGGACCAATACTGGCCGGCCGCCACTTCCGCTACCCAGCTCGCGATACTCCATCCGGCGCGCGATACGCATTTCGTTGCCTACCCACAGGTAGCAGCGCTGGTCTTCTTCTACTGTTGTTTCATCCAATTGCATCAACATTGCTGTGAACCCCTCGCCCGTCTCCCGCCCTGTCAGCCACGCCCGATAGCCACTAGCCTGCCGTTCCCAACGCAGCTCGAAGGACTCCCCAAAGATGCGGCCCTGAAACCAGTTCGCTAACGTGAAGTGCTCATTGTGCGCGGGAAAGTCGATATTGGTCAGGCTTTCCAGGATAGTGAAGGGGGATTCGGTGCGCGGCGGAGTCAGCCACCGCTCGAGCTGGTCCGATGTCAGATCCGCCGTCCAAAGACGCTCGGTCATCGCCTTCTTCCAGCGCGATAGGGGATCATTCCCGGTGGGTTATCATAGCCCTCAGCCTTTTCGACCCATAAAGGACCCAATGCCTCCCAAGGAAAAGCTGTGCCTTGCCAGCAAAAGGTTGTGCGCAGGGCGTTTCCTGTTGGTGCCTCTGGCGCCGGGACGCTTACTGAGTCTGGACGTGCCATGCCGTATTTCCCAGCCACAGAATCCAGGACCATCTCGCCCACACCCTTTAAGCTCAGCCGCCCCTCGACCGGTTGTGGCGCATGGGGTCCTAAGTAGTCGAGGCGCACTTTTTCAACCGTGCCTTCAATTTGACCCAGGCCACGCGACTTGCCGCAGCCCACCCGGATAAGCCGGTCCTTGAGATCCGCTACCACGAAGCCCAGCAACCCCAGTTGCCACAGCTCGAAGTTCCGCAGGTGCAAATGGGTGATAAAGACTCCTCCGGTGACCACTTCGAGATCGAACTTTGCGCCTTGCGCCGCACCGCCGGTGAATCGATCGATGCCGACCCCATCGCGCTGCTCGGGCCGGGGCGCGCCGTCGATCGCATAAGCATCCTCGGTCGCCAGTCGCCCGGCGTACCAGGTCGAGCCAAACAGCCGGCAGATCGGGCAGGAGTCCGAATACACTGTGGGATTGTCTAGTTTCTCTTTCGCATTTTTGCGTTCTTCAAAGCAGGTGCCGCAGAATGCTTCGGGGTCATTGGCGTCCTTAAAGGGGTTGCATGACGCGGCGGGGCTCAGTGTCCGTGCGATCCGCTCGGCATGGCTACGGAGCACCCCTTTGAGAGAGCTACCTGGCAAGTACACCTCCTGTCTGCCGTTGCGCCAAGTCGTCACGAACGCCATATCCGGGCCGCTCAGCGTAGGGATCCCTGATTTAATCAGGATAGGTCCGGTGGGCACTATTTTCAGCCTAATCAGGCATTCATTGACCAATTGCTTGAGCATGACCCCTCCTATGTCGCCAACAGTCTCGCTGTTCGCTGCTCTACGAAATCGCCGAGCGGGGCTGGTGCGGGCCAGCCAGTCACTAGATAATCACGCAGTGACCTCGGATCGGTGAAATCCACTGTAGCTATTTTCAAATCATGCAAATGGCAGCGCCCCAATCCGCGGGAACGGATTCCCCCGAGCGGGACCATGCCGTTGGTAAATTCCTGGAGACCCACCGCGACCAAGCCCAGGTCTCGCTCGGTCGGGTTTTCCAACGTTAGAACAAACGCAAACTCCGTCTGTGCCGGAACGATCTCATAGTCGAACTTAATTTGATCCTTCGCCCGCTCACTATCGCGATCGATGCCCACACCATCGCGGATCTGAATCGTTTCGCCCCAGGGTTCTTGTACGGGTAAGTCGTGGAAATGGGCAACAGCCGCCAGATGGGGCGAACCAAACGTCTTGCAGGTATCGCACAGATATTCGCTTAGCAGGTCCAAGAGGTGTCCTTCATCCATTTGCTGACC
>JBOIEE010000146.1:0-8105 GCA_050740975.1 Gammaproteobacteria bacterium | reverse complement strand
GTGGCTGAGGACGGCGAGTTCCAAGCGCACCGTGGTATTGGATTTCCCTTCGGCGAGCCGTTCATCGCGGTAGCCGGCCACGATGTCTGGGGTGACCGCGGCGAGCGAGTAGTCGCCCAGCTTTTCAAAGATCGGCATTGCCTTTTGCCTTTCGCCCAGAAGGGTGCAGGCACGCTTGGACGGCTTCACCTCGGCTAGATAGCGAGTCAATCCAGCCTTCAGGGTCATCCGTTCAGAGGGCGCTCGGTCGATGTACACCCCGCGCACCATCTCGTCCTCGACGCGCCGCGCCCAGTCCTCAGCGTCGCGCTTGGTTCTGAACGTCTTAATGACCTGAGGCCAGCCGATCTTTCGGACGATAGCCTTCCAGGACGCAGCTGGGGTTTTTACCAGGGTTGCCATAGGCCGTTCTCCTTTCAGCACAGTTTATCACTGTACCGACATTGTACCTAACGCCTAGGCGCTGCTGCAAAATGTTATGTAGGTTGTTGATTTAATGGTGGCCAGGGACAGAATCGAACTGCCGACACAGGGATTTTCAGTCAGCATTAAACTCGTTTCTTTTCAACCACTTCCTTTGTTATTTCCGAAAATAATCCGCTGTTTTGATGTCTTTTTTCTCAATTACTTACCCATTTTCCCTTAGTTTTTTTCGGATTTTTTGGCCTAGGTTCTGGCCAAATTGGTTGGCTTGATGCCCAAAACTCGAAGCGCTCGTCGGGGAAAATCCCTCTCCCCAAGGTCCCATGCACAAGAATTGCCTTGCGACCCATAGGTTATCTTCCTACATCGTATCAAACCCGCTAGAAGCTGCCGCTGCCATCGTCAATAGCCAAGCATTTACCGGTGGTATACATTCCTTTTGTGCCGGTCTCCTGGATCACGGCCCAGTCCAGATACGAGCGCAGCACGCGGCGGGCTGCTGGAAATAATTGCTTCGGCGTTGCTGATTGGTTTTGCAATGGTCAAGATGCAATGCGCGATTGGAACTTTGAGTTCAAGCACCTCTGCCATCCCAATCGAGACGGGAGCTAGCGCACCCAAGCCGACCGCGAGCGCACCCTTTGGTCCTGCGCGCGGTCAGCTATAACCCATGGGCATCCCGCACAGAAAGCTTGCGGGCAAGATTTCATAAAAAAACGCTGGCGAAATCGGGATCCTGGAGACCCTCTCAGAAAACGCAGCGTCCCGATCGCAACTACGCTGAGCCGGTAGAAAGGGGCGCAGCGGTATCTCAGCATTTAGCCCATATGTCGCTTCCAATGCTCACGAAATTTTGTGAGCGCCACGGGATATTGTGGCTCCTGCAATAGAATCCTGAAGCTTTTTTCTTACAAACAAGGCCTTACACGCGTGGCACGGGGCTTGCCATGTTCTTGTCAAGAGCCAGTTTGAGGGGAAGCCCATGCAATCACAACATAGGCAAACGCAGACTACACATGCGGATTATCGGCTGGGCGATATGATCCGGCGGAAAAACGATCACTCCGTCGCCACCCAGTATGGTGTCATCATCGGATGGGACAGCTGGCTACAGCCGCTGGTCTTCGCGATCAGCAAAAATAGTGACCAGACCGGTGTAGATTTTCGTATTGTGACATTGGCCACGTTCGAGGCCGCCCAGAGCAGTGAACTGGTGTGCCAGGCACGGCTTACGGATGTGGTTACGCGGGGGGACACTGCCAGCGATGTGCTATGGGGAAAAGCAAAACGCTTTCTGAAAGCGGGATCGACCCCGTTTGATCTGAGGGATTGGAGCTGCGAAGCCATCGCGTCTTATATGCTCAGTGGAACGGCCTTTAGTGGCGCTGTCAACGACGGACACCATCGCCAGATGGCCGCATAAGTCCCACCAAGGCTTTTTCTGTTTTAGATTTGGTCGACTGCGCAACAAGATAAGGCTATGGCAGTTTACGCTAAGGTCCGAAGACATGTTTTGGCGGAAAGGGAATTGTTAGCCGCCGGGGAAGGCATCGTCTAGTAGATTCATTGCGATCGCACAAGAACCAAGAGAGAAGAGCGTATGAAGAGTAGAGTCGTCCTAGCGTGTGTATTATTCCTAATTCTTGCCGGCACCGCTGCCTTCGGGCCCCGAGCCGGTCGGTCCACGTTCTCCGCCTATGTGGATCCCGAGGGCCGCATCAGCCTGCCACGGGACGTGCGCCGCCATTGGGTCCACCTCGGCTCGTATGTGGTGAGCGAAGCTGGTGCGCCCGGCCAAGGTTTCCATGACGTTTACACGCCATCTGCCGTAGCGGCGGCCTACCGCGAGACCGGGCATTTCCCCGATGGGGCCGTGCTCGTCAAAGAGATCCGCAAGCTCGGCACGGGAAGCATGACTACTGGGGCAGCGACTTGGGCAACCGAGCCCATGCAGTACTTCGTGATGGTGAAGGATGAGAAAGGCCGTTTCCCGAATAATCCGAATTGGGGCGGGGGCTGGGGTTGGGCCTTGTTCAAGCCGGATGCGCTCGGCGTCAACGTGTCCAAGAACTGGGCAACGGATTGCCAAGCGTGTCACGTTCCGGCCCAGAAAACAGACTGGGTTTTTATCGCGGGCTATCCGACGTTGAGGTAAATCTGTCGCCATGCCGAGAAACCGTCGAAGGCGATCTTACCATGAACGATGCGATTCGCGAGAAAACTCATTGTTGCGCCAGGGCTTGCGATCGTGAATGACTATGAACACCCGTTCTCGGCTCAGAACCAAAGGTGTAGGCTTCTGAACAACGTTTGATGAGGCGCCTCGTCTAATTTCCTAGTAACCGCACGATAAGGTGCAAAATCAGGCAGTGCCTTCATCCGGTTTCGCCTGGGCTAGCGCTACCCCGCCTGGCCGTACGGCAGGGAACCCCGCACAATCTTAATGGAGACACACTTCCTGTCATCACTCGGCGCCCACCTCTCGCCACCCCGTGCCGCGATGACGCCCTAAGGTGCGCGCAGAGCGCCTCTCCTCTCGCGGCAAGTCGCCCAGCCCTTGCTTCCCAGGCTGACATGTCTCGATTAGAATGGTTAGCGCACACCTAAAAGATCGTGGCTGTGCTCCGTCCCGCGGGGCTAAACCGAGGAGGCCCTCCATGCACCCAGTGTCACAAGAAAAAAAAACAAGCTGACGTCCTTCGACTGATCTATGAAGGAACGGTTACCGCGATTGGCGATGAATTCTTTCAGACGCTTGTACGTTCCACAGCGAGGGCAATGCGGGTGAGATACACTCTTGTCTCCGAATTCGCTGGGGGCCGAGAGCGGGTTCGAACCCTCTCCTTCTGGGCCGGAGAGGGATTCGCGGACAATGTCGAATATGACCTCGCTGGCACGCCCTGTGAAGCGGTGTTAGCCGGCGAGGTGTGCTATTACGAGAAGGGGATCCGGAGCCTATTCCCGCGGGACAGGGATCTTGTGGAGATGAACGCCGATAGTTATTTGGCCATCCCTTTGACCGACAAGTTAGGTGACGTGCTGGGGCACCTCGCGGTGTTGGACGATCACCCTATGGGGGTGCAGGAAACCGAACTATCCGCATTCAAGGTGTTCGGTGCCCGGGCCGCTACAGAGCTGGAACGTAAACGTGCTGAACAAGCCTTGGAGCAGAGCGAACGGCGATTGGCTCATATCCTTGACAGCGCCATGGACGCCATCATCACCAGCGATAAGGACCACCGCATCGTCCTGTTCAACCGGGCGGCGGAAGAGGTCTTTGGCTGTGCGGCTGAACGGGCGATCGGCCAATCTGTCGACCGGTTTTTGTCGCTTTCGTTTCGTCAGCTCCTCCATGCTGTACGCGAGAAAGACCGGAAGTTGTGGTTGCCGGAAGGCGTGACCGCAGTGCGCGCCGACAAGGAGGAGTTCCCGATAGAGGCCACGGTCTCTTCCTTGGAGATCGCTGGGCAGAGCTTCTACACGCTCATCCTGCGTGACGCTGGGGACCGAAATAAAGCCATGCAGGAACTCCAGGATCTCCGCGACCAGAACATGTCGTTTCGGGAAGAGTTCAGGCGCCGAGATCAGTTTAGCGAAATCATTGGCGACTCGCCGGAAATGGCGGAAATCTACGGACAGATCGATCTCGTCGCAGCGACGGATGCCACCGTGCTCTTGATCGGTGAGACTGGCACGGGTAAGGAGCTGGTCGCCCGCGCGTTGCACCAATGCAGTGGGCGCAAGGACAAGTTGCTGGTGATTGTCAACTGCGCCGCCCTGCCTGCCGAGCTTATCGAAAGCGAGCTGTTCGGGCACGAGAAAGGAGCCTTTACGGGGGCGACGGCCCAACGCAAGGGGCGCTTTGAGCTGGCGGGCGAGGGCACCATTTTCCTGGACGAAGTGGGTGAACTCTCCGCCCAGGCACAAGCGAAATTTTTGCGGGTGCTGCAAGAGCGCAGCTTTGAGCGCGTCGGAGGCAGTGCGACCTTGCGCGTGAATCTGCGCGTGATTGCGGCGACCAACCGTGACCTGGCTCAGATGGTCAAGGGTGGCTCGTTCCGAGAGGACTTGTTTTATCGGCTAAATGTCTTTCCGATCCGCGTTCCGCCGCTGCGCGAGCGCCGTGATGACATTCCGCGCCTCGCCAGGCATTTTTTGAGGCAGAATGCCCGAACGTTAGGCAGGTCTTTGCGGGACTTCTCCGCGCAGTCCGTTGAACGGTTGGTTCAATATTCATGGCCCGGGAACGTCCGTGAGTTACAAAACGTCATCGAACGCGCCGCCATCCTGGCCGTTGGACCGATTGTGGAAGTCAATGACCCGGTATTACAGTCGAAGCCGGATATTCCTGCGCAGACCCCCGATTCCCATACCCTCCAGCAGGTGGAACGCGCCCATACGGAGCGCATGCTGGAAAAGTGCAGGTGGAAGATCGAGGGTGCGAAAGGGGCGGCGGCAGTTCTAGGCTTGAAACCCAGCACCTTGCGCTACCGCATTGGACAAGCTGGCAATCGCAAGACCGCCCCGGTAGATTTCGCCCGTGCTCAAAAGCGTGCGGTCTTGTTCGCTGCGTCACCTAGTTGTGTAATCCATGGATAGGGCCGTCCCACAGGGTAAGCGCTTTGTCAGCCGTCTGACGCGTACCACGCTCGCCTTGGTTCTGGCGGGGGGACGCGGCGATCGGCTCAAGGACCTGACGCGCTGGCGGGCGAAACCGGCGGTGCCTTTTGGGGGCAAGTTCCGGATCATCGATTTTTCGCTTTCCAACTGTGTCAACTCGGGGATCCGGCGCATCGGGGTGCTCACCCAGTACAAGGCCCATTCCCTGATCCGGCATCTGCAACGGGGCTGGGGCTTTCTGCATACCGAACTGGGCGAATTTGTCGAGATCCTGCCCGCATCTCAGCGCGTTCATGAGGCCTGGTATAAAGGCACAGCGGATGCCTTGTACCAGAACATCGATATCCTACGTACCTACAAGCCCAATTATGTCTTGGTGTTGGCCGGAGACCACGTCTACAAGATGGATTATGGACCCATGCTCGCGTCCCACTTCGAGCACAAGGCAGATCTCACGATCGCTTGCATGGAAGTCCCACTAGGGGAAGCCAGCGCCTTCGGCGTCATGCCTTAGTATAGGAGCCGGTGTCAGCCTAGCATCAGGCTGGGCGGATTTCCAAAGAGAAATGAGTCTGAAGATGGGGCATTGGGATCGATCATCGGGGGCATGGACGGGGCGCGCAATCGTGCGCCGCCGTCGCCCACTATTTCAAGCCAACGCGCCGGATGCGATAACCGTTTGCACCAGCAACTGGCGGAAGAGTTAAGGCAAACTGATCAGTCGTTTGCGTTGTGTGTTAGAGCGGTGATGATGAAACTTTGCCATTCAAAGAGGTGGTGGGAATACGATGGTACGCCAACTACTTCAAGGTCGGTTACAATGCCTTCGAGTTCATCCTGAATGAGCATGATCACGGTATTCGATGGCGCTGCGTGCACAATATAATGAGGGAAAACCAGGGCCATGAGCTGCATTTTCTCGCTTCGCATGAAGCTACGATACCCTCCGCTTCGGCTGGGCCAAGGCCAAGCCCTGTGGATGATGCTCGCTACGCTCGCAGCCTTGACCCAGCCTGCGCTCGGGGAAAAAGGTCTCCATGCCGAGCGGGAAAATACTGGCCACGATGAGGCATCGGTAGAGAACACTTCATGCCTCTTCAGAGACGGGTTGCGAGGTTAACCTTCTAATAATCGAACGTTATTTCTGATCATGCTCTATGATGGAAAAAACGGCGAATCATCGAATAGTTTGCTAAGAATCACTCCACTTTCCATCAAATACTGTGCTCATGCTCACCTGGATTTCCGACAATTCTATTCGGAAGACAAGAAGCAAAAATGCATACGCGAATCGTCACTATTCCTGCCTATGCCAAGACCTTGCTGGAGACATTGCGTGAGTCGATCGACCAGTATGAACAATGCGTTGCGGACATTCCCAGAGGATGAATAGCGGCAAAGGATGGGTATGTGCCTGGGAGACACCCAGCCCTAGTTACACCTATTTGGTCAAAGCACTGTGTAGTTTGACGGGATTGAGCACCGCCGAACCATCTATTATCTCGCACACCAGGTGCGACCTTGTCTGGTAAGGAGAGAAGGAGCAGGGCCAGATCACTAAAAAACTATTGACAACAGGCGGTTATCGTGATCGAGTATCGCTTTTTGAGGAAAGATACTCATGGCACAGCGAACCGACCCATCGATTGTTGCACACTTTTCGATTCTGAAGATCCGCGGATTGAGCGGCACAAGAAGCATAACTTGGTTGACATATTAGTGCTGGCGATTTGTGGGGTGTTAAGTGGTGCGGAAGGGTGGGAAGCGATCGAAGAATATGGCCAGACGAAACTCGAATGGCTGAGGAAGTTTATCCCCTTGGAGAACGGTATTCCGGCTCATGACACCATTGCGCGGGTGCTGTCGAGGATCTCGGCCAAAGGGTTACAGGAGTGTTTTAGCAACTGGGTGAATGCGGTGCACCGGGTGAGCGAGGGGGAGGTGGTGGCCATTGATGGGAAGACGGTGCGGCGCTCCTTTGATAAGGCTTCCCGCAAAGGGGCGATTCACCTGGTGAGCGCGTGGGCGAGTCGCAACGGTTTGGTGCTGGGCCAACAGAAGACCGAGGAGAAATCGAACGAAATCACCGCCATTCCCAAGCTGCTGGAGATCCTGGAGCTCAAAGGCTGCATTGTGACCTTAGATGCGATGGGGTGCCAGAAAGAGATCGCCCAGAGCATCATCGATAAGGAAGCGGACTATGTGCTGGCGGTGAAAGGCAATCAGGGCCAACTGCATGAGGCGATCGTGGATTTCTTCACGACCGCAAGGGCGGCGGATTTTAACGATGTCTCGTACGATTATTACGAAGATACCGAAGCGGGGCATGGCCGAGTGGAGGTCCGACGCTACTGGACGACATCGGTCTTAAGCACGCTCCCTCATCCGGAGGAATGGGCCGGGTTGAGCATCATCGGCCTGGCCGAATCCGAACGCCAGAGTGGAGCGCACGTCTCAATCGAACAACGGTACTACATCGCTTCCCTTCCCAGCAACGCCCGTCAGTTCGGTCGAGCGGTCCGTCACCATTGGGGGATCGAGAATTCACTCCACTGGGTCTTGGATGTCACGCTACGCGAAGACGAATGCCGGATCCGCCGCGGGGAGGCGGCCGAGAACCTCTGTACCCTACGGCATTTCGCCCTCAACCTGGCTCAAAGCCGGTTGGGACGACAACTACCGCGCTAAGGTACTGTTCGGATGTTAACTTTTAATGCTCTTACCCTGTGATGGTGCACCTCGCTTCGAAATTGTGTTGCAAAGCAGGCTTGCGTTTGTTAAGTCGAAACAAACATCGCATGGGTGTAAGCCACACTTGCATACAGCGACGAAAGGAGAAAAAGATGAAAAATCGACAAATCCGCAGGGTTCTAGTCACAGGCGGCGCAGGCTTCCTAGGGTCTCATCTCTGTGACCGGCTGCTGGCGGCAGGTTATGAGTGCGTCTGTGTAGACAACTTCTCAACGGGCAACAAAGCGAATGTGCGCCATTTGCTGAACGACCGGCGATTTGATCTCGTCCGTCATGACGTAGTCCACCCCCTTTTTGCCGAGGTGGACGAG
>JBOIEE010000145.1:0-10986 GCA_050740975.1 Gammaproteobacteria bacterium | reverse complement strand
GGGCGTGGCCGAGGCGTTGTCCCCCAGCCCAACAGGAACGACTTTTAGGATCCGACGGGGTCCGATGGCTAACCTCAGATCCCGAATAAAATCCAGGAACTCAAGCAGGGGCGGCTCCCACGATTTTACCAAGAGAACGATAGGGTGGTGGTTGGGAGTTTTGCTAAGGCGAGTAATCGTTTTTTGATCCTCATCCAGAGAAGCGCTTCCCCCGGCATTGAGCAGCGCTTTCGTCTCTACCGCAAACTGTTGCCATAAGAGATCCTGGATGACATCCTGGTGCATAGCCAACCCGGCCCAATTCACCACGTAACCCGGGCCTCCCACCAGTCCTTGCGGGCTTAGCCGGGGGCGAGGGACGTGTACTTGTTGCGCTTGTACCTCCGGCTCTGTGGCCTGGGTCTCGACCATCGCTTGATTCATACGGTTCAATAGCTGTAGCGCGCCTGGGAGGTGCAACAAGGCGAAGCCGATGGCGGCACGCAGGCGCCACCAGGCCAGTGCCAGGGTCACAAGTCGTGGCAGCAGGCCGTAGGTGAAGAGACAGGCGAGGAGAAACGACCACCAACCCCCTAAGAACTGAGCCTGTATCCTGAGATCTTCAGGAGTATGCATCCCAACTCCTTGCTTGAAGCGGAAATATTTCGACCCTTCCACTAATTCTCTTGATGGAACGGCCTCCTGAAACCAGCTTGCCCAGGGTAGGGCCAAGGAGCTGACGACGCGGTGGAAAAAGGCCCCCTCAACATCCAGCGTGGTACTCCAACCGAAGGCCAAATCTGAGAAGATAATGAGGTGGGCGCAGCCGATCAGCGCTCCGAGGTTAAAGGCCACAGCAAACTGTTGGGACCAGAGTAAGCCCATCCACTTATGCACCCGGCCGAATAGGGTGCGATGGGCTTTACCCCACCCCAGCGCGCTGGACAACGCCTCGCGGTAACGCTGGGCGAGGAACCTTGCCAATAGCGGCTGCAAGTGGCCCAGATTGAACAAACCGATCACCCCTTGGAGGGTACGGGCGCCGGGTACCCGACGTAATAGGCCGCCAGGCAGGATAGCGAAAGCAAACAGCAGCAACAGCATGATCTGCCCAAGGACGAAGATGGCCAAGATGTTTACTACGTTTACCGGATCGGTGCCGTCATAGTCGAACAGGGCCATAGCCGCGCCCCATCCGCTGAGCAAGCCGAGCACCAGCAGCAGCAGACCAATCAGCCGCCTGGCGAGCTCGGCCCGGTACCCCTTCGACTCGGCCGCATCCGCGCAGACAAAGTGGAGCCAATGCCGGAGTTGCCCCTTGAAGTCTCGGCTCTTGCCGGGGAAGCGCTTCGCGATTTCGCGATCGCGCCGATGGCGCTCGGATTCGCTGAGGGAGCTATCCTCGCTTAGTTGTTGTTGAAGGTTGATAAGATCGGCCAGCATAGAGCGCCCGTAGAAGCCTGTTCGACAGGCGCTAGCCTAGCATGCTTAGAGGTTCTTAAAAACGAGCACGAATGATGTGGGGCAAGGCTTACGAAACGAGTGTTCGGCTGTCTTCCGGGCTAAAATGAGCTAAGCGCTTTTGTTTGAAGGGACAGTACCGTTTCAAGCAAGGGTAGCAAACGCTACGATCCGATCAGGGACCACAGCTCTTGACCATGGCAGACGCAAAACCGACGTTTACCCGCGACTCCCGCCTGGCGCAACTCGACAAGCTGCTCGCGGAGCGGATCTTGCTGCTCGATGGCGCCATGGGGACTATGATCCAGGCTTACGCGTTGGAAGAGGGAGATTATCGCGGCCAGCGCTTTGCGGATCACCCCTGGGATCTGAAGGGAAACAACGATCTCTTGAGCATCACCCGCCCCGATATTATCTCGGCGGTGCATGGGGCGTACCTAGAGGCGGGATGTGACATTGTCGAGACCAATAGCTTCAACGCGACCTGCATATCCCAAGCGGATTATCGGCTGGAGCATTTAGCCTGTGAGCTCAACAAGGTCGGCGCAGAGTTAGCCCGCAAGGCGGCCGATCGTTTTGAAGCGAATGACGGGGTACCGCGTTTCGTAGCCGGTGTATTGGGGCCTACCAACCGAACCGCTTCCATCTCTCCCGATGTTAATAACCCCGGCTATCGCAATATCCGCTTCGAACAGCTCGTCTCGGCCTACTCGGAGTCCGTGCGCGGGCTCATCGAAGGCGGGGTTGATTTACTCCTGGTCGAGACGATATTCGATACCTTGAATGCGAAAGCGGCTTTGTTCGCTATCGATCAGTATTTCGAAGAGCAGGGGTTTCGTCTGCCCATCATGATCTCGGGCACCATCACCGATCAAAGCGGACGCACGCTCACCGGTCAGACCACCGAGGCTTTTTGGAACTCCGTGTCGCATGCAGAGCCTTTGAGTATCGGATTAAACTGCGCTTTGGGCGCCAAAGATCTGCGCCCCTACGTAAAGGAGCTGTCCCGGATTTCCCGTACCTATGTCAGCGTGCATCCCAATGCCGGGCTCCCCAATGAGTTCGGCCAGTACGAAGACACCCCGGAGTATATGGCGGAGTTGATCGGTGAGTTTGCGATCAGCGGGTTTCTCAATATCGTCGGTGGTTGTTGTGGCACGACACCCGATCATATCCGGGCCGTTGCCCAAGCGGTTCGACGCGCAAAGCCGCGCAAGCCACCCGAGATCCCGCGGCATTGCCGCCTCAGCGGGCTGGAACCACTGACTATTTCTCCAGTAAGCAACTTTGTCAACCTGGGGGAGCGCACCAACGTCACTGGCTCGCCCAAGTTCGCGAGCCTGGTGAGAGACGGGAACCTTGAGGCCGCTTTGGAGGTGGCCAGGCAGCAGGTCGACAACGGTGCCCAAATCATCGACATTAACTTCGATGAAGGCATGCTCGACTCCGAGGCGTTGATGCAAGAGTTTCTCCATCTCATTGGCTCGGAGCCGGATATCAGCCGGGTTCCTATCATGATCGACTCCTCTAAGTGGAGCGTTTTGGAGACCGGGCTGCGCTGTATCCAGGGCAAAGGCGTGGTCAACTCGATCAGTCTGAAAGAAGGCGAACAAAAGTTTATCCAGCAGGCACGGCTGGTAAGACGCTACGGCGCCGCCGTGATCGTGATGGCCTTCGATGAGCGCGGTCAAGCCGATACCGTCGAGCGCAAGTTCGAGATCTGCAAGCGATGCTATGAGATCTTGACCAAAGAAGCGGGATTCCCACCGGAGGATATCATTTTTGACCCTAATATTTTGACCGTCGCGACGGGGCTCAAAGAGCACAATGACTATGCGCTGGCTTATTTCGAGGCGGCCCGTGAGATCAAGCACCATCTCCCCCATGCCCTGGTGAGCGGGGGATTGAGCAACGTGTCTTTTTCCTTCCGCGGCAACAATGTCGTCCGGGAAGCCATGCACACCGCGTTTCTCTATCATGCGATCAAGGCGGGGATGGACATGGGGATCGTCAATGCCGGACAGCTAGGGATCTACGAGGAGATCCCCAAGGAACTTCTGGAACGTATCGAAGATGTGCTCCTAAACCGGCGCCACGATGCGACTGATCGGCTGGTCGAGCTCGCCGAGACGCTTAAAGAAGGCACAGCGGCCCGAGAAAAGAAAGAAGAGCTGGCATGGCGCGAGGGGCCCGTGACCGAGCGGCTGGTGCACGCCTTGGTTAAAGGGATCGCCGACTATATCGAGGAAGACACGGAACAGGCGCGCCGACACTATGCGAGGGGTTTGGAGGTGATCGAAGGGCCGCTGATGGACGGCATGAACGTGGTCGGCGATCTCTTCGGCTCCGGCAAGATGTTTCTGCCCCAGGTGGTGAAGAGCGCGCGGGTGATGAAAAAAGCGGTAGCCTACCTGGTGCCTTTTATCGAGGCGGAACGAGGGGACGGAGCGGAGCCGCGAAAAAACGGCACCATCGTGATGGCCACGGTTAAAGGCGATGTGCATGACATCGGTAAAAACATCGTCGGCGTAGTGCTCCAGTGCAACAACTTCGAGGTCATCGACTTGGGCGTGATGGTGCCTTGCGAGAAAATCCTCCAAGCCGCGATCGACAATGACGCCGATCTTATCGGCCTCTCCGGCCTGATTACACCCTCTCTTGATGAGATGGTCAACGTGGCCAAAGAGATGCAGCGCCAGAGTTTCTCAACGCCTTTGTTGATCGGAGGGGCGACTACCTCGCGCGCCCACACCGCGGTGAAAATAGAGCCGGCCTATGAGCACCCGACCGTGCACGTGAAAGACGCCTCGCGCGCCGTGGGTGTTGCCACCCAACTTATCAGTAAAGAGCTTAAGCCGCCGTTTGTCGCTAAGACGAGGAAAGAATATGCTGAGCTGCGTGAACGCCACAAAGGGCGCCAAGCACGCCAAGACTGGCTGACCCTGGAACAGGCGCGGGAGAATAAGCTTGCCGTCGATTGGGGTTCTTACCTGCCACCGGTGCCCAAGCAACTCGGGGTCCAGGCCTTGCGCGATTATCCGCTTAAGGCCTTGTGCTCCATCATCGACTGGACTCCGTTTTTCCTCGCCTGGGAGCTGGCGGGCCGCTTTCCCCGGATCCTCGATGACGAAGTGGTGGGAACTGAAGCACGGCGTCTTTACCAAGACGCAAAGGATATGCTTGAGCGCGTTGTGGCCGAAAAATGGTTTCAAGCCCACGCTGTCTTTGGGCTGTTTGCGGCGAACACCGTGGGCGATGACGACATAGCGCTGTATACCGATGACTCGCGGCATGGGGAGTTGCTGGTCATACACACACTGCGCCAGCAACTGAAAAAGCCGCCGGGGCAGCCGAATTTCGCCTTAGCAGACTTCGTAGGCCCGAAAGAGATCGGGGTGAGGGACTACATCGGCGCTTTCGCGGTGGCGGTGGGTTTCGGGATGGAGTCAAGGATCGCGCTGTTTGAGCGCCAGCACGATGACTACAGCGCCATCCTGCTAAAAGCGCTGGCCGATCGCTTGGCGGAAGCGTTCGCAGAGCACCTGCATCAGCGGGTGCGCAAGGAATTCTGGGGCTACGCTCCGGCGGAGGATCTGGATAATGAGGCGCTGATCGAGGAATCCTACCAAGGGATCCGTCCCGCCCCGGGTTATCCCGCTTGTCCGGACCACACTGAAAAAAGCTTGTTATGGCGACTGTTAGATGTAGAACGCCGTACCGGGATTCAGCTTACCGAGTCTTACGCCATGTATCCCACGGCCGCCGTCAGTGGCTGGTATTTCTCCTATCCTCAAGCCCGCTATTTCGCTGTCGGCAAGGTCAATCGCGATCAGGTACACGACTATGCCCGGCGCAAAGGCTTTGACCTCAAGGCGATGGAGCGATGGCTTGCGCCTAATTTGGGTTACGATGTAGCCGACGATTAGGGCCGCTCGGGGTGTGGGTACCCGCCGTGATGGCGGGCTGGTTTATCCCGCAGCCAACCAAGGAGCGGATCCTGGACGGCAGCATTCCTGCTGTTCATCGTTGAAACGGGTCTCGCGTACGCAGTTCGGGAAATAACGAGAAATCGCGGTCGCGGCTGAGTAATGCCTCGATACCGTGCGCCACGCAGATCGCCGCTACCCGAGCGTCGTGCACAATTGGGCCCCGCACGCGTGGTCGAGTCACGAAGTCGTCGAGTATTTCGAAGAAATTCTCCGGCTCTCCAATGATCTGTGCCGATGGGGAGGCCTGCCAGGCGCTAAGCTGAGCCCAGGCCTGCTTTGGCGTGCTGACAGCCTCTTTCCATATGCGTGGGTTGGTGACAACGCTGAAGAACTCGTACACGCAAGGCCACGGAATCGCCCATGGCTCAGGACCTTCCGCAAACTGCCTCAAAACATCTCGGGCAGCAACGTGCTCGCGCGCCTCACGCCGGTGTGCGTAAACAAGCACATTGGTGTCGACCGCAAGCACCGATCAGCGGTCCTCATAGATTTCATGGCGGAGGTCCTGCCACGACAGTGCTTCCAAGGGGTTTGGCCCGCCTGAGTTGCCGACTGTTAGGTCTGGCAATTCGTACCTCTTTGCAGGACGCTCTGCTTCCAGGCAGCGACGCAGCCCTTCTTCCACAAGGGAACGCATAGTCCGGGCGGTGCGACGTGCGTGCTTGCGGACCCGCAGGACCAATGCATCGTCGATTTCCACCGTAGTTTTCATAACACGTATATACTACCCATACTATACGATATGGGCAACCTGTATTATACCCAAAAGAATCAATCGCGATCAGGTACACGATTATGCGCGACGCGCGGGCATGGACGTAAAAGGCGATGGAGCGATGGCTTGCGCCTAATTTGGGTTACGATGTCGACACCCGCATCGCTCTTTGATCTGCGGGGATCACAGGGCTAGGCGAGAAGAAGATCGATACCTATGGGCAGGACGTGATGCGGGTGGTGGAGCAGTTTCGCCCTACCTGACCCGTCCGGGCCGAGAGCCTGGCTCGCAACGGGGGGTGCTCGTATCCGGACGATAGGCCGCCGCCGCGATCGCCACGGGCTCGCTACATCCCGCCCCGCCGAGCAGGCCAGCTACAAGGAGCGTTAGTCCGGAATGCGCAGCGCTCCCTCCTTGGTCTAGGGCATCGCGATGACGCGACGGCAAGCTCCTCGCAACCGCGAGCAGCGAGCACGCGATTCCCTGGCATGCGCAAGCCGGCACGGGGCATAGGGGCTTGCGGCATGATGCCGTCAAGGCGGTGGCTTTAAGGCCCGACGGCGCCCAGCTCGCCATTGGCCATGAAGACGGGGCGGCATTTATCCTTCTTGAACCAGTCAGTCTAGAATACGTAAGCTAGAGCCGATCTGAGACCGATAAGGAGGAGAACGATAGCTACGGTTGCTGGTAAACTAGAGGTGGCGGGCCTTTGGCTAGACCGAGGGAGTTCAGCCTAGAGGAGGTACTAGACAAGGCCGTGGAGACGTTTTGGTCGAAACGGTATGAAGCCATTTGAAACAGAAACAGGATGATGCGTGTTTCTTTCAACTGAAACAACGATAGGAGGGTGTTATGGCTGGTGTGAAGTTTACGGTGATGTATCCGCGCCCCAAGGATATCGAGGCATTCGAAACGCTTTATCAAGAGGAACACGTCCCGATGGCGGTCGAGAAACTCCTGGGTAAAACGAAGTTTGTAGCGACCAAAGTCGTGGCGACCCCCGAGGGAACGCCCCCTCCATTCTACCGTATCGCCGAGGTCTATTTCCCGTCCCTGGAGGCATTGCAAACGTGTGCCCAGTCCCACGGTGGCAAAGAAACCCTCGCCCATGCCGTCAAGATCTCAAGTGGTGGCGCCCCGATTTTCCTGGTCGCCGAAGAGCAGACGTTCATGTTTGGCAACCGTTCCGTGTGGGACCGGCTAAAGGCGCTCGTGTCCCCTTGATATAGCATTTCGTGCAGCGATGGCAGAGAAGGCAAGGGCTTTCAACGCCGTTTCGCCGGACACCTGCACGGGCGGTCGCCGCAGCGCAGAGGGGCGTTTGGGGCTAGCACGCGAAGCGGCGGAGCGGCATTGGACGCTGGCAAGCATACACGACGCCAAGGTGATGGAGCGATGGCTTGCGCTTAATCTGGGTTACGATATAGTCGGGCCGTGCGGGCTGTGATAGGGCCCTGATCGGAGGGGGTGGCTAAAGTGAGTGTGTTGCAAACAGCGGTGGCACCGGCGCCACCGAAGATGGTGGGCTTCCAAGAGAGTTTACGCCGGGCTGGGCTTAGGCTCTCCCGCGGCTCGACCGAGGTACTGCAGGTCAACCTGGGCAAGCGCTGTAATCAAGCCTGCCACCACTGCCATGTGGATGCGGGACCCAAGCGTACCGAAATGATGAATGGCCAGACGGCGCGCCGTGTCCTCGAACTGCTGGCCCGCTCGCATTCCGTGCATACCTTGGATGTGACCGGCGGCGCACCCGAGCTCAACCCCCATTTCCGCTACTTAGTGCAGGGGGCTCGGGTACTGGGTAAGAAAGTGATCGATCGCTGTAATCTCACCGTGTTGCTGGAGCCCGGCCAGGCCGATACGGCGCTGTTTCTGGCCGCCGAGCAGGTAGAGATCGTCGCCTCGCTGCCGTGCTATCTGAAAGAGAATGTCGAGCGCCAGCGCGGGCTCGGGGTGTTCGAGAAGAGCATCGACGTCTTGAGACGGCTCAACGCTCTGGGCTATGGTCGTGAGGGCAGTGGGCTCGTGCTCACGCTGGTTTACAACCCAGTGGGCGCGGCGCTACCACCTGCTCAGGATCCCCTCGAGGCGGCCTACAAGCGCGAATTGCGCGAGCGCTTTGGGGTAGAGTTCAACCGCCTGTTTACCATCACCAACATGCCCATCAGCCGCTTTCTGCATCAGCTTGAGCGCGAAGGCCGGTACCAGGATTACATGGAACTCCTGGTCAAGGCGTTCAACCTTGAAGCCGCTCGGCGCGTGATGTGTCGGCATCTCATCTCGGTCGGATGGGACGGGCGACTCTACGACTGCGATTTCAATCAAATGCTGGAGCTTCCGCTCGGCAGGCGATTTCGCACCCTGTGGGACATCGACACGTTTGCAACCGTGGGATCGCAGACTATCACTTTCGGCACCCATTGTTATGGGTGCACGGCCGGGGCAGGCAGCTCCTGCGGGGGTTCACTCTTATGATCACCGAATAACCGGAGGGCTACCATGATGAATTCGGAAACTCTCGAAATGCCGCGAGCCTTAGACCAAGACAGCCAGCGGCACTCGGTGCAACGCTACTACGGGGAAGTGCTGAGCTCGAGCCGGGACCTAAAGACCAACGCCTGCTGCCCGCCCGAGACCTTGCCCGCCTATCTCCGCGATATTCTGGCCGAGATCCATCCGCAGGTGGAAGATCGCTTCTACGGTTGCGGCTCGCCCATTCCGCCTGCTATCGAGGGCGCTACAGTGCTCGATCTTGGCTGTGGCAGCGGGCGCGACTGCTACCTGCTCTCCAAGCTCGTGGGGCCCGGCGGCCGAGTCATCGGTGTGGACATGACCTCGGAGCAACTGCAAGTCGCACAGCGGTACCGACATTATCATGCGACTAAATTCGGTTACCCTTCCTCTAACGTCGCGTTCATCCTGGGTGATATCGCGGATCTCGCGGCAGCGGGCATCGCGGATGATTCGGTGGATGTGGTGGTCTCGAATTGCGTGATTAACCTCACCCCCGACAAAGGGGCTGTGCTGCGCGAGGTTTTCCGCGTCCTCAAGCCGGGCGGGGAGTTCTATTTTTCGGACGTATTCGCCGACCGCCGCATCGCGGCACCGCTCGCTTACGATCCCGTGTTGCTCGGGGAATGCCTGGCGGGCGCTTTGTACGTTGAGGACTTTCGGCGGTTTGTGACGCTCGCCGGTTGTGCGGATGCGCGCGTGTGCAGCCGCAGCCCGCTCACCTTAGACGGGGATGAGGTCGAGCGTAGGATTGGCATGGTGCGCTTCGAGTCGATTACCTATCGCGCCTTCAAGTTAGCACTTGAAGACCGCTGCGAGGACTATGGCCAGGTGGCCGTCTATTTGGGCACCCTAGCCCACCATCCCCACCGCTTCACTCTCGATGACCATCATCTCTTCGAGCGCGGCCGGCCCATGCTGGTTTGCGGTAACACGGCGGACATGCTAGGCCGAACCCGCTATGCGCCCTACTTCGAGGTACGCGGAGAAAAACGCGTGCATTACGGCCTCTTCGACTGTGCGCCTAAAGCTACTCCAACCTTGCCGGCGACAAGCGGTCGCTGCTGCTAAGGAGAATCCAAGCGCGCGCTGGCTAGTGCTGAGAGGCTCCAGTACCGGCGCCAAGCGGAGGTACAGGCTACAGAACTTGCCATTAAGGCTAGCAATGGGGAGTAGGTTGCCAATGATTACAGCCGAAACGCTACACAAATTTGCTCTCAAGCTCAAGGATCCGGAAGTTCATGCAAGTGCATTAGGCGCCGTTGTTGCAAGCACCACAAGCGAGGAGGGATGCGTTCAGGTGGTGTAACTATTTGTATCCCCTATTATTCGCCCGCCAAGGCCATCGGCTCATGGCCTCCCTACGTAACCTCGCCATCAGCCTCCTGCGCTTGATCGCCGCCAAACTCCGGGCGCTTGCCGCAAGGCCTCATAAAATACTGCGTCTCCTTGGCGGGTAGGTCCCAAAGCGATTGACCACGCGCCCCGGAGGGGTGACCTAAACCCGCTCGCCTGCGCACCAAGATCCCCTCGTGCAACCCCTCTTTCGCTCTCAACACGGGGCGCGACCGTGACTATCTCTTTAGCCAACACTCCTCCAGCCCTTTTTCCGTCGGCTTTCCTTCCAGCGCCTGACCACTTTGACGGATTCCTGAACCAGGGGCTACCTGACTTGACATTTGACAATGCTACAGATCACCTTCCGAAGAAGGAGGGGAGGGTTCTCCTAAGAGGTAGAAAAATGAGATACCCTCCTTTTAAGTTTACCGCTATTACCTTCTTTCTGTTAGTAATTGGCGTGGGCGGGCAGCTACTGATCAAGAGTCGAGAACCCCCACCCGAAGAAGAGGCCGAGGCTGTTCTTGGCAATGCCCGGAACCTTATGATCGCCTACCAGCGATGGAAAGCCCAAGCAATGCAAAACGGAGCGGACCGCAAGCTGGTCTTGCCACTCGGTTATTCCAAAGGCCTATCGGCTGAGTTCACCCGGGCCCATGGCCAGGTGTTAACGGGGTTACCAAAGCGCGTGAATACGGTGATAAGCGCGTGATGAGATCGAGCCTTGCGAGTAGGCGATCGCGCGCTCGACACGCCCTTTTTCGTTGCCCCGCGCCACCGCCACGGGGCGGGGTTGGAAACGGTAGTGGGCGGCGAGCTCAAGCAGTGTAGGATGAAAGCGGATCGCCTCCCCCACCCGCTCGAGCACGGCGCTCTTAAGATTGTCATAGAGCAGGACGCGCGGTACCGCATTGAAAAAGGCGAAGGCCTCGACATGACCGCGCAGGAAGTTGTTCATGGCGGCGTTGAGGTAGAAACGCGAGATGCACGTAG
>JBOIEE010000144.1:0-17431 GCA_050740975.1 Gammaproteobacteria bacterium | reverse complement strand
CAGATCGGCAACAACCTGCGCACGCCACTTCCTCGCACTTATGTGGATGTTGGCAAAACGGTGTTCGGGGGACTCGCGACCTATTACCAAAATGATGTTGCAAAGGTGTTCGCCACGGTCCCGGATGTCAGCCTCCAAAAAGAGTTCCAGGCGGCCAATGAACAGGCGACGCGGGCCATGAAGGGACTGGAACAGTGGTTCGACGCGCAGCGTGCACAAGCCACTGATGACTTTGCCTTAGGCTCCGAGCTTTTCCTGCAGATGTTGCGGGATACCGAAGGAGTGGAGCTTGCCATCGAACGATTAGAGAGCATCGGTCGCGAGGATCTCAATCGGAACCTCCGTGCCTTGAGCCAAGCGTGTGCACGCTTTGCGGCTCAAAGAACCATCCCGGAGTGCATCGCCGTTGTCCAGGCAGACAAACCAAACGATGGGGCCGTCAACGGGGCACGCCAGCAGCTCCCGGAGCTCAAGCGATTCCTGGTAGCCAAGGGCCTGGTTACCATCCCCGGTACCGAGGAGGCCGAGGTGGCTGAGTCACCCCCTTATCAGCGGTGGAATCCGGCCTATATCGATATCCCCGGCGCCTTCGATGAGGGACTGCCGGCCGTCTACTATGTCGCCCCGCCGGATCGGTCGTGGTCCAAAGCGGAACAGAAGGCCTACATCCCGGGCAAGGCCACCCTGCTATTCATCTCGGTGCACGAGGTATGGCCGGGCCACTTCCTGCAGTCCCTGCACGCGAAGCGCTCGCAGTCCAAGCTCGGGCCATTGTTCATGAGCTACGGCTTTGCGGAAGGGTGGGCGCACTATGCCGAGGAGCTGATGTGGGAGGCCGGGCTGGGCGAGGGCGATCCCAACCTCCACATCGGCCAGCTGCTCGACGCCCTGAGGCGAGACGTACGGTTTCTTTCCGCGCTCGGCTTGCATGCTCGGGGTATGAGCGTGCACGAATCGGAACAGATGTTTCGCGAGCTCGCGTATCAGGACCCTGGCAATGCTCGGCAACAGGCCGCGCGCGGCACCTTCGATCCCGCCTACCTCAACTACACCCTAGGCAAGTTGATGATCCAAAAGCTGCGCGAAGAATGGACCGCAACCCGTGGAGGACGCCAGGCCTGGCGCGCCTTTCATGACCAGTTCCTTTCTTACGGTGGACCGCCGATCCCGCTCGTTCGCAAGGCCATGCTCGGACCTGATGCCGGCTCGCCTCTGTAACTCGGGAGTAAATCGGGCGTCTTCGTGCTGGCGCCAGGTAGAAGTATCACAAGGAACACCGTTAATCGTGTTTTTTTATACAATAGATAGCGCAATAGTTCCGAGAAACACCGAGGTGCGGGGTCCGGTGTTTGACGATACCCGCGGTATACTGAACAAAACCGGTTCTTGGCCCGGCAACTGAGGAGGTAGGCTATGAAGTACATTCTGCTCGGCACGATCAGCGAACAATGGGCGGCCAAGCATGCCGAACGCGTCACGCGCGCTAAGGCGAAACTACAAGAGCTCGGGATCATGCTCGAAAGCGTCTATTACACCCAAGGTGAATTTGATTTCGTCGATGTGGTAGAAGCCCCAGATCCCGAAGCCGCACTGGCGTTTTCGCTGTGGTATGCCAAAGAAGGTCATGGGCGCATCCAGACCCTGCCCGGGTTCGATTCCGAAACGATGGAACGTGCGACCAAGAAAGCCAAGTCGGCCGGCTCTGTTAAGTCCAAGTCGGGCGGCTCTGCTAAGTCCGCACGGTCAGGCAAGGGTTAGTTGTTCAACTCAGGGTAAGATCTTTTCCGTACCAAACTGCGCCTTTTGCCTATTGTTGGATTTACTTCATGCGATCCGGAAGCTGCGTGTCTCCTCGATGAGTTGCTTGAGCCACTGCATGTAAGGCGTCCCGCCGGTCCCGAGCGGGTCATTGGTCCAACGGTTAATGTAGTCCTGTGCCCAGCCATAATGCACGCTGCGAAACTCGGCGATGGCGTCGAGTAGCGCGTTATAGGCTTGCTTGTCTGCCAGCGCGCGGATGTCCGGCATGGCCTCCACGGACTGGATGAGGGCGCGATGCTCGGGAGGCATGTAGTTCCGCATGTCGGCGAGATGATTGGTGAGCACGGAGGGCGCATGCGGGATCTTCATGAAGGCGACCAAGGTCGGCATGATGCTGCTCTGGGCCCCGGTCTCACCCCGGAAGTTCATCCGCAGCGGTGCCTCCTGCTGGCCATTTGGAGGCCCGATCGCCGTGGTTTCGTAGTCCACGTTCTGGAACAGACGGATATACGGCCGGAAGGTCTTGTAATAGAGCGCCGGGTCCATCTTCTCGGGGATACGCCGCAACACCCGGGTCTGGCCGTTGACGGTATCGGCCATGGTACGCAGGGCCGCATCGATCAGCGCGACCTCGCCTGAAGGTAGCGCGCGCTGGACCACGGCGATCGCGTCCAGGATGCGGGCGGCGAGCGCCTCGATCTCGACGTGGACCAGGATGAACCAGTGCTCGTCGTAGAGGTGCACGAAGTTCTGGATGGTATCGATGTTGCCCAAGGCGATGGGCCCGCCCTTGCGGAAACGCTTCCAGTTGTACAGGGCATAGCCGTCGTAGCTCAGGATCGGCGGTCGCCCGAGGAGCTTGCACGCCTGGCACAGCGGGGCGGCGATATTGGCCGGCAATACCGTCGCCGGTTCCTGCCCGACCTGGTTGATGTAGGCGGAGGCCAGAAACCCGACGCGCAGGTAATAGAGCCGGAGCGCCGGCAGGTCCTGAGGTCTGACGGGTTTGTCTGGCCAAGGCGGGAGCTCGAGTGCTTGTGCATAGCGGCGGAAGCCGGGATCGTGCAACAGGCTCGGGAGATCACGACCGATGGTGTCTAGTACGGCCAGTGCCGAGTCGGGCGGAAAGACGTTGAGCGGGTCCTCTTCGGGCAGAAAGCCGCGCTGACGAAAGCCCCCCGCGGTGGGCGGGGTGACCGTATGGGTTGGCCCGGACGGCTTGCTGACTCGGATCCCTACCACAGTTTTATAATAGTCCGCTGCACGGCGATGTGCGCAAGCCCTTCTCGACCCACATCCCGGTCGAGGTGTAGCGCTCCCCGGTGTCGTTGAGCAGCGTGACGATGGTGCGGAAATGTCCCGTCGCCGCAAGCTTGAGGGCGCCGTAGACAAACGCACCGGAAGACGGACCGACGAACAGCCCTTCCTGTGTCAGCTCGCGGCAGATGGCGATCGACTCGTCGAGCGTCGCCGGAATGCGCTCGTCGATGAGTGATTGATCGAGGATCCTTGGCACGATGTCGCCAGGATTGCCGAGAGGCTTCAGGCCTTCGATTCCGGGGAAGGTCTCGGGAATCACCGCCGCGATGTGGAGATCCTTGCGTGCCTCGCGCAGCCGCCGGCCAGCGCCGGTCAGTGTGCCGCCGGTACCCACTCCAGCGACGAAGGCGTCGGGCAAGCCACCGGCCAGCTCCTTCATCTGCTCGATGATCTCGCCGCCGGTCCCGTAATAGTGCGCCCGCCAGTTGTCCGGGTTGCTGTACTGATCGCAGTACCAATAGCGTTGCGGTTGTTCTTCGGCAAGCCGATGCGCTTCCCGCAGCGCGAAATCGTAGCCCTCGATCGGATCGGTGATCACGAGCTCGGCACCGTGCGCCTGGATCCGATCGAGTCGCTCGCGGCTCGCATTCCCGGGTACGACTACGGTCACTGGGATCCGTAGCGCCGCGCCCAGCATCGCATACGAAATGCCAGCATTGCCTGAAGAAGAATCGAGCAGCCGTCGGCCGCCGGCAAAGCGGCCGCCATTGAGTGCCTCGATGAGCATGCGCGCCACGGGCCGATCTTTGATCGAGCCACCGGGATTCACGCTTTCCAGCTTGGCGAAGATCTGTACCGACTCCGGTCGCCTGTGGGGCAGCTTGAGCTCCACCAGCGGCGTGTGGCCCACGCCTGCGAGCAGCGCTTGTGCCGCGCGAAGACCGGGCGGCTCAAGTGTCATGCCACGGGGCTCGCGCAGAACTGCTCGTAGTCGACGTAGCCGGGGAATTCACGGCCCTCGCCGCAATAGCGGCAAGCCGGATCACGCTCCAGCACGTGCTCGGTGAACTCGGCGCGCAGCGCCTCGAAGTAGAGCAGACGACCAACGAGCGGTTCGCCAATCCCAAGCAGGAGCTTGATCGTTTCAGTGGCTTGAAGCAAGCCGATGACCCCCGGCAGCACCCCGAGCACGCCCGCTTCGGCGCACGAGGGCGCGAACTCTGCAGGCGGTGGTTGGGGATACAAACAGCGGTAGCACGGGCCGCGGCGCTGCGGATCGCCCGGCCAGAACACCGTGACTTGTCCCTCAAATCGGTACACCGAGCCGTGCACGTTCGGGACGCCGAGCTTGACGCACGCATCGTTCACAAGATAACGCGTCGGGAAATTGTCCGAGCCGTCCACCACTGCGTCGTAGCCTGGGAAGATTTGCTCGACGTTCGCGCTCGAAAGATGAATCTCGTGACTAACCACTTTCACCGCCGGATTGAGCGCTTCGATCGTCTGCCGTGCCGAAGCCACCTTGGATGTCCCTACACGCGCATCCGTGTGCAGGATCTGCCGCTGCAGGTTACTGCGATCGACGACGTCGTGATCGACGATACCGAGTGTACCGACTCCGGCGGCCGCGAGATAGTAGGCGGCCGGCGAGCCCAAACCGCCCGCCCCGATGAGGAGCACCTTGGAGCGCAGCAGCTTCGCTTGTCCGGCGTCGCCGACCTCCGGCATCAACAGGTGCCGTGAGTAGCGCTCGCGTGAAGCCGCGTCAAGCGTGAGCGGCACCTCCACGGGCAGGCCTTCGGCCTTCCAGCGCGAGAAGCCGCCCGCCATCGAGAACACGCGGCGATAACCGAGTCGCAGCAGCTCTTCCGCGGCAAAGAGCGAACGCGTGCCGCCGTTGCACATCGTGACCAGCACACGCTCGAAATCCGGCACCGCTTCTTCGATGCGCAGCTCGAGGTAGCCGCGCCCGAGCCGATGCGCTCCCGGCGGGCTACCCTGGGCGATCTCGTCGGCTTCGCGCACGTCGATCAGCGCGGCGCCGCCCGCTTGCTGCTCGGATGCATCGCGCGGAGTCACTTCGGGGATGAGCTGCTTCAGATCGGCGAGTCGTTTGTCGCGTGCTTTCGGTGCACCTCCTGCTACCGCAGGGATGATCGACACAACGTCGCCATCCGAGAGCCGCGTCGCCAGCCCGTCGAGCGAGCGCACGTTGCGGCCCCCCACGAACACGTTGACGAACTGACGCAACTCACCGTCGGGCGAGAGCACGCGTGTCAGGATGCCGTCGTGTGCCGTGCCTAGTGTTGTGAGCGCATCGCGCACCGTCGCCGCGTCGACGAGTATTTCGTCGGCGCCGCCGGTGTAAGACCGCAGCGGCATGGGAATACGGATCGTGATCTTGCTCATTGTTGTAAATCCTCTTCGACAAACTCGGCGCCGTCGAGGCGCCAGGTCCGCACGCCGTTCACGCCGCCCGAGCGAACTGAGAGAATCAAGTACGACCAGCCGCTCCAAGCGTTCTCCCGGTCCGTCTGCGAAGGACGCGCAGGATGGTCCGGATGGGTGTGCCAGACGCCGACGATCTCCATTCCTTCGGCACGCGATCGCGCATCGGCCTTGATGAAGTCTTCCGGGTCCAGTTCGAAGCGATCGCCTGCCCGCGAGACGTTCAAGTTTTGCGCGAGCACGACCTCACGCACCTCGGACACCGAGTCGGTCACATGGCCGAGCAGCAGCCCGCAGCGCTCGTACGGATAACCCTCGTGCGCCCAGGTTTCGAGCGTGCGGCGAAGATCGGTCGGCAGTCTTAGTGTGCTCACAACAGTGCGCCCCTGGCGCGAATCAGGTTCTTGCCGGTGGACGGTCCGTTCGGCCTCACGAGTGCGCCAACCATCCCGGCAACTGTTCACGGCAGCGCATCCTGTGAAATCCGCGCATTGGCGGCGCGTCGACCGCGCGGGCGTAAGACGTCCTCTAGAGATCTCGACGGGGACATCATCGATGCAGTGTGCCCTTAATGGATCCCGGCTTGTGCCGGAATGACGGTTTCGCCTCCAAAAAAAGGATTAATATAGCCTTATTTCAACTCGATTCAAACGCGACCCACGCACGTGGCCGAGCCAGATCTCGAACACTCCGACGTCTACTCCCTCTTCCCGACCCTGGTTTGGAAGACCGACCTCGAGCGCGCAGTTTATGCGCCGATCAATGCTCAGGTGGTCCCGCTGCTCCAAACGTTGCTGAACGATCGCGCGATCGCCGAGGGCGAGAGCTGGCAATCGGCCGTCGGCCTGCACAAACGCATCGACCTGCAGCAACTCGTGTCCGTAATCGAGGGGACAACAAGGCGCATCCTGCGGTTCCTCCACATTGCGAGCGATGGGTTCGAGATCACGGGCTGCTGGGCGAGCGTCAATGCGCCTGGCGCATCGCACCGCATTCATTCCCACCCCAACAACTACCTGAGCGGCGTCTATTACGCGCAGGTCCAGCCCGGAGCCGATACGATCAATTTCCATGACCCACGCCCGCAGACTGCGCTCCTGCGACCTCCGGTCACTGAGTTGACGGGGCAGAACACCGATCAGGTCGTAGTCAGCGTGGCAACCGGGACGCTATTGATGTTCCCCTCCTGGCTTGCACACTCGGTGGACGCGAATCGCAGCGCCAAAGAGCGGATCAGCATCAGCTTCAACGTGCTGTTCCGCGCCTTCGCCGAGACGCTCGCAAAGCCGATGTGGGGCGAATCGTAAAGCGTCTCGGCACCGCTACGGCGCTCTTGTAACTCTTGTGATCGAGTCGATTGCCAGTGATCACGCGGCACTCCGACGCGATCCGCCCTTCCGATCCGGGCCGGGGCAACCGCTAACGACGATGGTTAAGCATGGCGGTACTGTATGCGGCCGCACCGCCTCCGGCATTCCGCCTTACGCGGGCTCAGGGTTAACAAATACGCGGGTACTCTTTCGCATTTACGGTGTATCGGATACACTTAGCTAACTTTTTGGTCTCATTTTTCGTGCTGTTTGCCATGTCTTATCAAGTCAATGTGCACCAGGCAAAATCCCAGCTCTCCGCTCTGCTCGCTCGGGTCGAGGCGGGGGAAGAGGTGGTGATTTGCCGCGCCAATAAACCCATCGCGCGCCTGGTTCCTTATGGCCAGTCCAAGCCAACGCGCTGCTTAGGCGAGGCGAAAGGTCTGGGCGAAGTCCCGCCGGACTTCGACCAGCTCCCAGACGATTTCATGAGAGATTTCATGTGAGAGTGTTGCTGGACACACACGCCTTTCTTTGGTTGGTGATGGACGATCCCAAGCTCTCCGCGATCGCCAAGGCGGTCTTCCTCGACAACGATAATGAGCTTCTGGTCAGTGCAGTGACGAGTTTCGAGATTACCGTGAAGTATTCGCTGGGAAAACTGCGTCTCCGTGAGCCTCCCAAGGCATTCATGCGCAACCGGATCCTAGCCAACGCCTTGACCGCGTTTCCCATCACGGTCGAGCACTGTCTACCGCTCGCCACGCTGCCTTTTCATCACCGCGATCCCTTCGATCGCCTGCTGGTAGCCCAGGCCTTGTGCGAAGGTATTCCGCTGCTGAGTGCGGATGATAGATTGTCCGCCTACGGCGTCGAGCGGATCTGGTGACGATCCACTAAACCGCGGGTTCAAGCTCTAGGCCAAGACCAAGATCGTGTTGATGAACCTCACCTACAACATCATGCGCTACCTGCAACTGGAGCGACGCAAGCCAGGGAATGGGAAACGGCATCCTATAAGACAAGCGGTAGCCATGTACAAACCACGCCCTAACTTGCGCCTTCCACACTCGCGTGTTTTCGGCGACGGTTTGTTCGAATTGCGACCACGGGGCAAATCAGGCATCGGCAGGGCCTTTTACTGCTTTCTTGTCGGGCAGCGCGTAGTGGTGCTGCACGCCTTCATCAAGAGGTCGCAACAGACGCCAGAACATGAACTCAAGCTTGCCCGCAAGCGAATGAAGGAGGTACGAAATGCCTGAAATCAAATACGAGCCTGTTGGTCACGATCACAAGGCCTTTGTTCACAAGGCGTCGAAGCGTCGAGGGTTTCGCGAGGCCTATGATGCTCTCGAAGTAGAGTACGCTCTTGCACGCGAAATGTTGTCGGCGCGTACCCGTGCAGGTCTTACGCGCGATCCTAGGAGCGTTCGCGACACGATAGCGAGGGAGTGGTAGGGGATATCTCCAGGGTTTACAGGACCTTCAACGCCGGTTCGCAGCGGACAATGCTTGGTCGAAATATTCAACGGGTCGGTGGTGACGGTATCGAACGGGCGGGAGCCCTGATCTGATCCCGGAGCATGTGCTTGAAGTCTGCTGATTGTTCCAGGATGCCGGCGGCCGTACGCCGGAGTTCGTCGACGGACTCCACCGGGAGTTGGAAGCTCGTGGGAAGGCGTTTTAATCGTTCCCGCCGCGCTTCGTCGGGGATCTGATCGAAGCTCACTTCGATTAGAAAATGATCCATGTCGTAACAGCCGGTTTGGTCCAAGCCTTGTTTCGCCAGCTCCCAGCACCGACCGATGGTGATGTCTTCATCCCAAGTATTCATCAGGTCTCGGATCAAGCTCAAAGTCTCGAAGCTGTAACTGTTCAAAGGCACCGAGGTGGCTGATTGAAGGCTATAGGTGAACGGTACACGCTCCCGCCTTCCGATCTCCTCGTGGCCGGTCGCAGTCTGTGCGTTGACTACAATGACGACCACGCGGCGGGTGTACGGACGCCCAAGCGCTTTGAGCGCGTTCCATGCCCCTCCCGAAATGCTCACCAGATCCAGTATTGGACGAATGCCAAGGTTGTCGCTGAGTCCGCCGTCGAGCAAGTGGATGAAAGGCATCTTCTCCCGATCGAGCAGAGCGCGAGCACGCGATGCGGGTTGGTACTCGCGCGCGGATACATCGCCCTTGTCGAGCGCCTGCGTCGCCCACTCGGGCAGCGTGTGTGCACAGGATCCTGCGAAGTTCTGAAGGGTGATGGGGCTAAAAAGGATCGGTACAGCGGAAGAGGCCGCGACCGCGCGGGAGACTGGAAAGCGTGCGGCATCGGAACACAGCAGATCGAACTGGCGCTGCTCAAAGCCGAATTGACCGCCCAAACTGATCTCGGTGGCGTTGATGATGATAAAGGGGCCATCGCGTGCCTGGATGTCCCCGATGGTTCTTCCTTCGAACAGGATCTCATCATAGTAAGCGGCCGCGAGCTCGCTGCGGTGGTAAACCGAGGACCATAAGCGGGGCCACGAAGCCGGCGACAGCAAGCGCGCCCTAAGAGCACCTTGCACGTCTTTGTTGAGGAATTTCTGCTCGAACTCTGTAAAAATCCGCTCACCGAAGAGTCCATAATACGTCGCGGTAAAGCTTCCCCCGGACACCGACGAGATCATGTCTACCTCATCCAGGAGACGGCGGCGTTTGCCGTCCCAGGTGATATAACTGTGGGCGAGCTTCTCAAGGACCCCATACGCAAACGCCGCGGCACGCGTTCCTCCTCCGGAGAACGCGAGCATAACGAGTAGCGAATCCGATCGCGTCGTGGGAGCCGGGTTATCGATCGAGTAGCCAGAGCGGGGTTCAACCCGGAGAATCTTGTGATTGATGGGGTAGTGGGCGGTACACCCGCTGAGCAGCATCAGCAGAACGAGATGATGAACAGCGTATCGGTTTGCTTGGTGTCGATCTTGGGCGTTATTTCGCATCTCCGCTTGAGGGTATAACATTTGTCCCCTCAGCTTCGAGTACGGGGACGTCGAAGACACTCCCTTGACCTAAGCCGGTTTGGACCCCCGTATTCATGCGGCTTTCCAGTGGGCGGGATGGTCTTTTCGAAGTAAGGCAAGGCTTCGATCCGGCGCATCCAATCCGACAAGCTCGCGCCAATGAGCGAGCGGATCGCCAGATCGGGTTTCTTGCGCTCCATACGCACGGCCAGAGCAAGCCAGGGATAGAGGGTGAAATCGGAAGCCGAAAGCTCGTAAACCAGGTACTCACCGCGAAGCTCCCGCTGGAAACGCGCAAGCTCCAAGGCCAATGCCTCGCGGCCCTTGGCAATCGTCTCGAGATCCCATCCCGATTCCGGTTTAAAAAACAACTCGCCTCCAAGCTCCCGCATCGGAGCTGCCAGATATTCGGTCTCTTGAATAAGCCGCCGTGCGATGGCCCGATGCCGAACATCCTTCGGGAAAAGCCTGCCATGACCTGCCTGCGGATATTGCTCGTCGAGGTATTCGAGGATAGCGACGGATTCATACAGCACGAAGTCTCCGTCCTCGATCACCGGCACTTTTTGGCGCGGATTCAGCCGTGTGAACTCCGGCGTTCGCAGATCACCGCCAGAGAACGAGAGCATTTTCAGCTCGTGGGCCAACTGCTTGTGTTCCAGCGCCAACCACACCCGCCATGCATAGGGGGAACCCGAGCAGAAGGTAATCGCCATTGTTCTCACTCGCAGCGCTGCCGCCCAATCAGGTGACAAACGATGATACGCTTAGAGTGTGGATCATGCCACGTGGGTGCAGTCCCGCGATCGGCGCACACACCAGGAGTAACGGATAACACGGCGGGTGCATTCTGCCGGATGAGGCGCCCTACTAGCCCGAACGACCGATCTCACTCACCAATGATCTTGACCAACACCCGCTTGCGCCGGCCTCCATCGAACTCGCCGTAGAAGATTTGCTCCGGTGATGTGCATGGCATTGACTAGGGCCAGGCCCTCGTGGACTCCGCTCTCAGCTACGCGCTGTTCAACCTGCCCGGTGATGTTGATGAAGGCCCGCCGTCCAGGCACGTTACACCATAGCTCTTTGCGGTAGGATCTCATCGCATTCCTTCAATCTTAGCTATTGAGACCGGAGCGGCGACCATCACATCGTGTCGTCTCCAAAAAACCGATAATGCTTCCGGCTTGCGGACATCCCAGGTGCATGAGAGGCCGAGGGGAAAGGTCACGAGATCGTCTTTGCCGACCCGCACCGCTTCCCCGCCATCGGGCGTTACTATGACCTCGCCCTCGAGGAAAAAACAGCTCTCCGTGGCATCATAGGTCCACGGAAACGTCGATACCTCCTTTTCCCACGTGGGCCACGCGGGGACACCTAGCTCCTTCAGGCGCGCCTCGGTAGGCGCATGTTCGATCTTTATCTCTTTCATCGCCGATCTCCCAGTGTTTAGGGATCACTACCTCCCGCTCCATCCGCCATGCAGCCAAAGTCAAACGCATGAGGCGGCGCTCCAGGGTCCCATGAGCGCGGCAATGGAGCTTGCGCTTGGGGTAGCCGGTGCTGTCCATCATCGCCAAAGCCGCCGTACCGCCTGCTCCGAGATGCGTACCGCTCTTGCAGTCCTCTTGAAGTCGATGATCCAACGCGCTCCATCCTTTCGCAAATCGATTACCGTGTGCATGATCTCATTGTCCAGCACACCTGCCAAGGCGTAATTGTCTTTTGTGCGGGCACATTGGTACCACACGGCCGAGTGCGAAATGGGGGGAATAAGGTGCGCGGAAAACTCGGTTGCGTTAGCCGGGGCAAGCCTATGCCAGACATCAGTTATCAGATAAGCGACGTTGAGCTATAATTATGGTTGCAATAGGTGCAACTGATAAAGGAAAGCAAGATGACAACAACACTCGGAGTCAAGTTGGATCAGGAGACACGTGACCGTCTCAAAGCCCTGGCGGAAACCAAGCAACGGGCTACCCATTGGCTGATCAAAACGGCGATCCTGGAATATTTGGACAAAGAGGAAGCGGTTCTACGGGAACGGCAGGAGGACCAGGAACGCTGGGAATGCTATCAATTGACCGGGGAAGCGGTGCCCAATGAGCAGGTTGTGAAGTGGCTTGATGCCTTGGCGGCTGGCGATCGGCAGCCATGCCCAAGGTGATTTGGTTGCCGGAGGCGCTGGACGATGTGGCCAGGTTATATGACTTTTTGGCGGAGAAAAACCCGCAAGCAGCTAGAAATGCGGCATTGTGCATCAAGACTGCGGCGCAACGGTTAGAGATGTTTCCAAAATCCGGCAAGCCGATGGATGACGATACCGGACGCCGAGAGGTATTCACGGCGTTTGGGACGGGAGCCTATGTGTTGCGGTACCGACTGAACGCGGAAGGCGATGTGGTGATTATCCGCGTTTGGCACAGTCGGGAGTTGAGGCGATGAAAGACGCATTCCTGTCTTTGAGCAAGAATGGCGCGCCGCAGTCACCACTCGCCCGAGGCGTTCAGATCTTGATGCGCCAGGACCGGTTATCTGGCGCGCTGGCCGGCTCTGGCCGGGCGAGCTGCATGCGCCGGATGAGCCATTGGACCCTGCTTTGCCGGATTTTCCGACGTGGATTCCCATCCACCCGCTCCCTGGGTGCTTTAATCCATCCTCAGCTTCTCAAGTCGATAGCGCAGCGCCCGAAAGCTGATCCCGAGCAGCTTGGCCGCTGCGGTCTTGTTCCAGCGCGTCTTCTCCAGGGCCGCCAGGATTTTTTGCCGCTCCACGTCATCGAGATACGAGTCTAAAGCATGGTTAGCATGGTTAGATACGTGCAGCGGTTCCCCTTTTTCATTGCTGGGGAGCCTGAGATCTGCGGCTTCTATGGTGTTGCCCTCGCACAGGGTCAAGGCGCGCTCCAGAATATTCTCAAGCTCGCGCACGTTACCCGGAAAGGCGTAGTCCTTGAGCGCGGCGAGCGCTTCCTTGGACAGCCCGGATTTGCCCGCTCTTAAGTTACAAGCCAGCTTCTCCAGCACACGCTCCACCAGCGCCGGGATGTCCTCCGCGCGCTCCCGCAACGCGGGCGCATTGAGCTGGATCACGTTGATCCTGTAGAACAGGTCTTGCCTGAATTTTCCTTCTTCCACCAGCTTGGCGAGGTCCTTATGGGTGGCGCTTAAGAGGCGCACATCCACCGCCACCTCGGTTTGGGTCCCCACCGGGCGCACCGCCTTTTCCTGGATCGCACGCAGAAGCTTCACCTGCATGTGCAGCGGCAGCTCGGCAACCTCATCCAGGAACAGGGTGCCACCTTGGGCGGCCTGGAACAATCCCTCCTTGTCGGCCACGGCGCCGGTGAAGCTACCCTTCCTGTGACCGAAAAATTCGCTTTCCATCAAGTCATGCGGGATGGCGCCGCAGTTGACCGGCACAAAAGGTTGATCGGCACGCGGCCCTTGCTCGTGGAGCAACCGGGCAACCAGCTCTTTTCCGGTGCCTGATTCACCGCTGATATAGACCGGAGCTTGGCTACGAGCGAGCTTGGCGACGGTCGCTCTCAGTTGCCGAATAACGGGTGACTCCCCCGTTAGACCCAGCAACTTGGTCTCGGACGGCCGCTCCGAGAGCTTCAGGGCGGTGTTGACCAGTTTTCGCAGGATCTCCAGATCAACCGGTTTGGTCACAAAATCGAAAGCGCCGGATTTCAGCGCCTGAATGGCTGTTTCCATGTTGCCGTGCGCCGTTATCACCGCAACCGGTGTCGCTATGTAGTGCTTCTGTATGTGGCCTACGAGCTCGATGCCATCCCCATCAGGTAGCTGCATGTCCGTGAGGCACAGATCAAATTGATTGTTTTTCAGCAAGTTCTTTGCTTGCGCGAGATTTGGAGCGGCTTTGCAGCGGATGTCCATGCGCTGCAAAGTGATCTCCAGCAAATCTCTTATGTCCGGTTCATCATCGACAACGAGCGCCAAGGGTTGTGCCATGGTCGAATGAGATCTCAACTGTCTGTCCAGCATCGAGGATCCTGAGTGCTTCTCCTTTCATCTAGCGTAGACCATCCCATTGTGAGTGCAACGTTAAGCCATCCAAGTCTCGAGCTAAAGGGGGCGAGGTCTCTCAAGCGAGCTACAAAGATATGCGCATTGCAACTTACGATAAGGTGTTCGGGCTTTATTCTCCTGAGGTGTTTTTGGTAAAGAAATGAGCGTCGTCATGCTCGCGCTCGCGGTCCTCGATTCTAAGCCCTTCTAGTGATCGACCCCGCCGGGCCTCTAACTCCGCGGCTTCTTGCGCTCGGAATGCTCGCGACGATCTATTCGCAACCTCTCAGTGGGCGCGACTAAGAACGTCCCTAGCGCGTGGACGGGGGCCATACCGGGGCTAACTGCGAGGAGTGGAGCCGGGGTAGGGGCGTTCGTCGTGGCATGGCTGGTAATCATTGCGCCAGTGGAAACATCCCTTTCCTGCCGCCAGGACGGGCTGGTTCGCGGCTTCACCGAGCCCTTGACCGGCTTGCCTGACTTTAAGACAATCGCCCAGGCGGGAGGCCGAGCTCCCTTGTCAAAGGGGGAGAACCCCCCCACGGTTCCCTTCCACAACAGCCTAAAACGCAAGGAGTCACGCATGTCCCAAATTACCCCACGTCTTGACCCCAGTGCGCGGGCCACCCTTCACGCCGAGCTGTCCAAGCTCTCGCAAGACCCGGCGCTTCGGCCCTGGTTGCAGCGCCCCTCGTGGATCTCGTGCCGCGCTTCGCCCGTTACCATGACTATCTCACCCGCCTGCCGCGGCGGGTGCGGCGGCAATTGCAACGCCAGTGGCGGCGCTCGCTCGCGGGCTTGGCCCTGCTCCTGGCCCTGGGCCAGGCGCCGGTCCTGGCGTCGACGATTGCTGTCGATGGCACTACCTGCACCCTCATCGATGCCATCACCGCCGCCAACAGCGACGCCATCGCGGGCGGTTGCGCCGCCGGCAGCGGCCCCGACATCCTGGAGTTGGTCGCGGGCAGCACCCACACTCTGACGGCGGTCAATAACACGACCTTTGGCCCTACCGGCCTGCCGGTCATCGGCACCGAGATCACCATCGAGGGCCACGGCAGCACGATTACGCGGAGCAGCGCGGACGCCTTCCGTATCTTCGCGGTGGACGGCAACCTCACCCTCAACGAAACCACGGTGAGCGGGGGGTCACTCGTGGTCGAGGACGGCCTCGACGACGGCGCGGGGATCGCCAACTACGGCAGCACCCTGACCCTGACCGACAGCACTGTCCAGGCAATACCGCGGACCGCGGCGGCGGCGTGTTCAACAGGGGCACCGCGACCCTGACCAACAGCACCGTCTCGGGTAATAGCGCACGCGCCGGTGGCGGCGTGCACCACTTCGGCGCCCTGACCCTGACCAACAGCACCGTCTCGGGCAATAGCGCAAGCAACGACGGCGGCGGCGTGTTCAACCTCTTCGGCACCGCGACCCTGGCGCGCTCCCTGGTCTCGGGCAACACCGCCCCGAGCGGCGCGGAGGTGTACGACTATGGCTCTGGCGGCGTCAGCGCCGGCGACTTCAACCTCTTCGGCCACAGCGGGCTCAGCAACGCCCAGGCGTTCTCTGGCTTCGCCCCCGGTGCGAGCGACATCACCGCCACCTCCGATGGCACCACCCCGACCGCCCTCGCCGCCATCCTGGATCCCACGCTCATGAACAACGGCGGGCCGACCCAGACCCATGCCCTGGTCGCCGGTAGCCCGGCCATCGATGCGGTGACTGATCTCAGTTGTCCGCCGCCCGACTTCGACCAGCGCGGAGTGGCACGGCCTCAGGATGGGGACGGCGATACCTTCGCCGACTGCGACATCGGCAGCTTCGAGGTCAGTGAGCTCCTCTGCGACGGCCTGGTCCCGACCCTCGTCGGCGCCCCGGGGAACGATCCCAACCTGCGCGGCACCAACGGCGACGATGTCATCCACGGCCTCGGCGGCAATGACACCATCAGCGGTGGCAACGGCGACGATGTCATCTGTGGGGGCGAGGGCATCGATAACCTTAATGGCGGCAACGCCGACGACCGGCTATTGGGTGAAAACGGCAACGACACCCTGAACGGCAATAACGGCGATGATGCGCTCGACGGAGGAGCCGGTAATGATGCCCTACGTGGTAACAGCGGCGATGATGCACTAGACGGAGGAACCGATACCGATACCTGTAACGGCGGCAGCGGCGCGGACACCGGAGCCAACTGCGAGACGCAGACCAGCATCCCGTAACGCCCGCGGCTTTACCCTCCTTCGCCTCCCCTTAGCGGGGGAAGTCGGGGCAAGGAGGGGATGGACGGGCGCGGCGTGAACCGTGCCTGTCCATGCTGTCCGTGAGTCATCGAGGGGCGCCGTGCTTTGATCCTTGAACCGAACAGGCTATCGCTCGGTCGAGAAATTGTAGCCTGGGTTAGCCGCACAGCGGCGTAACCCGGGTATTCAGTAGTGATGCACCGTTCCCGGGTTTCGCTGCGCTCAACCCAGGCTACGAGTTTACTGGTCGATCGCTATTTCGGCCTTCGAGCCGGAGGCATGGCAACCGGCTACGCCAGCGCGGATGGAGTTTAGTCGTAAGGGGGCCCTTCCCATTCCCATGGACATACGATTGCACGAGGGCCCATAACAATGGTAGGGTTCGCGACGGCTCGCCTTGTGAAACCCCGCGATGTCTAGTGCCGCTCCTCCCACCTCTACTGACGTCGCCCTGCGCAGCGTCCATACCTCCAACCTGCCGGAGATGTTTAACCAATTGCAGATCAGCCTGGTGGTCTCCACTTACCAGGCCGGCAAGGTCATCCTGGTGCGCGCCGACGGGGCGACGCTCAACACCCACTTCCGCGCCTTCAGCAAGCCCATGGGGATTGCCGCCGATCCCGCCCGGCTCACCGTCGGCGGCACCAACACGGTGTGGTACTACCGCAACGTGCCCGCCGTGGCCCCGAAGATAGAGCCCTTGGGCAAGCACGATGCCTGTTATCTGCCCCGGCGCATCCACGTCACCGGCGACATCGACATCCACGAGATGGCCTATGACCGGGACGGCGAGCTGTGGGTGGTGAACACCCGCTTCCGTTGTCTCTGCACCCTGGACGTCGAGCACAGCTTTGACCCGCGCTGGCGCGTCCTTTGTCAGCGCCTATGCCCCCGAGGACCGCTGCCACCTGAACGGACTGGCGCTGGTGGACGGACGGCCCAAGTATGTCACCGCCCTGGGCGAGACCGACACGGCGGGCGGCTGGCGCGCCAACAAGCGCAATGGCGGCCTCTTGATGGATGTCGAGACCCACCAAATCGTGCTGCGCGGTTTGTCCATGCCCCACTCGCCGCGCTGGTATCAAGGGAAACTCTGGTTCCTGGAGTCCGGCCAAGGTAGCCTGGCGGTGGCGGATCTGGAGCGAGGTACCTGGCAAACGGTGGCCCAGGTACCGGGGTTTACCCGGGGTTTGGATTTTTACGGTCCGCTGGCCTTTATCGGCCTGTCGCAAGTTCGCGAAACAGCGGTTTTCAGCGGGATCCCCCTGGTGGAACGGCTCAGAGAACGGATCTGTGGTGTTTGGGTGGTGCACATCGAGACCGGGCAAATACTCGGTTTTCTCCGTTTTGAAGCGGGGGTGCAGGAGATCT
>JBOIEE010000143.1:0-8405 GCA_050740975.1 Gammaproteobacteria bacterium | reverse complement strand
TGTTGCCGTTGTTCATCTGTAAGCTCGATAACACTGGCTGTTCGCATGGTCGCCTCCTCGTTCGATCTCCAGATCAGATCGACCGGAAGGCCTTTAGTTCCATCAACTAAGAAGCACTACACTAGCTAACTTAAGGACCAGTAAATGGGCGAACAGGTAATACGGATCCGACTTAAAGCCTTTGATCATCGCTTGATCGATCAATCAACGCGGGAAATTGTCGAAACGGCGTGTCGTACCGGTGCTCAAGTGAAAGGTCCGATCCCTCTGCCGACGAAAAAGGAACGCTTTACGCTATTGGTCTCGCCCCATGTGGACAAAGACGCGCGCGACCAGTACGAGATCCGCACCCACAAGCGGCTGTTAGATATCGTTAATCCGACGGACAAGACGGTGGATGCGTTGATGAAGCTGGACCTGGCCGCGGGAGTGGATGTGCAGATCAAGCTAAGCTGAGGATATATTAATGGCACTCGGAGTGGTCGGACAAAAGCGGGGCATGACTCGGATCTTTACCGAGGAAGGGGTGTCGATCCCGGTAAGCGTGATTGAGATATTGCCCAACAAGGTGACTCAGGTAAAAACTAAGGAAACCGACGGCTACCCCGCAGTGCAGGTGACTACCGGTACGCGCCGCCGCATTCGGGTGAAAAAACCGCTCGCCGGGGTCTTTGCTAAGGCGAATGTTGAAGCAGGCCGAGGGTTGTGGGAGTTCCGCTTAGGTGAAGGCGAAGTAGAGTCGCTCGCGTCGGGATCTGAAATTACCGTTGAAATGTTTGCGCCGGGACAGAAAGTGCACGTTTCAGGAACAACCATCGGTAAAGGGTATGCGGGGACCATTAAACGCCATCATTTCAGCTCGGGCGATGCCACGCATGGAAATTCGTTGGCCCATCGGCTGCCAGGTTCTATCGGGCAATGTCAGACACCGGGTCGCGTATTCAAAGGCAAGCGCATGTCTGGGCATATGGGTGATGTGCGCAGGACGGTTCGCAACCTGGAGGTCATTCGCGTGGATGCCGAGCGCAAGCTGTTGCTGGTAAAAGGCTCTGTGCCGGGAGCGCGGGGTGGCAACCTGCTGATCTGCCCTGCGAGTGCGGGATAGTGGAGGAAGCCGTGGAACTGGGTGTGCATTCCAATGAAAGTGGAGAGACGGTAGGGAGCCTCAATGTTCCCGACACGTTGTTCGCGGCCCGCTACAACGAACCCCTTATTCATCAAGTGGTGAACGCTTATTTGGCGGGTGCACGCGCTGGCACCAAGGCAAACAAGTCTCGGTCGCAAGTCCGTGGTGGTGGCTCCAAGCCTTGGCGACAGAAAGGCATGGGTCGGGCGAGGGCAGGGAGTTCGCGCAGCCCGTTGTGGCGTGGGGGGGGTGTGACGTTTGCGGCTGTGCCACGGAACTACGCCCAAAAGGTTAACAAGAAAATGTATCGTGGGGCTATGCGTTCGCTGTTTTCGGAATTGTTGCGCCAAGGGCGATTGAGGGTCCTCGATGGCTTGGTGTTGGAAGCGCCCAAGACAAAGATGCTTCGCTCCAAGCTGACGAGGCTTGGGGTGGAGGGCGCGCTGATCCTCACCGAGCAGGTAAGCGAAAATCTTTATTTGGCGGCGCGCAATCTGCCAAAAGTGTTCTTGCGAGACGTAACGGCGATCGATCCAGTGGCTTTATTGAGTTCGGATACCGTCTTAATCACCCAGGATGCGGTGGCAAAGTTGGAAGCTCAGTTGTCATGAACGAAGAAGAGCTTATGCAGGTGCTTCTGGCGCCCCGAATCTCAGAAAAGTCTACCCGCCTTGGGGATCAAAGTGGTCAGTACGTATTCGATGTGTGGAATAAGGCAAGAAAGCCGGATATCAAGAAGGCGGTCGAAACGATGTTTGGTGTGGAGGTTGCCTCGGTGCAAACCTGCAACATCAAGGGAAAGGTAAGGCGCTTTCGTGGGGTTCTGGGTCGGCGTGCTGGCCATAAGAAGGCCTACGTCAGGCTGAAGCAGGGCCACGAGATCGACTTTATGGGTGGGCAATCGGGGCGATGACGGTTGTAACGGTTAAACCAACCTCGCCGGGTCGGCGGGGTGTCGTGATGGTGATCACGCCGGGGCTTCATAAGGGCGAGCCTTTTTACCCCTTAGTGGAGCACAAGCCGAATCATGGCGGCCGTAATAACCTCGGCCGAATCACCGTGCGTCATCGCGGCGGGGGCCATAAAAGGCGCTACCGTCTGGTCGATTTTAAGCGCGACAAGGATGGGATCCCGGCGCGCGTGGAACGAATAGAATACGACCCCAATCGCAGTGCACACATTGCCTTGGTTTTGTACGCAGATGGCGAACGCCGCTATATCACCGCGCCGAAAGGGATAATCCCCGGGGACAGCGTGATGTCGGGTGGAGGATCTCCGATCCAACCCGGCAATTGCATGACTTTACGCGACATTCCGGTAGGAAGCATGGTGCATTGTGTTGAGCTGAAGCCGGGGAAAGGGGCGCAGCTGGGGCGCAGTGCCGGTGCGGGTATACAGCTCGTAGCAAGAGAAGGCGGGCGCGCGACGTTGCGGCTGCGTTCCGGAGAAATGCGCAAAGTGCATGTAGACTGTCGTGCCAGTATCGGCGAAGTGGGGAACGCGGAACATTCACTGCGTTCTCTTGGCAAGGCCGGAGCGTCCCGTTGGCGCGGGGTTCGACCCACTGTGCGCGGGGTGGCGATGAACCCGGTGGACCATCCCCATGGAGGTGGCGAAGGCCGAACATCGGGGGGTCGCCATCCGGTAAGCCCCTGGGGGCAGCCGACCAAAGGGCATAAGACGCGAAACAACAAGCGAACAGATAACATGATTGTTCGGCGACGAAGAAAAACACGCTGATTGAGGTGGGGCTGACATGGCGCGAGCATTAGCTAAAGGGCCGTTTGTCGACCATCATCTAGCGACAAAGGTTGTCAGGGCGATTGAAAGCAAAGACAGAAGACCAATCAAAACCTGGTCGAGGCGTTCCATGGTAATACCGGAAATGATCGGTTTGACCATCGCTGTGCACAACGGTCGGCAGCACGTGCCTTTATACGTTACCGAAAACATGGTGGGCCACAAGCTGGGTGAGTTCGCGCCGACCCGCACTTTTCGAGGACATGCGGCGGATCGCAAGGCCAAACGCTAAGCGGCACGGAACCGAGTACACATATGGCAACATCGGCAACATTGAGGCGTGCGAGGGTATCCGCTCAAAAAGCGCGTCTGGTGGCAGACCAGATCCGCGGCTTGCCTGTTGAGCAGGCAATCAACCTGCTCACGTTTAGCCGGAAAAAGAGCGCCGAACTCATTAAAAAAGTATTGGAGTCGGCGATCTCCAATGCCGAACACAATAATGGGGCTGACGTCGATGAGTTGAAAGTACAGCGGGTTTGTGTGGATGAGGGGCCGGTGATGAAGCGCCGGCGTGCCCGTGCGCGGGGGCGTATGAACATGATGGTGAAGCGCACCAGTCACATCTGCGTCACTGTCTCACAGGAGGGCTAGAGCATGGGTCAAAAGGTCCATCCTGTTGGTATGCGGCTGGGGATCTGCAAAGATTGGAACTCGAGGTGGTATGCGGATTCGAAACGCTACGCCGATTATCTCAATATGGATCTGAGGATCCGCGAGTTTCTTAGGAAAAGGCTGTCTCACGCTTCGCTTAGCCGGATACAGATCGAACGCCTAGCGAACAATGCGCGTATTATCATTCACACAGCGCGTCCCGGCATCGTCATCGGAAAGAAGGGAGAAGACATCGAGAAATTGCGCAAAGAAGTCTCCGCCATCATGGGGATCCCCGTGCATATCAGTGTGGAGGAAATCCGGAAGCCCGAGTTGGAGGCGCATCTGGTTGCGGAGAGCATAGCCGGGCAGCTTGAGCGACGGATCATGTTTAGGCGGGCCATGAAGCGCGCTGTGTCGAACGCAATGCGGTTGGGCGCTCAAGGCATACGGGTGAATGTGGCTGGCCGTCTCAACGGAGCGGAAATCGCCCGTTCGGAATGGTATCGGGAAGGCAGGGTTCCGCTGCACACGTTGCGGGCGGATATAGACTACGGCTTTGCCGAAGCGCGTACCACTTACGGTGTCATAGGCGTGAAGGTGTGGGTGTTCAAGGGCGAAGTGGTGAATGGAGAAACGCTGGAAGAACGCGCCGAGGGTACTTCTGCCAGCTAAATGCAGAGAGATAGGGTCTGGTGCTTCAACCAAAACAGACAAAATTCAGAAAACAGCAAAAGGGTCGCAATAGGGGACCCGCGACTCGAGGCAGCCGGGTGGACTTCGGTGAGTTTGGTTTACGAGCCACTACCCGCGGGAGGGTGACTGCGCGCCAAATTGAAGCGGCGAGGCGAGCCATAACCCGCTATGTCAAACGTGGTGCTAAAGTGTGGATCCGCATCTTCCCAGACAAACCGATCACGAAAAAGCCCTTGGAAGTGCGTCAGGGAAAAGGAAAAGGCAGTGTGGAATATTGGGTCGCGGAGGTTAAACCGGGCCACGTATTGTATGAAATGGAGGGGGTGGCAGAGATCGTTGCGCGCGAAGCCTTTCGCTTGGCCTCAGCGAAACTACCTGTCCGAACCACGTTTACAAACCGCACGGTGATTTAAGTGATAGCTCGAGAGTTGCGGGAGAAGAACCCGGATGAACTGAGAAAGTTGCTCTTGGAGCTGCGACGGGAGCAATTTAATTTAAGGATGCAGAGCGGTTCTGGCCAGACGATACGCCCTAACCAGTGGGGGCGAGTCCGGCGCGAGGTGGCCCGCATTAAGACCGTATTAACGCAGCTTGAACAGAGTCATTGATGATGGCGGAAACAAAAGAGCCGCGCTCTCTGAGCGGAGAAGTGATCAGCAATAAGATGGATAAAACGGTTGCGGTGAAGATCGAACGGGTGGTAAAGCATCCTCTTTATCAAAAGTACGTCAAGCGCTCTACGCGTTTGCTCGCGCACGATGAATCCAATGAGTGTCAAGAAGGGGACGTCGTGGAGATAGCAGAGTGCAGGCCGTTGTCCAAGCGCAAAAGCATGCGGGTGACGAGAGTGCTGGAGCGCGCCAAGTAGGTATAGTGCTATTGGAATGAGCACCGGGAGAACAGGGAATGATACAAATGCAAACTATGCTGGAAGCAGCCGATAACAGTGGGGCGCGGCGCGTAATGTGCATTAAGGTGCTTGGAGGTTCACGCATTCGCTACGCCGGAATAGGGGACGTTATCAAAGTGGCGATAAAGGAAGCAATACCGCGAGGCAAGGTAAAAAAGGGCGAGATCTACAATGCCGTGGTTGTTCGGACCCGCAAGGGCATACGTCGTCCTGATGGTTCGCTGATTCGATTTGATGGGAACGCGGCTGTTTTGCTGGACAAACAAATGCAACCTATAGGAACCCGGATATTTGGGCCGGTCACTAGGGAGTTGAGGAGCGAGCGGTTCATGAAAATCGTATCGCTGGCTCCAGAGGTACTTTAAGGCCATGGATAGAATCAAAAAAGGAGATGACGTCATCGTCATCACCGGTAAGGCGAAAGGCGCCCGTGGGATGGTGCTGCGCGTGCTGCCCAAAGGTAAGGTTATCGTCGAGAACGTAAACGTGGTCAAAAAGCATACCAAACCAAACCCGCGTTTAGGTCGTCCTGGGGGAATCATAGAAAAAGAAGCGCCTCTGGATCTGTCGAATGTGGCTTTGTTTAATCCAGTGACCAAAGGTGGGGAGAGGGTGGGGTTTAAGTGTTTGGAAGACGGCCGGAAAGTGCGGTACTTCAAATCGAGTGGCGAGACTGTCGACGTTTAAGAGAGATCGGAGTCGCGTATGACCAGGTTGCAGGTTTTTTATAGAGATACGGTGGTCAAGCAGCTCCAGGAACAGTTCGGCTTCAAGAGCATCATGCAGGTGCCACGGATCAGCAAGATCACGCTTAACATGGGCGTGGGAGAAGCGGTAGCAGATAAGAAGGTCTTGGACCATGCGATCGATGATCTTTCGCGCATAGCCGGGCAAAAAGCGGTTGCTACCAAGGCCAGGAAGTCGGTGGCTAATTTCAAGATCCGTGAAGGGTGGCCGGTCGGAGTTAAGGTCACTCTGAGGGGAGATCGGATGTATGAGTTTCTCGATCGCTTGATCAACGTTGCTATCCCTCGGATCAGGGATTTTCGTGGCTTCAGCCCGAAGTCCTTTGATGGGCGTGGCGGGTACAGCCTCGGGGTACGGGAGCAAATAATGTTTCCCGAGATCGACTACGACAAAATTGACGCTATCCGGGGCCTGGATATCTGCATAACGACCACTGCGCGGGAAGATGAGCACGGTCGGGCGTTGCTCACGGCCTTTAGTTTCCCTTTTCGAAATTAAAAGGGCCGTTTTTGAGATGGCGAAGACTTCTACGATTAACCGCGAACGCAAGCGAATGCGTCTAGTAAAAAAATTCGCCCATAAACGCACTGCCTTAAAAGCGAGAATCAAGGATAGCAGTTTGTCGCAAGACGAGCGTGAGCAAGCGCGGATTCAGTTGCAGAAGCTGCCGCGGGATGCAAGCCCGGCACGATTGCGAAATCGGTGCCAGATAACGGGCCGCCCGCACGGATATTATCGAAAGTTTGGGCTGTCGCGAAACAAACTGCGCAAAGCGGCGATGCGCGGCGATGTGCCCGGCCTGGTCAAGGCGAGCTGGTAGTAGGACCCCAACAGAATGACTATGCACGATCCGATCGCGGATATGCTTACCCGGATCCGAAACGGCTACGGGGCGGAAAAAAAGGACGTAAGTATGCCCTGTTCGCGCAACAAAGTGGCGCTTGCCGAGGTATTAAAGAACGAGGGATATATCACCGATTACCAGGTCCATGAGGGTGAGAAGCCGACTTTAACCATCGTGTTGAAGTATTTTCGAGGCAAACCGGTCGTTGAGTCCTTAACAAGGGTGAGCAGTCCCGGTGTTCGCATCTACCGCAGCAAGAATGATTTGCCTGCGGTGAGAGGTGGGTTGGGGATCGCGATTGTTTCTACGCCTAAGGGTGTTATGACGGATCGCGCCGCCAAGAAACAGGGGCTGGGTGGAGAAGTGTTGTGTACTGTCTATTGATGGTAGACGGATGTCCAGGATAGCGAAAAAGCCGATCAAGCTTCTGGAGGGGGTAGAAGTCACGCTGGTTGGGGATGCAGTCACGGTAAGGGGTAAGTTGGGATCGTTGACTCACAACCTGCACGCACTGATCGGCGTGGAACATGAAGAGGGCACGATAAAGGTCAAGGCGCGCGATGAGTCGAAGAAGGCGAATGCTTTAGCAGGAACTTCGCGCGAGCTGATCGAAAATATGGTTACTGGTGTATCTCAGGGGTTTGAGCGCAAGCTGGAGATAATTGGGGTAGGTTATCGAGCCCAGATTCAAGGTAAGGCGCTCAATCTCAGTTTGGGCTATTCACATCCAGTCGAGTTCAGTATTCCAGAGGAAGTGCGAATCGAAACGCCCAGCCAAACGGAAATCGTCATAAAAGGGATCGACAAACAAAAGGTTGGCCAGGTGGCGGCCGATATCCGGGCATTTCGCCGACCCGAACCCTATAAAGGCAAGGGGATCCGGTACGCGAACGAGATTGTCCGGCGCAAAGAGGCCAAAAAGACCTAACGCTGTGCGATGAAGATGAACAAGCAATCAAGCCGACTGCGCAGAGCAAGGCGGACCCGGGCGAAGATCAAAGAACTAAGAGTCCCCAGACTCTCTGTTCACCGAACGCCGAGGCACATCTATGCACAGGTGTTTGGGCCTGACGGGGGCTCGGTGTTGGCCAGTGCCTCGACCTTGGACAAGACTCTGCGACAGCAGATCGAGAACGGAGGCAATGTTAACGCGGCGAACTTGGTAGGAAGACTGGTTGCAGAACGCGCGCGGGCCAAGGGCGTCGAGTACGTCGCTTTTGATCGCGGCGGATACAAATACCACGGGCGAATCAGAGCGCTGGCAGATGCCGCGCGTGAAGGCGGATTGAAGTTTTAGGGGGCTGTCGGGTGGCAACCACAGGACTAGAAGCTAGCGCCGAGGGCATGCTGGAGAAGCTGGTGTCGGTAAAACGCGTAGCCAAGGTGGCAAAAGGAGGGCGTATATTTGGATTCTCGGCCCTTACGGTGGTCGGTGATGGGCAGGGACGCGTAGGGTTCGGTCGGGGCAAAGCGAGGGAAGTTCCGCTGGCGATCCAGAAAGCCATGGAAGCGGCGCGCAAGAACATGCGCACAATCGCGTTAAAAGGCAAGACGCTGCATTACCCTATTACGGCGAGCCACGGTGCAGCCACGGTGTATATGCAGCCCGCCTCCGAGGGCACGGGGATCATCGCGGGAGGGGCCATGCGGGCGGTGTTCGAAGTCGTCGGGGTGCATGATGTGCTTGCCAA
>JBOIEE010000142.1:0-4674 GCA_050740975.1 Gammaproteobacteria bacterium | reverse complement strand
ATCTGAGAGCTTGTGAAAAAATTGTCGCGAGCGACGGGAAGTCGCGTTCCGCCGGAGCGCAGGAACCGGAGTGTATATTGAAATACATGAGGATTCCGAGCACCGCCGGAACGCGAGATCCCGAGCGCAGCAGATTTTTTCACAAGCTCTGAAACCAAGACGGACTTACGGGCGAGCCCCTTTTTCGCCCAAAGTGAAGCGCGCTACGCCCTTATGCATGAATTGGTTTATTTCGACGCGCTGACCATCATAGCGTAAGCGCACCTCGGAGGCATTTCCCAAAACGAGCTTGAAGGGCTGTTCTCCGCTGATCGAAATGGCCTCGCCGGGTTCCGCCAGACCATAAAAGAGGGATTTTTTAGCCGCATCCGTGATCTCAACCCATGCTTGTTTCATGGGCTGGATCTCGATCCGGCGCGGGGGCGGTTTTATGTTCGCTGCAGGGGGTTGGCGCTGCGTGTCGACCACCTCAAGGAGTGAGATCTTATCAGCGGTTTGGGTCTTGGATCCTTCCGCTACCTTCGTTTTCTTGTCGGCGGCTATTTTTTCTGTGCCCAGCTTCCCCACGTCGATTCCGAGCGCGGGTGAGCCATCCGTGGTTAAGCTTTCTAAGGAAATGGTTTTATCCATCCCGTCGTTCCAACGTGCCTGCCACCACGACACCATCCACAACCCTAACGCGGCCACGATAAGATAGCTAGCGATCTTAACGGCCCACCCGCCGCTGACGGTCGTTTGCGTAAGCCCCGAAAAGGGACGAATCAACGCCCCGCCGTCTTCCAACTGCTTGTTGCGCACAAAGCCCTCTGCATCTAATCTCATCAACCGAGCATAGCCCCGCAAGTAACCGCGAGCATAAGCGGCGGAAGGCAGGTGCTGGTATCGATCTTCTTCCAAAGCTTGGACGATTGCCGGTTTCAGGTTAAGTCGCGCTGCAACCTCGTCAATGGACATTTTTTGCGCTTCGCGGGCCTGGCGAAGTCTGTCCCCGAACCCGGATACCATCGCAGCGGTGCTTTTGCGATCCTGCACTAAGGAGGAGATCCCAGCAGCCGAGTCTGTTGCGAATCGGGAAACTTGGAGCGTAAAGAAAGGGCATAGCTCGCTTCCGCGTCTTGGTTGCCGAGCTCGCGCTCGATGCGAACGCCTAACCACAACGATCGCGCATCGTGCGGGGCGACTTCTTGGTAGCGCTGCAGATAGCCGCGGGCCGCAAGATATTCTTTTTTCTTAAAGCTCAGTTCCGACATTTGATATAGGGCCACCGCGACACTGGGATTAACCGTCAAAGCTTTGCGAAAATAAGTCTCTGCTTGTTTTGGATCCTTAGCCAGCAAGGAACAGGTACCGGCATTGGTATAGGCGGCTTCCGGTGAGGCGTAAGCTGGGTTTTCCAAGGCTTGCAAGAACATTTTTATCCCTGTTGTGGTTTCGCCCTTTTGACACAAAAACTGTCCGTAATTGTTGAGAACTAGAGAGTCTTGCGGATCCAGATCAACGGAACGCCGGTAATGTTCCTCCGCGGCATCCAGGTTCCCCATGCGGTTATACAAAACACCGAGCATGCTGTGCGCGGCGGCGAAATTCGCATCGGCATCCAAGGCCTTCTGTAGCTTGGTGAGCGCGACGTCATAGCGGCCCTCTTCCATGTAGGCAACGCCGAGCTTCATGTTCACATCCGCGAGTTGAGCCGGGGTGTACTTTGGATCGCGCACTACTCCCTTGTTGCAGGCGGCAAGAACCATCACCAGCACGGCAAACGGTAATGCCTTAAGCACTTCCACACCTATCATGCCGCGGCCCTGGCGTGATGGTGTCTGGTAGCCCGCGCTAGAACCTTGCCGACGAGCTGTCCGCAAGCGGCATCGATATCATCTCCCCGTGTCTTACGGGTGATGGTCATCAACCCAGATCGCAACAGCACCTCTCGAAAGCGATCGATGACCTCTGGGGCAGGGCGCCGATACGGCGCCGCAGGGAAGGTATTGAACGGAATGAGGTTAACCTTAGCGGGAAGACCGTGTAACAGCACCCCCAGTTCGCGGGCACACTTCTGGGAGTCATTGATGCCGGCCAACATGACGTATTCGAAGGTCACTTGGGAGCGCTTGTCTGCATCATCGATATAGCGTCGGCAAGCGGCCAGCAGATCGGCGATGGGGTAGCGCTTATTAATCGGAACCAGCTGTACCCGCAAGGCATCGTTCGGTGCGTGCAAGGACACCGCCAGGCTTACCGGACACAAGGCCTTTAAGCGGTCTATACCAGGAACGATGCCCGCAGTGCTCACGGTGATCCGGCGGCGGGCTAAACCGTACGCCAAATCATCGCGCATGATGTCGATGGCGCTGGCCACGTTGTCCAGATTCAACAGCGGCTCCCCCATGCCCATGAACACGACATTGGTAATGGGTTTTGGCCCATGCCCGAGCTCTCCCAAGCGTTGCTGGGCTAACCATAATTGGCCGATTATTTCGTCCGTGCTGAGATTGCGCGCATAACCCTGTTTCGCCGTGGAGCAAAAGCGGCAATCCAAGGGACAGCCTGCCTGCGAAGACAGGCATAAGGTTCCGCGATCATCCTCCGGGATAAAAACCGTCTCCACCCTGTTTCCGCCTTGAAGCTCGAGCAGCCATTTGCGCGTGCCATCTTGAGACAGGGTTTCTAAGATGATTTCCGGGGCCGTGATCTGCGCCGTTGCCTCGAGTTTTGCCCGCAACGATTTGCTTAGGTTGCTCATGTCCTCAAAAAGGGATACACCCTGTTGGTGGATCCATTTGAGAGACTGGGCTGCACGGTAGGGCTTCTCCCCCAAAGACACAAAAAAACCCTCTAGGGCTTGGCGTTTGAGTCCCAATAGATTGCGTAAGCCTTCCACTTGATATCACCCTAACCCTGAGGCTGTTTATGAGAACATCACTCAACGTTCCTCCCGGCGCGTGCAGAAGATGTTTTGAGCCAGAGTCGCGCTTTACACTAATTATCGCACACGCGAATTGTCCCGTCTTCTACGCATACCGAGAAAGTGGGACTGGCCATAAGCTAAGTCACCCCGCCGCATAGCAGCCCCGTGCTCACTTGAAGTCCATGAAAGAATGGTCTTTACTTCTCCAATGTGTCCCGGGCCAGCAAACAGAAGCGGCTCCTTCATAGACCGAGTCTCTTTGAGTCCCGGGGCCGCGAAGACAAACGGATCGCTCGGCGGATGCACATCCCGCAGTGGATTAGCCGCGCGTTTGATGATCCCCGGATGGGGGGTCGTGCCGGAAACGGGCCGGATGTCATGATCGAAGCGCCGCTGCGGATCCTCATCGTCGAAGATGATCCCGTCTATCGAGAGCTTTACCGCAGCCTTCTCGACCCAATCGGCGAACATGGGGGGTATTGCTTTCTGGAGGCCGAATCGGGTGAAGCAGGCTTGGCTCAGTACCGGGCCGAACAGCCTAACTGCATTTTGCTCGATTATCGCCTTCCCGACTCAGACGGACTAGAGTTTCTTCTTGCCTTAGGGTCCGAGGATGGTCAGATATCTGTCCCCGTGATAATGCTGACCGGCGAGGGCAGTGAGATATTGGTTGCGAAAGCCATGAGAGCGGGGGCGGCCGATTACATCCCCAAGAGCGCTTTATCGGCGATGAGCCTGCGACGTAGCATTTCTAACGCGGTGGAAAAGTTCGCGCTGCGCGCCGCGATCGCGGAACAATACCGGATACTGGTGCAAACCAATCTGGAGCTTCAGCGCAAAAATGCCGAGATTCAGCAATGCTACCACATGCTTTCCCATGAGACGCGGACAGGGCTTGCCTCCGCCCGAGAGTTTTTATCGATGGTGCTGGATGGGCTAGGCCCTCTGAGCGAAACACAGCGTGAGTATCTTAGCAATGCGAGAGAACGCTGCGATCAAATAACGCTTGCGCTCAACGATCTGCTCGATAGCACGCGATTGGAGAGCGGCTGACCGGCGCGCGTGCCACAACGGCCCGAACTCGCTGAGCTGACGTACTCGTAGCCCCGCTCCTCCCTATGGGGTTTGTTGGGTGGATTAGGATAGGGCAGCACCGTTATTAGGCGGGGCCGCGTTTTTAATCGAATCGGTCGTCACGCACAAAAACCACCCCGTTTTCCACCCGCACCGGAAAGGTAGTGATCGCCTCGTACGCGGGGGGGCTCAGAGCTTCTCCCGTCTTGATACAGAATCTCGCCCCATGCCGAGGGCACATGATCACATCGCCTTCGATTAGACCACCCTCGAGCGGTGCGTAATCGTGGGTGCACATGTCTTCAATCGCGTAATACTCGCCGTCGAGGTTAAACACGACGATTCGAGTCCCTTGCGCTTCCACAACCCGCCTGTCTCCGCGGGCAAACTCATCGCTGTTAGCAACCGCTATCCAGTCTGCCATTTTCCTGTTCTGGATTGACTCTCGTAAGGCGGCGGGCGGAGCCCTACATGATATAAGAATCGTGTTTCACTCGCATGGGAAAATGCAAAGCCAAATTCCCTACCCGCTGTCCGGGCTGCTGCCGAAGCGCGCTAATACATTCCGGTTTGCAAGCGGGCGGTCTCGGACATCATGCTCTGATCCCACGGCGGATCGAATACTAACTCCACGTCCGCCTCTGTCACGCAAGGCACCCGCTCGAGCTTGCTCCTGACATCCTCCACTAAAAACT
>JBOIEE010000141.1:0-8379 GCA_050740975.1 Gammaproteobacteria bacterium | reverse complement strand
CGGGCCGGGTTACCCGAAGCCTTAGTGCGTTTGTCGGTCGGCTTAGAAGACATCGAAGACCTAGTGGAAGACCTCGAACGGGCCATTGCCGCCTCGTCGCGAGAGCAATAGGAGATCAATAGGGTTCCCCCTGCCCAGTAGGTTCCCACTTCGCCGAGTGGCGCCTCGGTGCCATCGCTTTCTTGCAAGTGCGCATTCGGATCAAAGATGTAAGCAGGCGGCACTGAGCGAAAACAAACTCCTAATTGGAGGCCGCGCTGGTTGTGCGCGCCTTCGCGACCCCAGAGCTGCACTGGCGAGCGAGGTTCAGAATAAAGTTTCCTCAGGTGAGGTCGATAGGGTAACTAGTGCTGTCGAAAGGGGGCGCGCACAGCCCGCGAGCGGAACCCTTGGTTTTTGCGGGAATTGCATGTTTCAATTTTTGAAATCACCTTGTTTTCGGGAGTCGCGATATGAGCAGCACCATGAGTCAAGTGAGGGATCGGTCGCTATTAGAACGGACCCTAGATGGCGACGCGTTTAATCGCCAAAGGGCAAAACCGGCTACGAGCGAAAAGCCGTCGGATCGGGCGCCGTTACCTTTTGAGTTTACGGGGAAGGCGGTCGAATATTTTAAGATCTGGATCGTCAATGTGTGCCTTACCGTCCTTACGCTCGGCGTGTACTCGGCCTGGGCCAAGGTGAGGACGACGCGGTATTTCTACGGGAATACCTCGCTTGACGGCTCTTCTTTCGATTACCTGGCGAAACCGATAGCGATCTTAAAGGGACGCGTGATCGCATTCGTCATACTGGCTGCATATGCTCTTGTCGTCAGTCTCTTTCCGCCGGGAGAACCCATTTTCTGGGTGATGTTTCTATTCGCTCTTCCTTGGCTGGTGGTAAAAGCCTTATCGTTCCGCGCGCACAATACAGCTTATCGCAACGTGCGTTTCGACTTCAGAGGCAGCTTGCGCGAAGCGACGCTGGTCTACATCGGGTTCATGGTATTTCTTACCTTCATCACCGCGGGACTCGCGTTTCCCTATTTCGTATATCGGCAAAGCCGCTTCGCCGTACTGAACAGCGCGTATGGACAAACGGACTTCGGTTTTGAGGCAACAGCGGGTCGTTTTTTCTCGGTATATGCCAAGGCCGCGGGAGGCGCGATCTTGGGCATTATCGGCATGTTTGCCGTGTTTTATCTTGCCCAGCAAGGCATAGCTTCGCTTGGCATCGATAGTGCCTCATCGGATCCGAAGTCGCCAGAAATCGTTGCGGCCAAGGTGGTCATCATCACCATCCCCATCTATCTCTGGTTTTTCTTTTTGGGGGTCTACGTTCGAACCGCCGTCGCCAACCTCGTTTGGAACCATGCCTCGGTTGGCAAGCACCGGCTGCGCAGCGACCTCCGAGTAGGCAAGATGTTGTCGATCTACCTGACCAATGCCTTCGCCATCATCTTCTCCCTCGGTCTCGCCATCCCTTGGGCGAAGGTGCGTCTGGCGCACTACCGAGTGCAAACTATGAGCTTAATCCCCGCGAGTGATCTGGACGATTTTGTTGCCGGCGAAAACGCGGAAATCGGCGCGGCAGGAGAGGGCATTGGCGAGGCGTTTGACGTCGATCTCGGGTTGTGAGGGAGACGACGCCAGCACATTATTTCGACGGGCGGACCTCAAAACGCCGGCCGGCCACGCTTACCTGCGAGCGCAATGGCCGGATCCGAGTCGAAGCCATGGGACTAGAACGCGAGTACCCTTTGGCGGAGGTCCGCGTCGACCCCAAAGTGGGAAGCATTCCGCACAGCCTTTATTTTCCAGACGGGGCCAAGTGCGAGCTGGTGGACGACGGCTTCGTGCGAAGACTAAGAGAGGAGCGGGGAAGGGCGGGGGGTGCCCTGAGTTTGCACTTGTTGGAAAGCCGGCTGGGTTACGCGCTCATCGCCCTGGCGCTTACCGCGATTGTGGTTTGGGGTCTGGCGAGCTTTGGGATCCCCGTCTTAGCTAAGCAAGCTGCATTTGCCTTGCCGGAATCCGCCAACATCGTCCTCGGTCAAGGCGCTCTCAAGGCTCTTGACCACGCCCTTTTTTCTCCCTCGGAGCTGGGCAAAGCGACTCAAAGCCGCATCCGGCAGCACTTTACGGCGATCACCCACAAGCCGGGTGGCTCTTATCCGTATTGCCTCGAGTTCCGCAAAGGAGGGGTGGCCGGAGCCAACGCTTTTGCCTTGCCATCCGGGGTCGTAGTGATGACGGACGAACTCGTGCGCCTGGCGCGAAACGACGAGGAATTGATCGCAGTGCTGGCGCACGAGCTTGGGCATTTGATGCATCGCCATGCGATGCGCCATGCGTTGCAAAATTCAGGGGTCGCTCTTTTGCTCGCGGCGATCGTCGGCGACGTGACCTCGGTTACTTCCTTGGCCGGGGCTTTGCCCGTGATCCTGGTGCAGCTTAAATACTCCCGAGCCTTTGAGATCGAGGCCGATGACTATGCCCTACGATACCTTAAGGCTAAAGGCATCCCGGTGCAGAATTTCGCACGCCTACTGGCGCGCTTGCAAGGCGATGCGGGAGAGGAGGGCCCCCGGTATCTTTCTACCCACCCACCGACTCGCGAGCGCATCGAACGCATCACGCACAGCCGCTGAATGCGGGCTCGACCAAACCCTGTGCATAAGGCAAAAAACTAATTAGAGTGCGGCAGGCTGCTAGCTCTTTTGCATGTTTCGCGCTAGCATGGTCTAAGCTAAAGGCAACAGATTCCTATCCTTAGCAAACAAGCAGTTTGCGTGGAGCCCGCGAGCTTTCCGAGCAACGGTGCACGTGGGCTGTTTTCACAGACCAACATAAGAGAGAGGGGATGGAGATGCTGGCGCTTTCCCTATTCGTACTGACGTTGATCGCTGTATGGGTATTGGCCTATCAGCGTTCGCCCTTGCTGGTTTGGACCGGGGTTCTCGGCGTGGCCCTGGTGTTGGCTACCATCGTAACCATGGGTTTCACCATACCACTCATCATCGCCTGGGGCTTGTGGGCCCTCTTAGGACTGATGAACCTTCCTGAAGTCAGGCGGCGCGTGTTCAGCGCACCCTTGTTGTCCCTATACCGAAAGCGGCTTCCTCGCATGTCGTCCACGGAACGCGAAGCCCTGGAGGCGGGCTCGGTGTGGTGGGATGGCGAATTGTTCTCCGGTGATCCGGATTGGCAGCGCTTGCTTGAGCTACCGGCCTACGGCTTGAGTCCCGAGGAACAGGCTTTTGTGGACGGTCCCACCGAAGATCTGTGCAAGATGCTGGATGACTGGAAGATCACCCATGAGCTCAACGATCTGCCGGGTGAGGCGTGGCAGTTTATCAAAGATAAGGGGTTCTTCGGGATGATCATCCCCAAAGGCTATGGCGGTCTCGGATTTTCTGCGCAGTTGCACTCGGCCGTAGTTTCGAAGATCGCAAGTCGTTGCGGCAGCGCCGCGGTTACGGTGATGGTACCCAATTCCCTGGGCCCTGCCGAGTTGCTGATGCGTTACGGCACAGATGAGCAAAAAAGCCACTACCTACCCCGCCTCGCCTCCGGTGCCGAAATCCCCTGCTTTGGGCTGACCAACCCCTATGCCGGCTCTGACGCGGGTTCCATTCCGGACTACGGCATCGTGTGCCATGACGAATACCGCGGTAACAAAGTCCTTGGCCTGCGGCTGACCTGGGAAAAGCGTTACATCACTCTGGGGCCGGTCGCGACCGTATTGGGATTGGCGTTCCAGGCCCATGACCCCGATCATATTCTCGGTGATGTGGAGGAACTGGGCATTACCCTAGCGCTGATCCCCACCGACCATCCCGGGGTGAATATAGGGCGGCGGCATTACCCCGCCGGGCAAGCGTTTCAAAACGGTCCGAACTGGGGAAAAGACGTGTTCATCCCCATGGAAATGGTGATCGGAGGCCAGGCGCGCCTGGGGCAGGGTTGGCGCATGCTGATGAACTGCTTAGCCGCAGGGAGGGCGATCTCTTTGCCGGCGCTGGCCACGGCGGCGGCCAAGCTCTGCGCCCGTACCAGCGGGGCCTACGCGCGCATACGCAAGCAATTCAAAGTGCCGATCGGTAAATTCGAGGGGGTGGAAGAGGCTTTGGCGCGCATCGCCGGCGAAACCTACGCCATCGAAGCGGCGCGGCGAGTGACGCTGGTAGCCCTCGACCAAGGACACGAACCGGCCGTGGTATCCGCGCTGCTGAAGTACCAGGTGACCGAGCGCCAGCGCCGTTGTGTCAACGACGCTATGGACATACACGGAGGACGGGCGATCTTGGACGGCCCCAGTAATTATCTGGCGAGGATGTACCAAGCGGTCCCCATCAGCATCACCGTGGAAGGCGCGAATATGCTGACCCGGGGCTTGATCGTGTTCGGGCAGGGAGCGATCCGATGCCATCCCTGGCTGTTCAAGGAGATCGAGGCGGCCGTGGAGAGCGATGCCGCAAAGGCTTTAGCGGCCTTCGATGAAGCTTTGTGCGGACATATTGGGTTTATCGTAAACAACCTCGCCCGCGCCTTGGCCGCCAACCTGAGCGGGGGGCGCATAGGTTCCGACGGCGTCTCCAATCCCTTGCGCTACTGGTACCGTCAAGTGCACCGCTTGAGCGTGACCTTCGCCGCGGTCTCCGATCTGGCATTACTGCTTTTAGGCGGAGAGCTGAAAAGGCGGGAGAAGCTATCGGGACGTTTTGCCGATATCCTGGGTGAGATGTATTTCATGAGCTGTGCACTGAAGCGCTTCGAAGACGGAGGGCGCCACCAAGACGACACGCCGCTGGTGGAGTGGGTGTGCCGGTCGGGGATGGTTAACGTGCAGCACGCCCTGGATGGGATCCTGCAAAACTTCCCGTCCCGCGTATTGGCGTGGGTTTTAAGAGCGGTGGTCTTTCCCTTAGGCAAACGCCAGAAGCCACCAAGCGATGCATTGACCCATCAAATCGCCGCCGCTCTGCTGGAGCCCTCGGAGGCCCGTGAACGGCTGACGGCCGGCATTTATGTCAATGCAGATCCGCAGGATATCCTGGGGCGTTTGGAGCACGCACTGAAGCTGATGCCTCAGGTGGAGATGGTGGAGCATAAGATCAACAGCGCGATTAAAGAGGGCCGCCTAAAACTGAGCGCCGGCATGGACCGAGCCGAGCAGGCCAACGCGGCCAAGCTCATCGATGCGGGCGAATGGGCCTTATTGCAGAAGGCGGAAAAAGCGATCCGCCTGGCGATTGATGTGGATGATTTCGAACCCGCAGAGTCGAGCGGCGTGGCCCAAGCGTGGCCGCGCGAAGCCGACGTCGCTTAAGCCGAGGGAGTCCGAGATGCGAACGAACTACTCGATGCGCAAGGTGGCGGTACTCGGCGCGGGCGTGATGGGCGCGCAGATCGCCGCCCATTTCGCCAATGCCGACATCCGCGTAGTGTTGTTTGATCTGGCCAGCCCCGGTAAGGATCCCAACGCGATCGTGGGCAAGGCGATGCTAGGCTTGAAAAAGATGGATCCCGCTCCGCTGGCCGCACCATGGCGGGCGGAGCTGATCACGGCGGCCAATTACGATGCCGACCTGTCCAAGCTTCGCGATTGCGAGCTCGTCATCGAGGCGATCGCAGAGCGTGCGGATCTGAAGGCGACGCTCTATGCCAAGGTGCTGCCGCACCTAAAAGAAGACGCGGTACTCGCGAGCAATACCTCGGGCTTGTCCATAAATAGCTTGGGGCAGGCCCTGCCCGAGACGGTTCGCGCACGCTTCTGCGGCGTGCATTTTTTCAATCCGCCTCGTTACATGCACCTGGTCGAGTTGATCCCGGCCGCAGAAACCCGAGCCGAGATGTTGGATTTTCTCGAGGGTTTTCTAGTCACCCGGTTGGGAAAAGGCGTGGTCCGCGCTAAGGATACGCCCAATTTTCTCGGCAACCGCATCGGTGTGTTTTCCCTAATGGCGGCAATTTACCATGCCGAACGTTTAGGACTTCCGCTGGATCTGGTCGATGCGCTAACCGGCCCGCTCATCGGGCGTCCCAAAAGCGCCACCTTCCGCACTGCAGACATCGTGGGCTTAGATACCCTGGCGCACATCGTGGAGGGTTCGCAGCGGGTTCTTTCCGGTGATCCGTGGCGGGATCACTACCGCCTTCCGGAGTGGCTAAAGTCCCTGATCGCTCGTGGGAGTCTGGGCCAGAAGAGCGGGGCGGGTTTATACCGCAAAGAAGGACAGACGATCCTCGTGTTCGAGCCGGGATCAGGCGCTTACCGTCCCGCCGGCGGAAAGCCAGCGGCAGAGGTTTTGGCGATCCTTAAGTCGGGAGACATGTCCCAGCGCTTCGAGGATTTGTATCGCTCGGAGCATCGCGAGGAGCAGTTTCTCTGGGCGATTCATAGGGACGTGTTTCACTACGCGGCCTTCTGGTTGCCAGAGATCGCCGATAACGCGCGCGACCTAGATCTGGCTATGCGCTGGGGTTTTGGCTGGGAGCAGGGGCCTTTCGAGATCTGGCAGGCAGCCGGTTGGCGCGCGGTCGCAGCGCGATTGACCAAGGATATTTGGCTGGGTAAAACCATGGCGAGCGCCGCCTTGCCCTCGTGGGTCGACGGTGTAGAGGGCGTGCATACCCCGCCAGGATCTTGGGCCCCTAAGCACAATTGCTTCAGGCCGTGCTCGGACCTGCCCGTTTACCGGCGCCAGCTATTTCCAACGCTAGTGCTCGGAGCGGGCAAGGATCCGCAAGGGCAGACCCAAGGGAAGACCGTCTACGAGAACGACGGCGTGCGCCTGTGGCATCTGGGCGACGCGGTGGCCATCCTGAGCTTCACCAGCAAGATGCACACGATTGGGGAGGAGGTCATGGATGGCGTGCTGGCGTCTTTAGAGATCGCCGAACGGGATTTTGCGGCTTTGGTCCTCTGGCACCCCGATCCGCCGTTCAGCGCCGGGGCCAACCTGGCCCAGTTCCTGCCGGTTCTGAAGTCCGGTGACCCCCAAGCAATCGCCCGCACGGTAGAGAAATTTCAGGGCACAGCGTTGCGGTTGCGCTATTCGAGCATCCCCGTGGTGGCCGCACCCCACGGTCTCGCCTTGGGTGGCGGAGTGGAATTCCTCATGCACTGCGACCGCGTGGTCGCGGCCTTGGAAACCTATATCGGGCTGGTGGAAGTGGGTGTGGGCTTGATCCCCGCGGGTGGCGGGAGCAAAGAGCTGGCCATGAGAGCCGCGCGCAACGCGCCCGATAGCGATCCGTTCCCGCAACTGCGCCGTTACTTTGAAACCGTGGCCAAAGCGGAGGTGGCGAAGAGCGCCGAGCAGGCCAAGGAATGGGGCTTGCTGCGGGAGGGGGATGTGATCGTGTTCAACACCCATGAGCTGTTATATGTCGCGAAGAGCGAGGCGGAGGCGATGGCCGAGGCGGGTTACCGGCCTGCTTTACCAAGGCCCATCCGTGTCGCCGGACGCACGGGTATGGCGACCCTGCGAGCCGTGCTGGTAAACCTGCGCGAGGGGGGCCTGATCTCGGAGCACGATTACACCGTCACCTCCAAGCTTGCGGAGGTGCTGTGTGGCGGGAACATAGAAGCCGGAACGGAGGTGGATGAACAATGGTTGTTGCGCCTAGAGCGCGAGGCTTTTGCAGCCCTGGCCCAGATCGAACTGAGCCAAGCCCGCATCGAGCACATGCTGGCCACTGGCAAGCCACTGCGAAATTGAAACAGGCAGGAGACGCGAGATGAGCTTAATCCAAGACGCCTACATCGTCGCCGCGCTGCGGACCCCAGTGGGTAAAGCGCCGAGGGGCCTATTCTCCCGTACCCGCCCGGATGATCTGTTGGTGCATGTGCTAAAAGGCGTAGTGGGCGCGTGCCCGGAGCTAGATCCGGGCGCGATCGAAGACGTCATCATCGGTTGCGCCATGCCGGAAGCGGAGCAGGGGATGAATGTAGCGCGGATCGGATTGCTTTTGGCCGGGTTGCCGGACAAGGTGCCCGGCATGACGGTCAACCGCTTCTGCGCCTCCGGGCTGCAGAGCGTAGCCTTAGCGGCCGATCGGATCCGGCTTGGGGAAGCGGATGTGCTGATCGCGGGCGGCACCGAGAGCATGAGCGCGGTGCCCATGATGGGCAACAAGGTGGCCATGAATCCAGCGCTTTTCGAGCGCGAGGACAACGTGGCCATTGCCTTTGGGATGGGGATCACCGCGGAGAAAGTAGCGAGCCAGTGGGCGGTAACACGGGAAGCTCAAGACGCGTTTGCATTGGAGAGCCACCGCCGGGCCATCGCGGCGATAGAAACCGGAGAGTTCAAGCAGGAGATATTACCGTACACGATCCGCGAGTATTACCCGGCCGCAGACGGCCAGACCGTGGCCTTACAAATCCGAG
>JBOIEE010000140.1:0-7522 GCA_050740975.1 Gammaproteobacteria bacterium | reverse complement strand
CCTATTTCAAACCCAACAAGCATGGCGGCTTGGAAGTCACGAGCCGCGGTGATTTCTTCGCCTATCTGCTGATGAACATACCGCTCTACCTCGCCCTCGCTCTGATCACGGGGAAGCTCACCGAGCTAGGGCTAATGCCCGAAGCGGTGGCAAAGATGATTCACTTAGTCCTAGCCGGGATTTTTGCCTACCAGAGCTATGGCATTTACCGCGTGAATGCGAAGATCTTTGTGCAACCAGTCCCTAAGTTCTTCCGTTATAAGTTCAAGCAGGTAGCGATTTTGAGCCTGGCCTATCTCGCGACGTTCGGCTCTGAGCTGGCGGTGGTTTCCATGCTCCCCCTATTTTTCGCCGAGACCTTCAAGCTCTCGCAGGTAGAGGCGGGTATGCTTGCGGCGCCCTTCGGACTCGTCGTGCTCTTCATGCGGCCGCTCGGGGGCTGGGTGAGCGACCGCTTCGGGCGTAAGCGCACGCTGATGGCGGTGATGATCGGCCTCTGTTGCGGTTACCTTCTCATGAGTCAGATCGACGTGACCTGGCCGCTTTGGCTCGCGGTGGCTGCGATCAGCGCCTGCGCCTTGTTTGTGCACCTCGGTACCGGCGCGGTATTCGCCATCGTACCGCTGATCCAGCGCCGACTAACAGGACAGATCGCCGGTCTCGTGGGCGCTTACGGCAACGTCGGCGGCGTGGGCTTTTTGACGGTTTTGTCCATGGCCTCGGCGCAAGAGTTCTTCCTGGTGATCGCCGCCACCGCCGGGCTGGCTTTGACCGCCGTAGTGTTCATGGACGAACCGAAAGGCGCCATGGCGGAGGTATTACCCGATGGCACGGTGCAGATGATCGATTTGAGTTAGGCAATACCCCTGCGCCAGCATGCCCGCCCAACTCGAGATCCGCATAGGCCAGTTCTCCGAGCGGGGATTGAAGGCAAGCAACCAAGACTTCTACGGCTTGAGATTGCCGCCCGAGCGACTGCGGAAAAGCAAAGGGATCGCGGTTGCCATCGCCGATGGTGTCAGCAGCTCCGATAAAGGCGCAGAAGCGGCCGAGGCCTGCGTGACGGGGTTTCTCGAGGATTACCTCTGTACCCCTGAGTCGTGGTCGGTGAAGCAGTCCGCAGAGCGCGTGCTCGCGGCTTTGAATACCTGGCTATATGTCCAAGGTGGAAATGGTCGTGACCCGCAGCGCGGGCGGGTGAGCACCTTGAGCGCCTTGGTATTGAAGTCCACCACCGCGCACGTCATCCACGTGGGCGACAGCCGTATCTACCGGCTGCATCGCGGGCAGATGGAACAGCTCACGGTGGATCACCGGGTGTGGATGAGCCTTAGCCAGCATTACCTGAGCCGGGCCATGGGTGCGGACATGTACTTGCAGATCGACTATTGGAGGCGTCCCGTAGAGCAAGGAGATATTTTCATTTTTACCACCGACGGGGTGCATGATTACTTCAGCGATCGGGAGATCGCAGGCCTGGTGTTGGAAAGTCAAGCCAATCTCGCGAAAGCGGCGGAGCTCATCGTGCGCGGCGCCCTGGCCAAAGGCAGCCCCGATAACGCGACCTGCCAGGTATTGCGGGTGGAAAACCTGCCCAGCCAAGACCCGGATGAGGTTTTTCAGGAGCTCACCGAACTGCCGTTTCCGCCTGCCCTCACTGAGGGCATGATCATCGATGGCTACCGGGTCATACGCGAGATCTACGCCAGTAAACGCACTCAGCTTTACCTCGCTCTTGACATGGAAACCGGGCTTCGGGTAGTGCTGAAAACCCCTTCGGTAAACTACGAAGACGACCCGGCCTATATCGAACGCTTCACTCTGGAGGAATGGATCGGGCAGCGGATCGATAGCCCGCATGTAGAGAAAGTGTACAAGCCCACCCGGCGGCGGCGGTTTTTGTACCACGTCACGGAGTACATAGAGGGGGCGACCTTGAGGCAATGGATGCGGGACCATCCCGCGCCCTCTTTGGAGGCCGTGCGCGGGCTCGTGGAGCAAATCGCCAAAGGCCTGCGCGCGTTTCACAGACTGGAGATGATCCACCAGGATTTGAAACCGGAAAACATCATGCTCGATCTTGCCGGCACGGTGAAGTTGGTCGACTTTGGGTCGGCCAAAGTCGCCGGTGTTGCCGAGATCGCCACTCCGGTAGCCCGGGAACAACTGCTCGGCACCAAAAATTACGTTGCTCCCGAATACCTGCTCGGACAGCTGGCGACCCAGCGCTCCGATATCTACTCCTTGGGGGTGATCGCTTATGAGCTTCTGACAGGCCAACTGCCCTATCGGGTATCGTTTCCGGAATGGGAAAAAAAACCGGACTTACGAAGATTCAGCTATCGTCCGCTGACCACTTTTCGGCCTGATGTTCCCCTGTGGATCGATGGGGCTCTGCGTAAAGCCGTGCAGCCCGATCCGGCGGGGCGGTACGAAGCCCTTTCCGAGTTGCTGTACGATCTGCGGCATCCAAACCCCAAGCTATGCGACAACGGTCGGAGTCCACTGATCGAACGCAATCCGGTGGCGTTTTGGAGAGGTCTTTCGGGGATGTTGTTCCTGCTGGTTATATGTTTGTTCTATCTACTGACACGCTGAGGTGGGGTGAATGCTCCTCCTGGGCTGCGTTTTCCAGGCCGACATAGGGATCCTCCTCCTGTTTTTGGTAAACACGCTGGGAGCCATCGTGCTGGCAAGCGGGGTGTGACGATGTCGTCGGGAGTCGAATGTGAATTTTTCACAGATCTGTCAACGCTAGGTGACTATACTTCAGGCTAGGGCCTATGAACCAGCGCTACTAAGGCCTTAATGTTCAATAAACAAATAAATGAATGAAGGAGGGAAAGATGCTTAAACTAAGCATGCAAGCGGTCCTAATGATGATCATCGGGTTGACAACGTTTGGGGCGGGTGCGGCACAAGTCTTGCCGAGACCGCCAGAACCAGTGATTCTGAGCACTGAAATTGATTCAAGCGACAGGCTTATGATTATCTCTGGCCGAAACTTTGGCAGCAGTCATTCCCCAATTGTAACGTTGGCTGATGAAGTGTTGGAGGTGAAAAGTTTTTCTCCGACCGAGATTGTGGTGCAGGTCCCGCCCGAGATGCCGCTAGCTACTTATCTGCTCAAGGTTAGCGCCGGTGGCCCCCCCTAGCACATCTGCGACCTTTAACATGATGCTATTCGGCGTCTCTGACGAGTAAGAAATAGCCCGTCAATGCGGCGTCAGTGGGGTCAGAGTGACCCCATTGACCCCTTAATCCTCATCGGGGAAGAAGGGACGAAGTCTGGGTTCATTATGTTTGAGCTCACGGACCGTTGCCCTGTATTGCTCATCCAGCGTTTCGGCTCCGCGCGAGGCCTTAGGCGCACCATGATCGTGCACAACAGTAGGTTCAGCCCCAGCTTAGTGCGTGGACCGGATTTCCGTCGACAGCGTTTAATTTCGAACCTCGTTGATTCAATTACTTAATGCGCTGCGGAACCTGGCACGCATACTGCGCTTGCTTAAGGATGCCTTCCTGGCAGATATGGCTGTCCAGTATACGTCGGCTGATTAAGGCCGAGCTTCTCTAAGCATGCAGACTACGAAGAACACCGCGGCAGCGGGATAGGCGTTGGGCGATCGTGACGGACCAAGAATTTACAGGCGAACAAAAGCGTTATCTTGAAGGTTTCACCAGCGGGCTGCAGATCGCACAAAAGCTGAAGTCGCTGGGGACTCTGCCGGCAATCGCCCCAGCCCCGCAGACAGCGGCGGCTGCTGTGCCGATGGGGCCTGAGGCAGCTCATCAGCAAGCACAGGACCGGTTCCTGGCGCAAGGCAAACAGTTGGTGGCAGAGGAGAAGGCGAAGCGAGAGAAACACCCATTAGACCGCTGGGAGGAATTCGTAAAGAGGGCAGAGGCCGGTGAATTCCCTAAAGGCACCGATGTGTTCTGTACCAAGTTTTTCGGCTTGTTCTATACCGCCCCGGCGCAGGATTCGTATATGTGCCGGCTGCGGCTGCCGAATGGGATATTAAACGCCCATCAGCTCCGAGGCGTAGCCGATTTGACCGAGCGCTACGCAGGGGGTTATGCGCATGTCACCACCCGCGCCAACCTGCAGATCCGAGAGATCGGGGCAGCAGACGGACCGAGTGTGCTCATGGGGCTCTATGAGCTCGGCATCCTCAACCGGGGGGCGGGGGCGGACAATATCCGCAACGTCACCGGTTCCCCCACCGCCGGGATCGATCCCCAAGAGCTGATAGACACCCGCCCTTGGGCACGCGAGCTCCATTACTACATACTCAATCACCGCGAGCTGTACGGATTGCCGCGTAAGTTCAATATCGCATTCGACGGCGGCGGCCGTATCAGCGTGCTGGAGGACACTAACGATATCGGCTTTGCCGCGGTGCGTGTCAGTGAGGGCAGGTCCGTGGAGCCAGGAGTTTACTTTCGGCTGCAGCTCGGCGGTATCACCGGTCATCAGGACTTTGCCCGCGATACCGGCGTGGTATTGAAAGCGGAAGAATGCACCAGCGTGGCTGCGGCCATCGTGCGCGTATTCATCGATTCCGGCGATCGCACCGACCGCACCAAGGCGCGCCTGAAATACGTGCTCGATAGCTGGGGGCTGGATAAATTTATGGAGGAGGTGGAAAAACGGCTGCCCTTCGGTCTGCACCGCCTGCCTGTGGATGAATGCGAACCACGCGCGCCTATCGACAAACTGGCGCATATCGGCGTCCATGAGCAAACTCAGGAAAGCTGCTATTACATCGGCGTCGTGCTCGAAGTTGGAAAGCTCAGCGTAAAGCAGATGCGAGGACTGGCCGATATCGCTGCGCGTTACGGCAGTGGAACGATACGGCTCACGGTGTGGCAGAACCTCTTGATCTCGGATATCCACAAACAACATCTTGAGGCGGTTAAGGCGGCGATCACGGATCTGGGTCTGGACTATGCTACCAACAATATTCGTGCGGGCTTGGTCGCCTGTACGGGTAACACGGGGTGCAAGTTCTCGGCCTCTAACACCAAGCACCACGCCACCCAGATCGCGCAGTTTGTAGAGCAACGAATTAAGCTCGATCGGCCGATCAATATTCATCTGACCGGTTGCCACCATTCGTGTGCCCAGCACTATATCGGGGATATCGGCCTGCTTGCCTGCAAGGTATCGGGAGGTGACGATGACCAGGATGCGGAGGGATATCACGTTTATGTTGGCGGTGGCTATGGCGAGAACCAACGCCTGGCCGCAGAGCTACAGCGCGATGTGGTGGCAGAGGAAGCGCCCGCCTTCATCGAGCAGCTCTTGGGTGCGTATTTGACCCACCGTAAAACTAAGGACGAAGGGTTTGCGGAGTTTGCCAACCGGCATTCCAAGGAAGAATTGCTCGCTCTCATGAATCAGGAAACCGTGCAGGCCGCGTGAACAGACCATGCCGATCAGCTTGATCCCGGATAATGCCCCCTTCAGCCCCGCCCAACGCGCCTGGCTGGACGGCTTCTTTGCCGGCGTCTTGGGCCTAGAGGAGAGCACCACCCCCAACCTCGAACCGGAAGCCCGCGTCGAGGAACAGGAAGATTATCCCTGGCATGATGACACCATGCCCATAGCGCAGCGCATGGATCTCGCCGAGGGCAGACCGTACAGGCTTAAGCTGATGGCGGCGATGGGGCAGCAAGACTGCGGCCAATGCGGCTATCTTTGCAAGACCTATGCGGAGGCCATCGCCAGCGGCGCGGAGAACGATCTCACGCTGTGTGTGCCCGGGGCCAAAGAAACCCGCAAGATGCTGAAGGAGCTGTTTGCCAAAGGCCCTGCCAAGGACGTTGCCCAGAGCCCAGGGCCAGCCGCCGCGGCCGGGGGTATATACAGCCGTAAGAATCCGTTTAGCGCCAAAGCCATCGCCATCGCGCCCTTGACCAAAAACGGCTCGGTCAAAGATGCCCGGCATGTCGCCGTCGACCTCACGGGCAGCGGGATCACATATCAACCGGGCGATTCCCTTGGGGTTTTCCCTCACAACTGCCCGGCGCTGGTGCAGTCGATACTGGAGGTGCTGGCCGCAACCGGTGAGAAGCAGGTCACGCTTAACGGCAGCACGCTGTCGGTGCGCGCAGCCTTGGAAACAGAATTCGATATCACCAAGCCGAGCGACGAAGCGATCGAGTTTCTGGCGGAGCACGCCACGGATGGCAAACAGGCCGCCGCTTTGCGCGCGCTCGCGGAGGCAGGCGCGGACGAAGGCCAGGATCTGCTTGATATACTGGAAGAATACCCTTCGGCCCGGCCCGAAGCGGTAGACTTAGCGCTTAAGCTCGGGCGCTTGCAACCGCGGCTTTATTCGATCGCCTCCTCTTTGAGGGCACACAGGAACGAGGTGCATCTCACGGTGGGTATCGTGCGCTATCGGCGCAAAAAGCGCTTACGCAAAGGGGTTGGGTCAACCTATTTTGCCAACGCTTTGAATCCCGGTGACCAAGTCCGAGTTTACGTTCAGGCCGGATACAGTTTTCGCCTGCCCCAAGACGGTGATGCCGCGATCATCATGGTCGGCCCGGGCACCGGCATCGCCCCCTTCCGTGCGTTCCTGGAGGAACGTGCGGCACTAGGCCATAAAGGAAAAACCTGGCTGTTTTTCGGCAATCCGCATTCGGCAACCGATTTCTTTTACGAAGAAGAGGTAGAAAGATACCTGCGCGAGGGCTTGCTGACCAAGTTGGATACGGCCTTCTCGCGCGACCAGCAAGACAAGCTCTATGTCCAGCACCGGATGATTCAAAACAGCAAAGCGCTGTGGGCCTGGTTGCTGGAAGGCGCCTATTTCTACGTCTGCGGCGATGCCACACGGATGGCGCCCGATGTGGATGCAGCCCTACATCGGATCGCGGTGCAGGCGGGGCAACTCTCCGAGGAAGGAGCGGCGCAGTCTGTCAAAAAGCTTGCGGCCGAGGGGCGTTATCTCAAAGACGTCTATTGAGCCCAACAGGAGGTAGCAATGAGCCATTTTCTCGAGCGTCTGAGATTCTTCAAAAGGGTGCAGGGCACGTTTTCCGGCGGGCACGGGATCGTGACCAACGAAAGTCGGCAATGGGAGGACGCCTATCGCAACCGCTGGCGTTTCGACAAAGTGGTGCGCTCTACCCACGGGGTCAATTGCACCGGCGGCTGCTCCTGGAACATCCACGTGAAAAGCGGTTTGGTCGCCTTCGAAATGCAGGCTACCGACTACCCCCGCACCCGGCCCGATCTGCCGGATCACGAGCCGCGGGGCTGCCAGCGTGGGGCCAGTTATTCCTGGTATTTATACAGCCCGCATCGGGTGAAATATCCTTTGATCCGAGAACGCCTGTTGAGCCTCTACCGCGAGGAGCGGGCCACGGGCAAAGACCCGGTAGAAGCCTGGGCGGCGATCCAAGCCGATCCGGAAAAGCGCAAGCGCTACACCGCAGTGCGGGGCTTGGGCGGGTTCGTGCGCACCGACTGGGACGAGGTCGCGGAGATCATCGCCGCGGCCAATGT
>JBOIEE010000139.1:0-29348 GCA_050740975.1 Gammaproteobacteria bacterium | reverse complement strand
TCTGAGCGTAGGTAATGAGCTGCCGGGCTCAAAGGGGCTAGCTCGCGGCTTGTCGGAAGAACCTACTACGGCCCGGGCACGCGCGCTTTGATCGCCGGTTGGGCACTCAAAGCACAGCCGTTAATATGTTGGCTGTCCGGACCGAGCAAGAACAGATAGGGAAGTACCACGTCTTCAGGCTTGGCCCACGCGGATGGGGTCTGCGCAGGATAGGCAGCCGTCCGCAGCCGCGTTCTAACCGGTCCGGGATCGATTGAATTGACCCGGATGCGGGTGTTGCGCTCCAGTTCGTCGGCGAACACCTGCATCATACCTTCCAGCGCGAATTTCGACACGGCGTATGCACCCCAATAAGCACGGGCTCTGCGCCCCACCGTGTCGCTGGTGAACACGATCGAGGGATTCTCTGCCTGTTTTAGCAAGCTCAAGCAGGCCCGGGTTAGCAACAAGGGCGCGTGTAAATTGACCTGCATGACACGCCCCCAGATCCGTAAATCATAATGCCTGAGTGGGCAAAGCTCCCCCAAGATAGCGGCGTTATGGACCACGGCGTCGAGACGGCCGAACGTCGTGCCGATGTTTTGGGCAAGCGCCTCGAAATCCCTTTCAAAGGCTTTCTCTAGGTCGAGTGGGTATAAGGCCGGGCAAGGATGACCTTGAGCTTCGATTTCGTCATAGGTACGCTCCAGCCTGGACACGGTTTTTCCCAGCAGCACCGTGGTTGCACCGTGAGCCGCGCAGGCTTTAGCGAGAGCGCCCCCGATCCCGCCTCCCGCGCCGGTGATCAGGATCACCCTGTCCTTGAGCAAGTCTGTAGCAGGGCAGTAGCCCCTCGGACACTCGTTTTTGCCCAAGCCAGAGCGAGCACTCATCGAGCGGTGGGCGTTAATGCGGTGGGCGTTAAAACGGTGTCCTGCGGAGGGCGGCTGTCGTCTGGGTGTGGAAAATCCAGAATATAGTGCAAACCCCGGCTTTCCTTGCGCGCCAAGGCCGAGCGAATGATCAATTCGGCGACAAGCACGAGGTTGCGCAGTTCAATCAAATCATTCGAAACCCGGAAGTTGCCATAGTACTCGGCTATTTCGGACTGCAGCAAGCGCACGCGGTTGTTCGCACGTTGCAGCCGCTTGGTAGTCCGAACGATGCCAACATAGTCCCACATTAACCTCCGCAGTTCTTCCCAGTTGTGGGAGACCACGACTTCTTCATCCGAATCGGTGACCTGGCTCTCGTCCCAATCGGGGATGGCAGCTAAATCAGGGGGGGTGGGCAGTCTGGTGCGAATGTCATGGCTCGCCGCGTGGGCAAACACAAGGCATTCCAGCAAAGAGTTGCTGGCCATCCGATTGGCGCCGTGAAGACCGGTGCATGCAACCTCGCCAATGGCGTAAAGCCCCGGGATTGATGTACGGCCCCATTGATCCGTTGGCACACCCCCGCACGTATAATGAGCCGCGGGTACCACCGGGATGGGTGCCGTGGCGGGATCGATATCGTGTTTGCGGCAGGTGGCAGTTACCGTTGGGAAATGGGTTTCAATGAACTCGAGGGATCGGTGACTGATATCGAGAAAAACACAATCGCTACCGGTCCGCTTCATCTCGTGATCGATGGCGCGGGCGACAATGTCCCGTGGGGCCAGCTCTGCGCGGGGATCGAATTTGTGCATGAATGGTGTGCCGTCGGGCAACAGGAGCTTTCCGCCCTCGCCGCGGATCGCCTCGGTGATGAGAAAGGATTTTGCGTTCGGATGATAAAGGCAGGTGGGGTGAAATTGCATGAATTCCATGTTGGCGACCTCGCAGCCGGCACGCCACGCCATTGCAATGCCATCCCCCGTGGCCACGTCCGGGTTGCTGGTATAGAGGTAGACTTTTCCAGAGCCGCCTGTGGCCAGAACCGTATAACGCGCGCGAAACGTGTGCACGTGGCCGCTGCTTTTGTCTAGCACATAAGCCCCTAAACATCGATCCGTGCTAAGGCTCAACTTCCTCCCGGTCACCAAGTCGATAGCGATGTGGTCCTCAAACAAGGCGATGTTTTGCTGTTCGCGCGCGCGCCTTTCCAGTACCCCTTGTACGGCTTGTCCCGTGGCATCGGAAACATGGATCACCCGCCTGTGGCTATGTCCGCCTTCCTGGGTCAAGTGGTAGTTGCTGCGTCCATCGGGCGTGGTATAGCGGGTGAAGTCAACGCCCTGGCGGACGAGCCACTGTACGCTGGCACGACCTTGGGCGGCCACGTAGCAGACCACGTTGTGATCGCATAAACCGGCGCCAGCGTTTAGGGTGTCCTGCACATGGGCTTCGATCGAATCGTAGGCGTCCAATACGGCCGAGATTCCGCCCTGGGCGTAATAAGTCGCTCCCGCATTTAGCATTGTTTTTGACAACACCGCGATCCCAGCGCTCGGCGCAAGCTGCAAGGCGAGGCTTAACCCGGCCGCTCCGCTGCCGACGATCAGAACGTCGAAGTCGTATGTACGAGACACTTGTGTTTTAGCTGTTATACTGGCTCCCTCCTGAGGGGGCTTAGGGGTCACCCGGTGTGTGCGGCAGCACCGTAGCGGACGCGTGCAAGCGAACTATATCCTACATTGGTGGTCTACGCGTTTAGGCATGGGGATGAGGCGCCGCGATAATAATACAAGGGGTAAGCCCGGATGGGCGACGACGGCGCGGATATCCATCTGGTCGAGAGGGTAAAGCGTGGAGACAAGTCGGCATTCGATCTGTTGGTGCTCAAGTACCAACATCGCATTGTCAAGCTTGTGTCCCGCTACGTCCGCGACCCCAGCGATGCCTTAGACGTGGCTCAGGAGGCATTTCTAAAAGCGTATCGAGCGATACCCAAGTTTCGGGGGGAAAGCGCGTTTTACACCTGGCTGTACCGGATCGCCATCAATACGGCCAAGAACTATTTGGTCATGATGTCTCGGCGGCCCACGGAGGTAGAGCCCGAAACGGTTGAGGGTGAAACGCCCGAACTGGAATCCCTTCTAAAGGACCAGGCAACCCCGGAAAACCTCTTGTTGACGGAGGAGATCCAAAAGACGATCGTGGAGGCGATCGAAACCTTGCCGGAAGATCTTCGCACCGCAATTAACTTGCGGGAAGTCGAGGGGCTTAGCTACGAGGAGATAGCTCAAGTGATGAGTTGCCCGATTGGCACCGTGAGATCCCGTATTTTCCGTGCCCGCGAGGCGATCGACAAGCGTTTAAAACCCTTGCTGGAGTGACTGTTAGCCATGAGTGACGATAAATTTGAGCAATGCTCGGCGCTTATTGACGGCGAGTTGCCAGAGTCGGAAGCCGCCACTTTACTCACTGATCTGGGACGAGATAAATCTGCCTGGGAGACTGTGGGGCGCTTCTACCTTATCGGGGATGCAGTCAGAAACGCGGTTCCCGAGCACTGGCGGCCCGATTTCGTGTCGAATGTCATGAAAGCCGTGGAGGAGGAACCTTTCTGGCTGCTTTCACGTTCGGAGTCTCAGGCGAAAAAGAAGTGGCTGGTGGGTGGGGCGATTGCGGCTTCCGTGTGTGCCTTTGCGCTTTTTATGAGCAAAGCCGAGCAAGGACAGATGGTGGGAAAACCCACTTTGATTGCTGGACAAGCGGTGCAAATCTCAGACGAGAGGCGGCGCATACCCTCAGAGCAAACGCGGTCCATACCGCAACATCCCCCAAAAACGCGACCCACCTCTACCGGCTTCGCCGGTGAATCCCGATTAAACAGTTACTTGGTGAAGCACAACCAATACCTTGACAGTTTTACCGTGCACGGCGTGGCGCCTTATGCACGGGTAGTCGGGTATCAAGCAGGGCGGTAGCCGAATGAAGCCAAACGCGTTCCGACGCGCGGCATAGCTTGTTCCGTTTGCCAGCACGAGATTAGGTTTAGGCGGTTTGTTCAGTGAGGGCGCTATTTCCCCTTCGAGTTTTCGTCGCCACGCTCATTTTACAGGCTTCCCTTGCCGGCCACGCAGGGGGCTCTACCAAGGAAGCCCGTGAGATCATCGATCGCATGTCGGAGGCTCGTAAGAGCTTAAGCTTTGAAGGCATATTGGTTTATCAACGGGGAAAGAACCTCCACAGCATGCGGATCATCCATAAGGCCGATAAAGGCCGGGAGCGAGAACGGCTGACATCGCTTAGCGGACCAGCGCGAGAGCTGGTCCGGGACGAGCGGCAAACGACATGCGTGTTCCCCGATAACCGGGCGGTGATGGTGGTCAAAAACCGCTTTTCGGAGATTTCCCCCGGCCCCCTTCCAAAGCCCATTGAACAGATAGAAAACCTCTACTCCTTTAGTGTATTAGGAAAGGATCGCGTAGCCGGCAGGGAGGCATGGGTGGTCCGCATCCAGCCTAAGGATCCGGATCGTTACGAACATAAGCTGTGGATAGACACTACTTCCTATTTGCTACTGAAGTCGCATATTCTGGATGCCCAGGGCGAAACTCTGGAAGAAGTGCTTTTCACCAGCATTAAACTGCGTGATTTCATTCCCGATTCCCTGCTGACACCGAAACTCGCCGGGGAAGGGTATACTTGGTACCGAAACGAACCCGGTGGAATCAAAGCAGCCGACGGCTCCAGTGCTAAATGGACCGTTAACTGGTTGCCGGAGGGTTTTGCCATGCGAGGCTATGAAGAACAGGCTCTAACCCCGAGTCGGCCGGCAGTCGATCATCTATTTTTTTCTGATGGTCTGGCAACCTTATCGGTATTTGTGGAAAAATCAGCGGCTCCAGATGCAGGTAGTGTCGAAGATCAAACTTCTTTAGGGGCAGTCAATACCTATACATGGATGACTGATGGGTACCAAGTCACGATCGTCGGTGAATTGCCGGCCGTGACCGTTCGCCGGGTCGCGGGTTCGATTGCCGGCAAAGAAGATTAATTTTAAGCGAACGCTCAAGCCGTGCTGTTTACACCCCATTTCGGGTGGGTGGGGCAGGATATCTTTTTCAAGCGATAAACTTAGAGGTAGTGGGTTGAAGAATCCGTATGTGGCTTTCATGCTAATGCTGATGTTGCCTTTTGTCGGCAGCGCCTATGGGTTTGGGCGTGAGTTGCCTGATTTCACCCAGCTAGCTGCGGAAAACAGGGTGTCTGTCGTTAACATAGGCACGACGGTCAAACGTGCGGGGAAAAAGGATCGTTTGCCCAAGGAGTTCAAGATCCCAGACTTACCAGAAGACAGCCCGTTCAATGATTTTTTGCGTCGATTTTTCGAAGAAGAAGGCCCACAGGGATTCACGCCTCAAACATCGCTCGGCTCCGGATTCGTGATCTCCAAGGACGGTTACGTCATTTCGAATTACCATGTGGTTAAGGACGCTGATGAAATTTTGGTTCGCTTGAGTGATCGCCGGGAGTACGCGGCCAAAGTGATCGGCACGGACGAGCGCAGCGACCTGGCGGTTTTAAGAATAGACGCGAAGGACCTTCCCGTGGCGAAAATAGGGCGTTCGGCAAACTTGAAAGTGGGAGAATGGGTGTTGGCAATAGGATCGCCCTTTGGATTTGATTACTCGGTTACGGCGGGTATCGTCAGCGCCATAGGGCGCAACTTGCCGAACGAGAACTACGTGCCTTTCATCCAGACCGATGTCGCGATCAACCCAGGTAACTCGGGTGGGCCGTTGTTCAATCTCGACGGGGAGGTCATTGGGGTCAACTCCCAAATATACAGCCGTACCGGCGGTTTTATGGGCTTATCTTTCGCGATTCCGATCGATGTCGTGATGAATGTTTACCAGCAACTACGCGATAAAGGCAGCGTCATTCGCGGCTGGTTAGGAGTGCTGATACAGGATGTTACTAAAGAGCTTGCGGAGTCTTTTCGGATGGGTAAGCCCCGAGGAGCACTGGTTGCAGAGGTCCTTCCGAACAGTCCCGCGAGCAAAGCGGGTTTTAAGACGGGGGATGTAGTCATTGAATTCGACGGTAATCCGATCGACTTGTCATCGGACCTCCCTCCCATGGTGGGGAGCACGGTAGTTGGCAAGAAGACGCCGGTTAAGATCATCAGAGAGGGAACCGCACGAACCCTAGAGGTGACCATAGGCGAATTACCTCCGGAAGAAGAAATTGCACTGTCGGTAACCGAGAAACCAGGGACAACAAGGGAGAAGCGGCTAAAGCTAGTGCTCGAAGATCTGACCAAAGAGCAAAGAGAAAAGCTTAAGTTGGATGATTACGGTGTTCTTGTGCAGGAAGTGGACGATGGTCCGGCGCAAAAAGCGGGTATCCTGGAAGGGGACGTCATCCTTCAAATCGACGGCAAGAAGGTAAAAGATTCAAAGCACTTAAAAGAGGTGGTCGCTCAACTACCCGAAGGAAAGGCGGTACCGGTGCTGATTCAACGCAAAGGAGGCCCAATTTTCCTAGCCCTGAAAATCTCGGAATAAGTGCGTTTTATTATCAGTTTACCGCCTTGTGAGGCCGCTAGGGGCGAAATCCGCTAAGAATAAGAAGCATCCGCCCCCCGCTATTTCTGCCGCACAACCCGGAAGGTGCGCCGGCAAACATCTTTTTGTATTTCGCGCAAGATCGATTTGTTATGGGGCCTATTCGGAATTTTTCCATTATCGCGCATATTGACCATGGCAAGTCTACGCTTGCCGATCGGATCATCGAACTATGTGGGGGCCTCAGCGCCCGTGAGATGGAGGAGCAGGTTTTGGACTCCATGGATCTCGAACGCGAGCGCGGGATAACCATCAAAGCGCAAAGCGTTAGCTTGCAATACCCAGCAAACGATGGCCAGGGGTATCGGCTAAATTTTATCGATACGCCGGGACACGTGGATTTTTCGTACGAAGTTTCCCGTTCGCTTGCGGCGTGTGAGGGAGCACTTTTGGTTGTTGATGCGGTGCAGGGCGTCGAAGCTCAGAGCGTGGCCAACTGTAACTTGGCGGTTGAGCAGGGGCTCGCCGTGATCCCGGTGCTAAACAAGATCGATCTTCCAGCCGCGGATGTGCAACGGGCTATACGCGAGATCGAAGAAATCATTGGCATCGAAGCCCAGGAGGCACTCCAGGTTAGCGCTAAAACGGGGCACGGTGTTAAAGCGCTTTTGGAGGCTATCGTGCACCGCATCCCACCGCCATCAGGTGACCCAGAGGCGCCATTGAGAGCGCTTATTGTAGATTCCTGGTTTGATAACTATTTGGGCGTGGTGTCACTGGTGCGCGTATTTGAGGGCTGCCTGAAGGCCGGAATGACCATATGCGTTATGTCCTCTGAGCGCACTTTTCGCACCGACATTGTAGGGATATTGACACCTAAACCGCAACCGCGTGCGGAGTTGTGCGCGGGTGACGTTGGTTATGTCATAGCGGGCATCAAGGACATTGAAGGCGCTCCGGTTGGAGATACGCTGACGGAGGCAAAACGCCCCGCCGTACGGGCGCTACCAGGATTTAGGCAAGTCAAACCTAATGTGTTCGCTGGCCTGTTCCCGGTGGATTCCGGGCAGTACGAGGACCTGCGCGAGGCCTTGGGGAAGCTGCGTCTCAATGATTCTTCCCTGCAGTATGAACCGGAAACGTCTCAGGCTCTAGGGTTCGGATTTCGCTGCGGATTTTTGGGCATGCTGCACATGGAGATCGTGCAAGAACGCCTAGAGAGGGAATACGACCTCGAGTTGTTAACCACCGCGCCGACCGTGGTTTACGAAGTGCGGTCGACGAGCGGTGCCGTGCATCGGGTCGACAATCCCGCCAACCTACCGCCTGCAAATGAAATTCAAGAAATCCGCGAACCCATCATTCAGGCAGATATTCTGGTTCCCCAAGATTATCTCGGAGGTGTCATTAACCTCTGTGTGGAAAAACGCGGGGTACAGCAAAAAATGCGCTATTCCGCCGGTCATGTCGCTGTTAGTTATGAGTTACCGATGAGCGAAATGGTGTCGGATTTCTTCGATCGTTTGAAATCGCTGAGCCGTGGTTATGGGTCAATGGATTATAATTTCGTCCGTTACCAGCAGGCTGAACTGGTGAAGCTGGATGTTTTAATAAACGGGGAGCGGATCGATGCCATGTCCAGCATCGTGCACCGCACGCAGGCGCCACGGCGAGGCAAGGAGCTGGCTGCAAAGATGAAGGAAATCATTCCTCGCCAGATGTTCGAAGTGGCGATTCAAGCCGCTATCGGCTCGAAGGTGGTCGCAAGAGAAACAGTGAAGGCGATGCGAAAAAACGTTACGGCCAAGTGCTACGGGGGAGATATCACCCGAAAACGCAAACTTTTAGAGAAACAGAAAGCTGGAAAAAGACGAATGAAACAATTTGGATCTGTGGAGATCCCGCAAGAAGCGTTTATGGCCGTACTAACCGTGGGTAGAGAAAAATGAATGTGGATTTTGCAACCATCCTGGTGGCATTGACCGCGATCAGCGGTGCTATTGCGCTGGGTGACTCGGTGTTTTTAGCCAAAAGGCGAAAAATAAAGCTCGCCCCTTTAGGGCCGAAATCTGCGCGTGAAGAGATCGAACCGGCGCAAAAAGCTCCGATTATAATCGAGTATGCTCGCTCGTTTTTCCCCATTTTTCTTATCGTTCTGCTGCTGCGCTCGTTTCTCGTAGAGCCGTTCCGGATCCCTTCGGCATCGATGATGCCGACCTTGTTGATCGGTGATTTTATTTTGGTCAATAAATATAGCTACGGTGTCCGGCTACCGGTGCTCAACACCAAAATAGCGGATATAGGCTCCCCGAAGCGGGGCGATGTGGTCGTATTTCGCTATCCTGAGGATCCGACCACGCCCTATATCAAGCGGGTTGTGGGTTTGCCGGGCGATCATATCGCCTATAATAATAAAGTGCTATTCATCAACGGCCAGCCCATGCTGCAACAGGAGATCAGACCCTATGCCGGAGTTGGCGCTGGGATCATGATGACTGGGGCTTTGATGCGGGATGAGCAACTGGATGAAGTGAAGCACACTATCCTGGTAATGCCCGAATACCCGTCTCTAGACGTTGAGGTTGTTGTTCCCGAAAACCGGTATTTTGTGCTCGGTGACAATCGGGACAACAGCAAGGACAGCCGGTATTGGGGTATGGTGCCCGATGAAAACCTCATCGGCAAAGCGTTTATGATCTGGATGAATTGGGATAGCAAGAACGGCGGCATCGAATGGCGCCGCATTGGCGACAAAATTGACTGAGTAAGGAGGGGAGCGACATGGTTAACTCACATAAACAGCAGGGTTTGACGTTGATCAGTTTTTTCTTGATCTGTGCACTGGTAGGCTTTTTTGCGTTGGTTGTCCTCAAGCTGTTCCCCTTGTATAACGAAGCATTCAGGGTTAACGCTTCGCTGAAGACGATTGCCACGATGCCGGATATTGCAATGAAGAACGGGGACGAAATTAAGAATCTGTTGCTGCGTAATTTCGAGGTACAAGAAGTGCGTCGCTTTGATGAGCGCAATATCAAAAAGCACTTTAAGGTCGAAAAAGAGAAGGGAAAAAAAGAGCGCACCTTGCATATGCAGTACGAAGGCCGAGGCCCACTTTTTGGTGATCTGGATCTGGTGTTAAAATTCGATAAAGCGGTCGCGGTTAGGGAGAGTGGAAGCACCCTTGAGTGAATCATCACCACGGTTCTATCACGCCCTCAACTATGTGTTTAAGGATCAATCACTGCTGGAGCAGGCCTTAACACATCGAAGTGCGGCGGGAAAAAATAATGAACGCCTGGAATTTCTAGGCGACGCTTTGTTGGGGTTGATAGTTGCAGAAGCGCTGTATCAGCGGTTCACGGATGCTAACGAGGGGCAACTTACGCGGCTTAGGGCGTCGCTGGTGAGTAGGGAAGCCTTAGCGAGAATGGCTGAGGACCTGGAGCTAGGGGAATGTTTGCATCTCGGCCAGGGTGAGCGGAGAAGCGGTGGCGGGAGGCGCCTTTCCATTCTCGCAAACGGGCTGGAAGCAGTTATCGGCGCGGTTTATGAGGACGCAGGTTTCAAAGTCGCTCGGTCCGTTGTTCTCAGCTTGCTCGAGCCCACCCTCGGGTCGCTATCTTTGGCCACAGTCAAGAAAGACCCCAAGACCCAATTGCAGGAGTTGCTGCAGGCAAAAGGGTGTCCCCTTCCCACTTACGAGGTGACGTCAATGGAAGGCGAGCCGCATGAGCGACTGTTTACCGTGCGCTGCATGGGAGACGGGATCCCCGAGGCTATCGAAGGGCAGGGCGCAAGCCGACGTGGAGCCGAACAAACCGCCGCCAGCAAAGCATTGGAAGTCTTGTGCACAACAGCGGCTACCCTTCAAGCGGAACAGATGAACTATAAAAAGCGATCTCGATCATGCCATTGATCGTATCTCGCGATTCAAGGGATAGCACACCTGCGGTGAACGGCTTCGGACACTATGGCGCTTAGCCCATCGCTGGGACATTGTGGTAGCGTGGCTCTCGTTGGACAACCCAACGTGGGCAAGTCGACTCTGCTCAACCAAGTTCTCGGTCAGAAGCTTAGCATTACCTCGCGCAAACCGCAGACGACGCGGCATCAGATCCTTGGGATCAAAACCCGCGGGCGGTCACAAGCGGTTTTTATCGACACGCCGGGCATGCGGGTGAAGGCGTGCAGTGCCCTCGATTGGTATCTCAACCAACAAGCCGCAGCGGCTCTCGCGGGTGCGGATTTAATCGTCTTTATTATTGAGGCGCTGCGTTGGAGGGAGGCGGACGAGTCTATCCTGCGTCAACTCGATGGAGTGGCGGCCCCAGTTGTGCTGCTGATTAACAAAGTTGACCGGGTGGACGATAAACAACGATTGCTTCCATTCATGGCGCGGGTGAGTAATTATCGCGCTTACACGGAAGTCGTGCCCCTTAGCGCACGTAAGCGGACAGACATGGTCCGATTCGAGGACTGTGTGTTCAGACAACTTCCGCTTGCGGAACGGTGGTTCTCCAATAATCAAATAACGAATTGTAGTGACAGGTTTTTGGCCGGCGAGATCGTGCGTGAGAAACTGATGCGTCTCTTAGGACAGGAGATCCCCTACCGCCTCGGTGTGGTGGTGGAGGAGTACAAAAAAACGCGGGAAAGTGTCAACGTCATCGCCACCGTTTGGGTTGAAACTAAAGGGCAAAAGGGGATCGTGATCGGGAACCGGGGGACACTAATTAAACAGGTGGGTGTAGCGGCGCGTCGGGATCTGGAACGCCTGTTAGGCAGGCGGGTGTATCTGCAAACTTGGGTCAAAGTGGCTAACAAATGCTCCGAAGATATCTTTCTTGCGCGGCAATTGGGATCTACAGCCGCGACGCCGAACTGGTCAGGGAGCGATCTATGGCAGGCGGGTAAATCCGCCGCTCGTCTCAATCGATGCGCGTAGAGGCAGACCCGAGCTATGTATTGCACCGGCGTGATTATCGCGAAACGAGTTTGCTGCTTGAGGTTTTTTCGTATGCCTACGGTCGCGTTGCGCTGGTTGCGAGAGGTGGGAGACGACGTCGAACACCGCAATTCTGTCCGTTGCAACCCTTTAGGCCACTGCACGTGGGTTGGGTGGGTCGTGGCGACCTTGGAACGTTAACCTGTGCGGAGGAATGTGGCCCTGGGAACCACCTACTGGGACGCAAGCTCCTCAGCGGGCTTTACTTAAACGAGCTTCTGATGCGTTTATTAGCTCGCCACGATGCTCACCCGGAATTGTTTGGCGCCTATGAACAAACATTGGGCCTGCTGGGGCAGGCTACCCAGGAGGAGCCCGTGCTTAGGCTTTTTGAAAAACGTTTGCTTGAGGAACTGGGCTACGGCCTGGTGTTGGAACGCGAACCCGAGACAGGAGCATCGATACGGGGCGATGCCGTATATTATTATCAAAGCGGCAAAGGGCCTGTGCTAGCCAAACCCATTTCCGCCCCAGCCGTGAGGATACACGGTCGAACTTTGATCTCTCTTAGAGAGTCCGTAGTTGACGAGCCGCTTATACTGCGGGAGCTCAAAGTGCTGATGCGTTTCCTGTTAACGCCTTTGATTGGAGAAAAGCCACTCCAGGTCAGGCGACTGTTTCAAGAAAAACGGTGGGACATCGGCTCTGCTACGCGGTGAGGATCGGCTACCCCAAATCGCCCGTTTAAGCGCCAAGATATAATCCCGCCTTTATCTCTGTGCACAATTCATCACAACCCATTTTGCTTGGCGTTAATATCGACCATGTTGCTACGTTGCGCCAGGTTCGGGGTACGCGCTATCCGGATCCGGTGCAAGCGGCGATCCTGGCAGAGTACGCCGGTGCCGATGGGATAACCCTGCATTTAAGAGAAGACAGGCGCCACATTCAGGAGCGGGACGTCTACCTCTTGCGCGAACTGTTGCAGACCCGAATGAATCTTGAGATGGCTATCAGTGAAGACATGCTACGCATTGCCGAAAAGGTACAGCCTGAGCATTGCTGCCTCGTACCCGAAAGACGCCAGGAGTTGACCACGGAAGGTGGTCTGGACGTCGCGGGTTGCCTGTCCCAGGTGAAGGAAACCTGTGAGCGCCTGGCAAACGCGGGGATTGATGTTTCTCTGTTCATCGATCCAGACCTAAGACAAATAGAAGCCGCGGTGCGTGCACAAGCGCCTACGATAGAGCTGCACACGGGGCACTATGCGAACGCAAAACAAGGCGTCGCGCAGGATCAGGCCATAGAGGAAATCATCCTGGCAGCGAAGCGGGCAGCGACCGCTGGACTTAAGGTTAATGCGGGACATGGCTTACACTATCATAACGTCACCCGAGTTGCGGTCGTCCCGCAACTCAGGGAATTGAATATCGGTCATTCAATCATTGCGCGAGCGGTGATTAGTGGTATTGAGGCGGCGGTGCGAGAAATGAAGCGCCTCCTGGAGGAGGCGCGGAAGTGATCTACGGTGTTGGTGTCGACCTGGTGCGGATCAGCCGTATCCAGAGGTGTCTCGATCACCATGGTGAGCGCTTTGCTAAACGGGTGCTGAGCGAATCGGAGTACTTGGAATTCGCCTCGTGCGCAAACCAGCCTCGGTTTCTCGCCATGAGATTCGCGGCCAAGGAGGCGTTTTCGAAAGCGTTGGGTACGGGGATCGCCCAAGGTTTGTTCTTGCGCGATATCAGCGTTGATCACGACGAGGCAGGGCGGCCTTTCTTGCGGTGCCGAAATCAAGCCGATAAGCTACTCGGCCGGTTCCGAATCAGTGCCAGCCACCTCAGTTTATCCGACGAGGCGGACTACGCGCTGGCCTATGTAACGTTGGAAATCGGAACGCCGACGGCGTTTGTGTAGTTTTTTTCCGCAATGAAACAACTCCAGGCTGAGGTCGCCAAAAGGCGGACCTTTGCTATTATTTCGCACCCCGATGCCGGCAAGACAACCTTGACCGAAAAATTGTTGCTCTTAGGTGGGGCAATTCAAATAGCTGGGACCGTCAAAGCGCGAAAAAATACGCGCTATGCCACCTCCGATTGGATGGAAATTGAGAAGCAGCGTGGGATCTCGGTTACGTCTTCCGTAATGCAGTTTTGTTATCGCGCACACGTCATCAATTTGCTGGACACCCCGGGTCACGAGGATTTTTCAGAGGACACCTATCGCACGCTCACGGCCGTGGATTCCGCATTGATGGTCATAGATGCGACCAAAGGCGTAGAGGAACGCACGATCAAGCTGATGGAGATATGTCGTCTTCGGAACACAGCGATCATGACGTTTATCAACAAGCTTGATCGAGATAGTCGTGAACCACTGGCTTTATTAGACGATATTGAAAAAAAGTTGCGAGTTCGTTGCTCCCCGCAGACCTGGCCGATTGGTTCGGGAAAGCGTTTCAAGGGCATTTATCATGTACATGACGACCGGGTGATGGCATATCGCACCCACGAGGTCATTGAGGGTTTGAACAGTCCGTGCTTAGAAGCGAAGCTGGAGGGGGAGCTCAAGACCTTGCACGAGGAGATCGAGTTGATCTCTGGGGCTGGCTGCGCCTTCGATAAACAAGCATTCTCGAAGGGGGAGTTGACGCCAGTCTTTTTTGGTTGCGCGCTGAATAACTTCGGGGTGAAGGAACTTCTAAACAGTTTCATAGAGAACGCCCCCGCACCGCGGGCGAGAGACACGCTGAGCCGTGTGGTTGACCCCCGTGAGGATAGGTTCTCCGGGTTCGTGTTCAAGATCCAAGCGAACATGGATCCGGCTCACCGAGATCGTGTTGCTTTTTTAAGGGTCTGTTCGGGTCGTTACACTAAGGGCATGACGCTGTACCATTCGCGTTTAAAGACGAGGGATCTGAGAACAACCAACGCGTTAACTTTTTTAGCTGGGGATCGAGAACACTCAACGGAGGCATGGCCAGGGGATATTGTGGGGCTGTATAACCGCGGCACGGTTCAAATAGGAGATACCTTCACCGAGGGAGAGGAGCTGAAGTTTCTTGGCATACCCTGTTTTGCCCCCGAGTTGTTTCGTCGCGTTACCCTCAAGAACCCCCTTCGCAATAAAGCCTTGCAAAAGGGGTTGCTGCAGCTAAGCGAAGAAGGGGCAACTCAGGTATTCAAACCCTTGGACGGTAGTAGTTTGATCCTAGGGGCGGTCGGGCCATTGCAGTTTGAGGTTGTGGCCTGGCGACTGCGACATGAGTATCAGGTGGAATGCATTTTCGAACCGCTTGCTATCGCCGCCGTCCGCTGGTTGGGCTGCGATGATGCGTCGCAGCTTAAGCGATTTAAAGAGCAGGTGTTCGAACGCTTAGCAATCGATGCCGGTGGCCAGATCGCCTATCTAGCGCCCTCACTGGTTAACCTGCAACTGACCATAGAACGATACCCCAACATACGCTTTTACGCGACTCGTGAGCACGAATGAGGTTAAGCCCGCAGACCAAGATTCCCTTCTTTACTTATGCGTCATCCACGGCTTTAGCCGGCGGCAAGGCTCTGGCGTCGTCTCCGGAGCGCCTGGACTGATCTTCAGCGAGATCAGATGAGGGAGCCGTAGCGCGATACGGGTTTGCGATTGGGCGCGGGCTGATATCGTCTGGGATCTGGCGCTCAGAACGTGGCGCCGATTCTGATCCTTCGGAGTAGCGTGTTCTTTGTTCATAACTTGTAGATGCCCCATGATCTTCCCCTATGGGCAACAGGTGATGCTGCTTTTCGTCGTTGTCGCGAGTAGCCACGGGCGAACTGCCGCTTGCGTTGGGCTCGGATTGATGGCGTCTGTTTCCCGGGCCTCCTCTCCCACCTCGTCGGGTTCGACTGCCACGCCCTCCCGATGGCCTTCGGGTACGAACACCTCGTTCGGGCCGTTTCCCCCCTAAGCCCTGGCGTGGATGCTCGGCACTTTGGGTGGAATCTGAAGTCTGCTCGATCGCTGGCAACGATATGGCTTCTTCCGTGGCTGGGGTAGGGAGTATATGCGTGGGCTCAGCCGCTGGAAACGCTTCTTGCGCTGGGCTGTTTTTGCCGTCCCCCTCGTGGTCTCCACCAAAGATGCTAGAGAACACGCGTTTTATAAAACCAGGTTGACGTTTTGAGGGCCCCATTACCGCTGGGTTAGCGCTTTCTCTGGGGAGGTGCTTTACGGCCGGCTCTTGCAGGCGTGGTCTCTTTTCTGTGCTCGCTGTTTCGCTAGCCGCTGGCTGTCCTGAAGGCACGAGTTTATAGCTAATTTCGGCCGCCAGCTCGTTGTACAGGTCCGAGGCGCGTATGCGATTGACGACGTAGTGGGGTGTCTCCAGGTTCGGATCAGGCACCAGCAGGATAACGACCTGGTGTCGTGTTTCTATCCCAACGATATCACCACGCTTTTCATTTAATAGGAACGTTGCCTCATCAATAGGTAAGGTAACAACTATCCTCGACGTCGCCTCTTTCATGGCCTCCTCTTCAATAACGCGGAGAATGGAAAGCGCCAATGATTCCACTGTTCGAATCGCCCCTTGGCCGTTGCAACGCGGGCAAACGATGTGGCTCGCCTCCACTAGGGAAGGCCGCAGCCGTTGGCGCGACATCTCGAGCAGGCCAAATCGCGAGATGCGGCCGATTTGCACCCGCGCCCGGTCCATCTTGAGCGCTTCGCGCATACGGTTCTCAACCAGGCGTTGGTTCCTTTGGCTAAGCATGTCGATAAAGTCTATGACGATCAGCCCCCCGAGGTCCCTCAAACGAAGTTGGCGTGCGACCTCGTCGGCGGCTTCGAGATTGGTATTAAGCGCGGTTTCTTCTATGTCGCTGCCCCGTGTCGCGCGAGCAGAATTGATGTCAATCGTTGTGAGCGCCTCTGTGGCGGCTACCACAATCGAACCACCGGATGGCAAGCTAACTTCTCGGTCAAACGCTGATTCGATCTGGCTTTCGATCTGGAACCGGGTGAATAGGGGTACGTGATTTTGGTATAACTTAAGCTTACCCAGACTCTGAGGCATCACTTGGTGGGTGAACTCCTGCGCCTTTTTGAACATGGCCACATCGTCGATCAATACCTCACTGATATCGTCGCGCAGGTAATCTCGGATGGCGCGGATAATGATGCTGCGATCTTGATAAACCAAGAAGGGGGCGGGCCGTTGCCCAGCCGCTTCTTGGATCGCGTTCCAAAGCCGAAGCAGGTAGTCAAGATCCCATTGCAGTTCCTCAACCCCCCGGCCGACACCGGCGGTACGCAATATGACGCCCATGCCTTCCGGGACCTCCAAACCGCTCAACGCTTTTCGCGCTTCGTCCCGTTCGTCGCCTTCGATCTGACGTGACACGCCCCCCGCGCGCGGGTTGTTAGGCATTGCCACCAAGTACCGCCCGGCCATGCTGATAAACGAAGTTAGCGCCGCGCCTTTATTACCCCGCTGTTCTTTATCAACTTGAACGATGAGCTCTTGGCCTTCGCGCAAAACATCCTGGATCGCGATCCGCGTTCCACGAGGGGGCTCCTTTAGGAACAAGGAGCGGGAAACTTCCTTAAGAGGCAAAAAGCCATGTCGTTCGGCGCCATAGTCAACGAACGCCGCCTCCAAGCTGGGCTCTATGCGAACGACGCGAGCTTTATATACGTTTGATTTTCTTTGCTCCTTCGACGCTGATTCGATATCTAGGTCATAAAGCCGTTGCCCGTCAACGAGCGCAATGCGCAACTCCTCTGGTTGGGTTGCGTTGATAAGCATTCTTTTCATGGAGCGATTCCTTTTTCATGCGCTACGACCTCGGCACCCAACTACGGTTAATGTCTTGAGTTGTAGCGTTGGGAGCGCACTTTGGTTGGTGGTTCCAAGGCTTGGTTCCATTGGGCGAGCGGCCGCCTACGTCGAACATATTTTGCTGTTGGAGAACTGACACCGTCTCGTCATTTTTCGGCTGGTGCTCATTGGGACTCTCTCACCTTTTTAGCGCTAGGTCCTGATGCATGGCACCGGGTCTTGTATAAATCCCGAACTTGCTGCTTAGTCGGAGCCAGTTTTATTCGCGTCAAAATCAACCTTTAGCTATGAGCAGCGCGTTCAAACCGCAGTTTCCGGAGAGGTAAGAGTTTCTAAGTTTTTACCTTATATTCCCGTTGTTCAGCGCGGCGACAGTGCTAAGTAGGGTGTTGAACCTAAGAAATTTTACTTTCCTATCGTTCGCTTCCCGCAGGAATTACTGTAAGTATAGACCGCTTTTACGCGATTTGTTCCCTGAAGAATAAGCTGTATCATTATAGCAACTTTGCTTCACCGCAGCAATTGTACCTTAATCCAATCATGGCGCACAGTCGATCGGTTAGAGTAACAAGCGATGACATCGGCCGGCGCTTGGATAACTTTGTGCTCACGGCGTTAAACGGTGTTCCCCGGAGTCGAGTGTATCGGATGATTCGCTGTGGTGAGGTAAGGGTAAACAGCAGGCGAGCCAGTCAAGGGTATCGTTTGTCGCAGGGAGACATCATCCGCATACCGCCATTTTTCAGCGAGCGTAAGGCAGGCCGTCCCCCAGAAATCAACCAGACCCTAAAAAGCCTTATCCAAGAAAATGTGTTGTTTGAAAACGAAAGTCTGCTCGTTTTGAACAAGCCGGCGGGGATCCCAGTACACGGTGGGTCCAATTATCGTTTCGGGATCATAGAAATCGTTCGTGCGGTTCGCACACCTAGCGTAACGCTAGCGCATCGCCTCGATCGCGACACGTCTGGGTGTTTGGCCATGGTAAAGGATCCGCGTTTATTGCGACAAATACACACCGCGATGCGCGAAGGTTCCGTTGACAAGGAATATAAAGGTTTGATCAAAGGGGTTTGGCGTGGTGGCGCACGGTGCGTAGAGGGCCGGCTGAAAAAAGGCTTACTCCGAGGAGGGGAGCGGATGGTGCAGCCTGTCGACGACGGCAGACCTGCTCGCACTTGGATGTGCCCCGAGCAACGATTTTCTGGTGCCACTTTAATGCGGATCAAGCCTTTTACCGGTCGCACGCACCAGATCCGAGTACACGCCGCATCTCAGGGGCATCCACTGGCAGGAGACGCAAAATATGGTGAGCAGGCGTTTAACCGCCGGATGCAGGGTTTGGGGTTGGGGCGACTTTTTCTGCACGCAAGCCGCTTTGGGTTTTCTATACCAAGCCCCCCCATGACTTACCAGTTCGACGCCCCGCTTCCTTCAGAACTAACGCGGCTATTGGAACGCTTGTGTATGCACCAGGAATGAACGCTAACTGTTTTGATTTGCATTGACCTGATGAAGGATCTTCCCTATCATTCAACGGCTTCGTTAGGGGTTTGTTCTCTATGTACGCGATCATCGAAGAGGGTGGCAAACAGTATAAGGTTGCGGAGGGTGATACCTTCAGGACAGAAAAGCTGGCTGCCGAAACCGGCAGTGAGCTTAAGCTTGCTAGGGTGTTGATGCTGGTTGACAATGGCACCGTGCGAACGGGTTCGCCGCATATTGAGGGCGCTTCGGTGGTAGCCCGGGTGGAAGGGCATGGCCGTCACCAGAAGGTCAAGATCATTAAGTTTAAGCGTCGGAAGCATCACCGCAAACGCATGGGTCACCGGCAGTATTTCACCGAACTGCGGGTGACCCGGATCTCGGTCAGCGAATAATCTTCTGGGAGCTATTAAAGTGGCACACAAAAAAGCAGCGGGAAGCACTCGAAACGGTCGGGACTCACATTCTAAGCGCTTAGGAATAAAGCATTTTGGCGGGGAGTTTGTAACGGCGGGCCACATTATCGTAAGGCAACGCGGTACACGCTTTCACGCCGGGGAGAATGTTGGTTGCGGCAGTGACCACACCCTGTTTGCGTTATCCGATGGGTATGTACGGTTTCAAAGAAGAGGGCCGAGAAGCCGAGCCTATGTTAATGTGGCCACCACATAGAACTCGTCTTGTTGTTGCCCGATCACAGGCCCCGTCAGAGACGGGGCTTTTTGTTTGCCCCGGTCGCTAGGGCCATGGTAGGAACACCGCTCGAACGCCTTGGGGCAGCGCGAATGCTTATTAGCGGTGCCTGCGATGAAATTCGTTGACGAAGCATTCATCCAGGTACAAGGCGGAAACGGTGGCGACGGGTGCCTAAGTTTTCGGCGCGAGCGGTTTATCCCTTATGGTGGACCGGACGGTGGGGACGGTGGTGGAGGTGGTAGCGTCATCCTTAGGGTTGATGAAGGATTGAATACCCTCATTGATTTTCGCCACGCGCGGGAATTTCGGGCAGAGAATGGCCAGCCGGGAATGGGGAAACAGCGTACCGGGCGCAATGGCCGGGATCGAGAGATCCGGGTCCCTCGGGGTACACTGGTTTACGACGCTGACAGCGGCGAATTGATAGCCGACCTGGGACAAAAAGGCGAATCGCTTGTGGTGGCCAGAGGCGGGTCCCAAGGGCTGGGTAACGCGCGCTTTAAATCGAGCACCAACAGAGCGCCCCGCAAAACCACTAAAGGCAAGCCGGGAGAAGCCCGTGGACTGCGGTTGGAGATGCAGCTACTTGCGGATGTAGGGGTCGCCGGGCTGCCTAACGCGGGAAAATCCACCCTGGTGAGCGCCGTATCGGCGGCCAAGCCCAAGATCGCACCGTATCCTTTCACCACCCTTTATCCTCAGCTGGGCGTGGTGTCTGCAAGCCCGGATCGGCGTTTCGTGATCGCGGATGTCCCTGGACTGATCGCGGGGGCCGCGGCCGGCGCAGGTTTAGGCATTCAGTTTCTCAAGCACCTGAACCGTACCCGTTTACTCTTGCACTTGGTTGATTTGTCCTCGGAAGACCCGGCCGATGATGTGCGCACCATAGAAACCCAGTTGCGCCAGTACAGTGAGGCCCTTTTCAGCAAGGAACGTTGGCTGGTGCTGAACAAGGTGGACCTCCTTGCGGAACCCAAGATAGCCGCCCGGGGACAGGAAACGATCGAGCGTATCCGCTGGGAAGGGCCAGTGTTTTTCGTCTCCGCACTGACCGGAAAAGGTTGCCGCGAGCTGGTATCGCGGATCGAGGATTGGTTGGACGCAACGGACGGGGGGCGAAGAGTTCGCCCCATGAAATCGCGTTCTAACGTTTAATCGCTGCCGAAGCCGCAGTGACTAATCGCTCCACCGCAGTTTTTTTCCTCTTGTAGGCCACTTCGAAGACATCGGCGGTTTCGCTCGCTTTGCGCACATAATCGTCGCTGGTTCTCAGCTCGTCGACTAATTTAAGCTCTAGGGCGCGGGTACCGTACCAGTACTCGCCGGTCGCCACCTGTGCGATCTCAACTTGGGGCCTGTTCTGTTGTACGAAATGCTTAAACAGAGCATGGATTTCTTCCAGATCGGCGCGAAATTTCTCGCGATTTTTCTCCGTATTTTCTCCGAATAGGGTCAAGGTGCGCTTGTACTCGCCAGCGGTGTGGAGCTCGAAATCGATATCGTAGTTTTTTAGCATGCGGTTGAAATTCGGCAATTGACCGACGACGCCAATGGAGCCGATCACGGCAAAAGGTGCGGCGATGATTTTGTCTGCAACACAAGCCATCATGTAGCCGCCACTGGCGGCAATATGGTCAATCGCCACCGTGAGGGGGATACCGCCGTCTCGGATGCGCTTTAGCTGGGATGCGGCGAGGCCATAACCATGGACCACTCCACCCATGCTTTCCAGCCGCAGGATCACCTCATCGCTGGGTCCGGCGACCATCAGGACCGCCGTTATTTCTTCCCGTAGCGAAGACACCGCCGAAGCCTGCACATCTCCTTTGAAGCTGAGTACAAAGACGCTTTTTCTTCTCTGCGGACTGTCCTGGAGGACGCGTTTTTCCTCTTTTTTGTGGTCCGTCTTGGTCTGTTTCAGGACGTGCCTAAACGCCTTTTTCGGTAACATGGCGGCTTGCAGGGCGAGACTCATGGCTTCGAATTTTTGATTGAGGTGTTTAACCTCGATGTGCTCTTCCCGGCTTGGTTTCAATTTCACTAGCAGCGCAAGAGCCCAGAACATAGCCAGCATGGGTAAGAACACGACGGTGACCGTTTTAGCGAAAAACAAACCGTAATCTGAGATGAATTCCATCTAAGAGACTCCGCATGAAGGCCTGGGACGAAAGACCACCATCCCATCGTATGGTAATCGAATTGTTGTGGGTTTTGTTGCTTATCGAAGCATACAATCTAAAGTTTACCACCTGTTTGTTCGTTGTCGGGACGTTGAACTCCCGATCGGCAGGCCCATATTAAAAGGGTGTAGTCTCGCTAAGGTTAGAGGGTGCAAGCATGAGAATGGACAAACTTACGGCTAAATTTCAGGCGGCGTTAGCCGATGCGCAGAGCCTTGCGGTTGGGCGGGATCACGCTTTCCTCGAGCCGGTGCACCTAATGACCGCGCTGCTGGATCAGGAGAGCGGCACGGTGCGACCGCTGCTGCATGCCGCGGGGGTAAATGTCAACCAACTGCGCTCACAGCTGGGTGAGGCGCTCGATCGGCTTCCCCAAGTGAGTGGCACCGCGGGCGAAGTGCATGTCTCAAATGATCTGGGGCGGTTGCTCAACGTAACCGACAAGCTCGCTCAGCAGCGTCAGGACCAATACATTTCCAGCGAATTATTCGTGCTCGCGGCGGCAGAGGACAAGGGGCCTTTAGGTGATCTGCTGCGTAAGGCCGGAGCGGCTAAAGAACGGCTGGTACAGGCCGTCGATCAGGTGCGTGGGGGGCAGCGCATTCAAGATCCCAATGCGGAGGAGCTGCGCCAGGCGCTGGAGAAATACACCATTGACCTAACAGAGCGCGCCGAACGGGGAAAACTCGATCCCGTTATCGGCCGTGATGACGAGATCCGCCGCACGATTCAGGTGCTGCAGCGACGCACCAAGAACAATCCGGTGTTGATCGGTGAGCCTGGTGTCGGCAAGACCGCCATCGTAGAGGGTTTGGCCCAGCGCATCATCAACAGCGAGGTACCCGAAGGGTTAAAAAACCGGCGCGTGTTGTCGCTCGACATGGGCGCCTTGATCGCGGGGGCGAAATTCCGCGGTGAATTCGAGGAACGTCTCAAAGCGGTGCTCCACGATCTGGCTAAGCAGGAAGGCCAGATCATCCTGTTTATCGATGAGTTGCACACGGTAGTGGGTGCTGGAAAGGCGGAAGGAGCCCTGGATGCCGGCAATATGTTGAAACCGGCCTTAGCACGCGGAGAGCTGCACTGTATCGGCGCGACCACTTTGGATGAGTACAGGAAGTATGTGGAAAAAGATGCCGCATTGGAGCGCCGCTTCCAGAAGGTGTTGGTGGAAGAGCCCAGTGTGGAGGATACTATTGCTATTCTACGCGGCCTGCAGGAACGCTACGAAGTCCATCATGGCGTGGACATCACCGATCCGGCGATTGTCGCCGCCGCGACGCTGTCCCACCGCTATATCACCGACCGGCAACTGCCCGATAAGGCGATCGATCTGATCGACGAAGCAGCCAGCCGCATCCGCATGGAGATCGATTCCAAGCCTGAACAGATGGACCGCCTCGAGCGCCGCTTGATCCAGCTGAAGATCGAGCGGGAAGCGTTGAAAAAAGAAACCGATCCTGCGTCCAAGGAGCGCTTGGAAAAATTGCAAGGAGAGATCCAAAAGCTAGGGCAGGAGTACGCCGATTTGGAGGAAGTGTGGAAGGCGGAGAAGGCCGCGGTTCAGGGCTCAAAACACATCAAAGAAGCTTTGGAGCGGGTTCGACAGGAGTTGGAGACCGCGCGCCGCGCTGGCGATCTGGCGCGTATGTCTGAGTTGCAATACGGCCGTATACCTGAGCTGGAAAAAAACTTGGCGGCAGCGACACAGGCCGAAACTGCAGGAATGAAATTGCTGCGCAACGCCGTCACCGAAGAAGAAGTGGCGGAGGTGGTTTCAAAATGGACCGGGATCCCCGTCTCCAAGATGATGGAGGGTGAGCGGGATAAGCTGTTGCGCATGGAGGCGGCCTTGCATCAGCGCGTGGTTGGCCAAGAGGAGGCGGTTATGGCCATCGCCAACGCTATCCGGCGTTCGCGCTCGGGTTTATCCGATCCCAACCGCCCCAACGGGTCTTTTCTCTTTCTCGGACCCACTGGAGTGGGTAAGACGGAATTATGCAAGGCCTTGGCGGCTTTTCTGTTCGATACCGAGGAAGCGCTGGTGCGCGTTGACATGTCTGAATTTATGGAAAAGCACTCGGTGGCGAGGCTCATTGGGGCGCCCCCCGGTTACGTAGGATACGAAGAAGGCGGCTATTTGACCGAAGCGGTGCGGCGAAAGCCGTATTCCGTGGTTCTTCTGGACGAAGTGGAAAAGGCCCATGCCGAGGTATTCAACGTCTTGTTGCAGGTGCTGGACGATGGTCGGCTGACGGATGGGCATGGTCGCACCGTGGATTTTCGCAACACGGTGGTGGTGATGACTTCCAATCTCGGGTCCCAGCTCATCCAGGAGTTAGCCGGGGAGGAGAACTATGGGACCATGAAAGCCGCTTTAATGGAGACGGTGGCCCAGCATTTCAGGCCCGAGTTCGTAAATCGCATCGATGAAGTGGTTGTCTTCCATCCGCTCGACAAACAGCAGATCCGCACCATCGCCACCATCCAGATCGAGCTGCTGCGAAAGCGTTTGAGCGAGAGGAATATCGGCATCGAGCTCAGCGATGCGGCCTTGGACCGTATCGCCGAAGGCGGTTATGACCCGGTGTATGGTGCGAGGCCGCTTAAACGCACGATACAGCACTTGATCGAGAATCCCCTCGCCCAGCGCATCCTTGCCGGGGATTTCTCCGTGGGCGATCGGATCTATGTGGATACCGCAGAAGGAGGGAGGCTCAACTTCAACAAAGGGGATCCCAAGGTCCATGTGGCATAGGGCCGGCCATTGGAAGCCAGCGTTGGCTCGTTGATGATCGACCCTTGGTGGCCAGCTCTCCCCCTCCTGTGCGCCCCTTCCTCCCGGTGATCGGTCCTGAGGGGCTGTCGTCGTTTACAGCTAAAGCAAGTTAATAAGTTAAGCCGCCACTCTTACTAACACGAACTATAATGGACAAAGGGGGGCGGCGAACAACCCAGATGGACGGCGTAACTAACCGCTCAAGCTCATCGCTCCGGGGATCCAATACCACGGGGTGCGACGATCGTTTCTAGGGGTCGTTGGGGGTCGTTAATGATGTCAGGCGATGGCTTTTTTTTTGCGGGATCGCAACCTGTGGGCCGATAAGAGTGGCAAATACGCCCGGCGCGATCGGCTATACTGGTAGAATATTTTTAACCAGCCTTGAAGCTAGCGACGGGCCCTTTTCACGAGTTTTCGGATGAGTCTGCCCCACGATCTTGTCACCCATTTTAAGCAGTACTTTGAGATTGTGCGGGCCGACACTGCCGAACTCTTGGAGCAAGCGTTCGGGCTGCGTTACCAGGTCTATTGTCAAGAAGGCCTATTGCCGGGCTTTGAACCGGAGGACTATCCCGATGGACTGGAGCGCGACATCTACGACTACGAGCACCGCTCGGTGCACTGCCTGCTCCGGCACCGGCCCACCGGCACCAATGCGGGAACGGTCAGGCTGGTGCACGCAGACCCCGTGCAACCGGATGCTCTGTTTCCCGTCGAGGCGGCGGCGGGGCAGCAGATTGAACAGGGACATGCGCGCATAGCTGGTTCGATCCGCCGCAGCATCGGCGAGTGCTCCCGGTTCATCCTTGCCAGACGGTTTCGCTCTCGTCAAGGCGAACAGCAGTGGGCGGACGGCCTGGCAGAAGAGCGCCTTGACGCCGGTCGCGCGAGCGACGAGCGTCGCGTCCTACCGCATCCGGTTCTGGGTCTCATCAAGGCGGCCATGATCATGAGTTGGGAGCTAAATATCAGGTACTGGTATACGGCAATGGAGCCGCGGCTGGATCGACGCCTGTGCCAGTTCGGATTGGAGCTCAGGCCGGTGAGCCCGCTGTTCGATTACCATGGACCTGTGCGCGCTCACTGGGGCTTCCTTCCGGAAGTTTTTGCAAATGTGCACGGGCGGCGTCCGGAGATATGGTATTTGCTGACTGAGAACGGGGAGATTTGGCCTGCACCACGCGATGATGGGGCCAGTGAAATGCAAGCCAAGGCGAGTTAAACGAAAAACATTCAGGAGGGGGATTGCTTGGGCACTAAAGCACTGAAGGTGTTGTTGCGTCCGGATCTCGCATATTACCCGATGGCCTATTCAACGCCTTGGGCCACCGCTTTGCAACGAGCCATACCTGCTACTCGTTTTGCGGTAGGGCTGCGCCACGGCGTGGTCCTTGTGAGGCGCGCGCGTCCAGCACTCGCCGGGCCGTCGAAGGTGAGGCGTACCGGCTCGGCGCTCCGGGCATGGGTGCTTTGCCTGACCCTGCTGTGCGGATGGCCAGCCCGAGCAAATTCGGAGGAGGTGGTCGTCGTTGTCAATCCGGCGACACCCGTGGGCGAGTCGATCGCGCGAAATACGCTTTCTGCCATTTTCGGCATGCGGCTGCGTACCTGGGAAGATGGTACGCCAATTCGCGTGTACGTGCTCCCGGATAACCACGCGCTGCATGGCATGTTCTGCAAGCAGATCCTCGGGGTCTTTCCACACCAGTATCGAAGCGCGTGGGACCGCCTTGTCTATTCGGGCACCGGCCAGGCGCCTCTTGAGGTGGCGAGCGAGGAGGAAATGCGCGCCAGGGTGGCGGGCACCCGCGGCGAGGCGCCCGTCGTGGTGGTCAGCGAGGAGGAAATGCGCACAAGGGTGGCAGGCACGTCCGGCGCGATCGGTTACCTATCGCGGAAGATGATTGATGAGAGCGTCACTGTCCTGCCGGTTCGGTAGAAGCGCGCGGGCGCCCCAATCCGTGCCGTGGTGGCCGGCGCTAGTCCTCTGGCTGGGGCTGTGCCACCCGGCGCTTGCCCTCGAGCTTTTTGAAGGATTTCAAGTCCACGGCTTTCTCAGCCAGGGCTATTTCCTCACCTCGAATAATAACAACCTCTTCGGTAAGAGCACCCGTGGCGGGAGTCTCGACTTCACCGAGATCGGCGTGAACGCATCATGGACGCCGCTGCCGAGATTGCAGCTCGCGATTCAGGGCCTCTCTCGCCGGGCGGGCGGAGCGGCCGAGGGCGAGCCCGAGCTCGATTTCGCGCTGCTCGACTACGCAGCCATCGAGACCCCGGAGCACCGCCTTGGCGTCCGGGCCGGGCGCGTCCGAGTACCCTTCGGGCTTTACAACGACACGCGCGATGTGGCCTTCACGCGCCCCAGCATCCTGTTGCCGCAATCCATATACTTCGACAGAACCCGTGAGCTGCAGATCTCCGGCGATGGGATCCTGTTTTACGGAGAAGCGCGCGGCACTTGGGGAAGCTTCGTGCTGGAATTCCTGGGGCCTTTTTTCCCGCGCGTCGATAATGAAAACTCCGAGCTGGCGTTTTTTGGCGAGGACCTCCCCGGCGATCTGGACCCTCGCGTGTCGTACCTCGGACGCCTGATCTACGAAACGCCGCTCCAAGGCCTGCGCTTTGCGGTCACCGGAGCCCGCGTGATGGACGAGTACAACCCCAAGTTCAGCCCTGAGGACGGCGACTTCCCCGGGACCGATGCCCTCGAGCCCCTGATATTCTCGGCACAATACGAGGCCGAGCATTGGAGCTTGACCGGCGAGTACGCTCGCAGGCGCATCGTGCAGGAAGGGGTATTCTCGCCTGACTTCAAACTAGATATCGTCGGTGAGAGCTATTACATCCAGGGAATCTACCGCATCGACCCGCACTGGGAGATGATGGTGCGTTACGATGTGTTCTTCGGCAACGTCGATGATCGCGACGGCTCCGAGTTCGAAGCGGCAACCGGCTTACCTTCGCACTTACAATTCGCCAAGGATTGGACCGTCGGCGTGCGCTATAACATCACCCCTTCGTGGATGCTGCGAGCCGAATATCACAATGTATATGGGGGCACCCTATTTCTGTTTCCCCAAGACAACCCCGACGTGTTTGCGCTGAACAAGAAGTGGGACATCTTCGCTCTGCTGTTGTCTTACCGCTTCTAGCGGGCCGTGGAGACTGGATGGATTATGCTTGGCTTTGGCGACGGCTTGGACGATAGGCCCTCGGCGTATCTGTGCGTAGCGTCCTAAGATCTCACTTATACGGGCTTCCATAAGCCCGTCCTTCCTCGACTACGCCAAGAGTACGCTTAGGGGCTACGCAAGCCTACAATTCACTTATGACGTTCGCTTTTAGCGTGACGAACTGGAGTCGGCGCGTAAACAGCAAGTCGTTGAAGTCTTTGTAAACGGCGTGTTGATGGTGTGCCTGTCCTCCCCATATTGCTACGGTGTGGTGCGCAATGGAGGCGTCTGCCGCGCAGATTCACCGTCAGCAAAGGGCTCTATCTCTTCCGCCGCTGAATAGGGGCAAAAACCTATCGAATGAGATAATCCATCCACACATTCGGTTCGATCAACACAGCCTCATCGCGTTCACAATCCACACGCAATGGGGCTAGGGCATCCGGGATCGGGTAAAGCCCGCTCGTGGGGAACGCCATGCCCGTTGCTTTTTCCCAAGCGGGAATGCTTGCACGCATGGTCATCGATGAAGGACACACCTTTACTATGGTCGCGCCCAAACGCCAGTGGAGCCGGATCCAAGGATCGGTCGGCGCGCCGTCTGGACGGGCCCGCAACACGTATTCTTCCATGGGTGTAAAGGGCTCGGACGTCTTGTGAGTCGGTCGTACCGGAACCACGAGATGCCCAAATCCATAGCTACGCGCGAGATTGCACAGCGCTTTTGCTAACGTTTCGCTCACGCCGCGACCACGATGCTTCGGCATTAGCGCGATTGCCAAGGCGGCTAGCATAGTGGGAGTCTGGCGGGTGTCAAAGTCGCTTACACCGAGCTCGAAGACCTCATCGTATCCACCGTCTGGGAGCTCGAGTAGATCTTTTGGACCGACAAACGGGATCCCAGCGGCGTATCCAATCGGCTCCATCGGGTTATCGGTTATGGCAACCAACACGAACTTGGAAAAGTCAGTGGCGAGGCGAGGAATCAAGTGATAGCTGGTGCTCGGCATTATCAGCGTCGGATTCCATGCCGCGTCAAAGATTTGTTGGATAGGTGCAAGAAGCTCAGGCCGATCCGCTAGAGAAGCTATTGAATGCACCGTTGCGCGTTGCGGAAGCATGCCCGACTTGCCCCGCGCCGCCTAGGCGCGCCTCTCTGATGCTGCGCCATCCGGTCTTCTGTCGTTTCTCACCCTATCAATTCTGTTCCGCTTCTCGGTACAGCGCCACCGTTGGCCGCCCCGATGCCTCATATTAAGCTAGCCTAGGCAGACGCACCTAGGCACGGGCCCCGATGGACGATTGCTGATGACACCAGAGCAAAGATATCAGCGCGACCTTGCCGCGCGGGGGACATCCTTCCCGACACGGCGCAAACACGGGTCGTGCTGCACACACAACGGATGTTCGACGAGTTGGTAAAGCCCGGGGCCGGAGCTTGCAGAGCGCCTTCAGCGCACGATTAGCCGCCTGGAAGAGATGCAAACTCACGCATATCTCGCCTCAACGAACACCTGCCCAAAATTTCTCCTCAACGAAGCTGTTGACATCGAACAGCCTGTACTATGCTGCGATGCAATATTATTGCGTTGCACCAATATCTCGAGCGCGACAAAGCAGATGGGCTGCGGAGTAACTTTTGCAGAGCTTCCTTAAGTCCGATCTGCCTGCGCAGCGATGGATCGCAACTAGGTCACGGCTTGCGACCCGCGACCATGACCAGTGTGGCGCTGCAAAAAAAGCCACCCTCCGCCTCGATCTCCGCCAGACTTGCGTGCCAGCGTTCCAGTTCCGTAGAGCTGAGCAACCCGAGATTTAACGCCTCCTGTTCGGTCTCATCCAGCACGGTGA
>JBOIEE010000138.1:0-4113 GCA_050740975.1 Gammaproteobacteria bacterium | reverse complement strand
GTTTCCGTTCTTGCCGACCCCCTTCGATGGCCGTAACCGGCGCCACATCGATTGCGGGGAAACCGGCGCGAGGCCTTGCAACTAGACCCAAGACCGGGAGGGAGGGCCACCCCTCCCTCCTGCCTCGCGAGTGATGAAATCCCTGCTCGTCTTGGTCTTCGTTGCCGGGTCGGCCTTAGGGCCCGTTACTCGGGCGCTGGCAACTCCCTATCTGCCCGCCGATGACACCGAGGTCCTGGAACGGCTCCCTTATCGCATCACCGATCCTCGGGTCCGGGAGCTCAGACGATTGCGTGCCGAGCAGACCCGTGAGCCAAGCAATCTGGAGCTGGCGGTAAATCTTGCGAGGCGCTATATCGAGCTGGGGCGCGCCAACTGGGATCCCCGCTACTATGGTTATGCCCAAGCCGCACTGCAGGCTTGGTGGGATCTGCCTCAACCCCCGCCCGAAGTCCTCGTGCTGCGTGCGATCCTGCGCCAGAACCGCCATGATTTCACGGGCGCCCTCGCCGACTTAGCGCAAGTCCTGGCGGTACAGCCCCGCAACCCGCAGGCTTGGCTGACGCAGGCTGTGGTGTTGCAGGTTCAGGGCGACTACGGCGGGGCACTCAGGAGCTGTTGGGCGCTGCTGCAACTGGGACCGGAGCTGCCTGCGGCCACCTGCATCGGCAGCGCGCTGAGCTTGAGCGGCCAAGCCCGGCAAGGCTATGAGTTCTTAAGCCAGGTTCTCGAGGATAATCCTCTGGCCGGGGCTGAAGTACGGCGCTGGGCCTCGACCACGCTGGCCGAAATTGCGGTTAGGATAGGCCAGCGCGCCGATGCCGAGCAGCGTTTTAAGGAGGCCTTAGCACTCGGTCAAGCAGATGCCTATCTGCTTGGATCTTATTCGGATTTCCTTCTCGATCAAGGCCGCGCCGAGGAGGTAATAGCGCTTCTACAAAACGAAAACCGAATCGACGGTCTGCTGCTGCGCCTGGTTCTTGCCGAAAAACGCTCCCGGCCTGACCGGCTTGCTAGCCATGTTGACAGCCTACGCGCCCGCTTTGCAGCAAGCCGTGCCCGCGGAGACACCATCCACCAGGGTGATGAGGCGCGCTTTACCCTGCGCCTCTTAAACGATCCGCAACGCGCGCTTAAGCTGGCCTTGGCCAACTGGGAAGTACAGCGCGAACCCCGTGATGCCCGCATCGTGCTCGAAGCCGCCGTCGCCGCAGGCGAACCAGCCGCGGCCAAGCCAGTGCTCGAGATGCTTGAGCACACGTCCTTGGAAGATGTCCGGCTTGCCGCGCTTGCGGTCCGGCTCAAGAGCGTTCGGAAATAATGCGTTTTTTGCTCGGGCTGCTTTTAGCGTTGCTTTCTACATCTGCTTTCGCGCATAAGCCCAGCGACAGTTACTTGAAGCTCGCGCTCAAGGGTTCCACCGTCCAGGGACAATGGGACATTGCGCTGCGCGATCTCGACTATGCCCTAGGACTGGATGCCGACGGAGATGGAGCGATTACCTGGGGCGAGCTTCGCCAGCGCCATCAGGAGATCGCGGCCTACGCTTTGTCGCACCTCGCGATCAAAGGGAATGGCGGCACCTGCGCGCATAAGATTCACGAACATCTGGTGGATCATCACACGGATGGGGCTTATGCCGTGCTTCGGTTTGACGCCCTCTGCCCGAACACACCCGAACCCCTGAGCATCAGCTACCGGCTGTTCTTCGATCTGGACCCGCAGCACAAGGGCCTATTAAACCTGAGCCGAGGTGGCGAGACGTACAGCGCAATCTTCAGTGCGGAGCACGATACCCAACGCATTCAATTTGTTGGGGCTAGCCGGATAAAACAGTTCTTGGCTTATGGCTGGGAAGGGATCTGGCACATCTGGATCGGATACGACCATATTTTGTTCCTGTTGAGTCTGTTGCTACCGGCCGTGCTTAAGCGCGAAGGAAATCGATGGTGTGCCCTCGCAAGCTTCCGCGAAGCGTCAATAGACGTACTAAAGATCGTGACGGCATTTACGGTCGCGCATTCCATCACCTTGAGCCTCGCAGCGCTTTCAGTAATCGCCTTGGCTTCGCGCTGGGTGGAGTCGGCGATCGCCGCCTCGGTAGTGCTGGCCGCGCTGAATAATCTCTATCCGCTGGTTTACGGCCGGCGCTGGGTGGTGGCGTTCATTTTCGGCCTGGTGCATGGGCTCGGATTTGCGAACGTATTGACAGATCTCGGCCTGCCCAAAGCCAGCCTGCTCCTGTCTCTGGTCGGTTTTAATCTTGGCGTGGAAGTCGGGCAGCTCGCGATTGTGAGCGTGTTCCTTCCGCTTGCCTACCGGGCGCGCCATTCTTGGTCATATCAAGGCATGACGCTGCGTTTGGGTTCTGCTTTGATCGCTTTGGTGGCCTGCGTTTGGTTGGTAGAACGTAGCTTGGGGCTGAGTTTTTCCTGATGCGATCTTATAAGGTGCCCGCAGCGAGGCCGCGGACATGATCCGGTAGGTTCAGGCGGCTGCCATCCGCGCGCCCGTTTACGACCTCTATGTAGCGCATTAGCCATTGGGCTCATAGCGTCTTACAATCTCAGCGATTTCGACACCATCGCGTAAACGTTCGACCGGTCCTGCACATCCATCGGGACACGTGACGGGGGAACCGTCAAAGCGTTGCACACCACAAAGTTCATTAACCAAATGGTGCTACTGGGTGCCAGCAATCTCACCCGAGGACTCGCAATGGCGATACAAGCAGCTGAACTCATTTGCGGTGGGCCGAGCAGGATCCTGGTGGCTGCCGGTCATGGTCGATCATTCGCAGTGTACAGTCGGGTTCTGTTCCGCGGCCTACCGGGGATCACCCAGTGCGGCCTATGGGATGAACTCGCCCGAGGGCCAAGGCTACCTACCTTCGCCCTGCTCACCGATCTCGGGAATGACATCGCCTACGGTGTTTCAGCCGAGGAAATCATCAGATACGTGCGCTGGTGCGTCGAGCGCCTGGCGGAACATCAGGCGCGGATTATCATCACCACGCTGCCGCTCCAGCGCCTCGAACGCCTCTCGCCAACGGGTTATAGGATCGTTCGAGCGGTGTTCTTCCCGGGACGGCGCCTCAGCTTAGAACAAGCGCTGGACGGGGCGCGAACGGTCAACGTCGCATTGCAGCAGCTTTCGTTTGAGAGACGCATTACGCTCGTCGATCAGCAGTCCAAATGGTATGGCCTTGATCCTATCCATATCCGCCGCCGCTGCTTGTCGGGAGCCTATTATGGCATTCTTAGCCACTGGGTTGACGCCGATCGTGAGGAGCCGGCCGCCCATAAGACGAGTGTTCGACGCTGGCTACGATCACTGCTCCTGGCCCCTCAATACCAATGTGTATTCGGGTTCGATCGGTACCGGGAGCAGCCCACTGGCAGGCTCCCGGACGGTACGACTATCGCGCTTTATTGAAAGTCGACCAAGACTGCAAGAGCGCCGTGAACAGCTTGTATGTGAAAGGTCTTGATAGGCGTACCGTGGAAGCACCAGGAAGCGTGACCACGCTGGCGTCAACCTGCCTTCGTAGGATTGGTAAATGTGTTCGTAAACCGCCATTGCAACACAGTTCGAACCCGGCCATCTTTGCGGTTTCAGTCAATACCCAAAGCGCCGCCCTCTTCTTTGACCTCGGTTGTCAGGTTAAAGGGGATTGACTGCCCGGAGCTCTCGATCTTGCCCTAATAATTCACTGCCGGGACGCAGATCGACCGCAGGCATCGGCGAGCCTACCTCCAGGCACTGATGAATGGCGCCCAGGCCGATCCCAACGTTACTTCATCGTAACCTTCGGCCATCGACCGGCCTACACCTCAGGTCATCACACGCCAAGCTTCTACGCTCGCAGGCGTCTGCCTTGGGCGGCAGCCACAGCAAATACGTGCTCAACGGGAAACGATCACAGTCATAACTATGAGCGGAGCTTGTGTTCGGCCATAATTGTTGGTCAGTTGAAATTCTTCGGTGCCGATCGCTGCCACTCTGGTAGCGATTCGATGCTGCGATACCAGCGCCAGATCTCCGCGTAAGGCTTGACCGGATAGTGCGCGGCCTCGGCGAGCTCGAGGTAGGAACCGACCGTGAAATCGGCCA
>JBOIEE010000137.1:0-8181 GCA_050740975.1 Gammaproteobacteria bacterium | reverse complement strand
CGCCGGGCCGGGGCGGCACGCCCCCGAGCGAACGGATGGACGTGCGCGCCAGAGCGTAAAAGTGATCCTTGAATCTCTCCGCCTCGCCGAGTGCTGTGCGCCAGTTGGCAGCGCGCGGCGTGATAGGTCCCCAAGAAGCCGCTCGCGGTAGCGGGCCGTCCGCGTTTTCCGCCAAACGCGCGATCTCGGCGAGCAGCAACTCGGCGCCTTTGGCATCGAGCATGAGATGCCGCCAGCGCAGGACCACGGTGCTGCCGTGTCCATCGCCCAGCACGTCGAAGCGCACGGCGGCCGGCGACGATTCGTTCAAACGCCGCGCGCACAGCTCCTCGAGTGGCTCGCGATGTTCCTCGACAGGAAAAGACGGGCATGCGTCCGCGCGCCACACCCAGCGCGGAATGCCGAGGATGGCCTTGCGCAGGCACGCGCTAGCGATGGGGCTGGCGCTAGCGAGTCGGGCGGCTGCGGAGCGTAACGCGGCCACGTCGAGCCCCGGCCCGAGGCGCAGCACGGTGAGGCCCAGGTGCTCGCCCTGGCCGGCGGCGAGCATCATGCGCTCGGCGGTGGCGAGGAACCAGTCCGCGCCGCTCAAGGGCGTCGAATCTGTTCGCCCCCCGGCCATCAGCCCTGGTTCTCGCGGATGGCTTCGGCGATGCGCCTGGCGGTGGAAAAAGTGGCGCGGGTGACCGCGCCGTCGGGGAGCTTCACGGCGAACTCTTCCTCGATGAAAAGAATGATCTGCATGATCGACATCGAGTCCAACCCGGCCGCGAAGAGGTCGGAATCCAGGCCGAAAGACTCGCCGGTTTCCAACAGGGCGCTGCGGATGTGGCCGAGCAGGCGGGTGGCGATCTGCGTGGTTTCTTCCATTAGTTAGGATGCGATTCGGACCGCAAATGGGGCGCTGATTCCCATCAGAGCTTGTGAAAAAATCGTCGTGAGCGACGGGAGGTCGCGTTCCGCCGGAGCGCAGGAACCGGAGTGTATAGTGAAATACATGAGGATTCCGAGCACCGCCGGAACGCGAGGTTTCGAGCGCAGTAGATTTTTTCAAAAGCTCTGACCCGCATGGCCATGCCAGAGCCAAAGAAAACAGGCGATACGCTCCTGATCGCAGGAGCGCGTTACCATTCTCGACTCCTTGTCGGTAGCGGCAAGTACAGGAGCCTGGAGCAGACCCGGCGCGCCATTGAGGCCAGCGGAGCTGAGATCGTAACCGTGGCCATTCGACGCGCAAACATCGGCCAAGATCCAAGCCAACCTAACCTGTTAGATGTGCTGCCCCCCGATCGATACACTATTCTTCCAAACACCGCGGGGTGTTTTGACACGGAGTCCGCCCTGAGAACCTGCCGCATGGCGCGAGAGTTGCTCGGGCACGAGCTGGTCAAACTCGAAGTGCTGGGGGATCCCAGAACCCTTTTCCCCGCCATCCCGGAAACCTTGGCCGCCGCAACAACACTCCTCGCGGAGGGGTTTAAGGTAATGGTCTATACCAATGATGACCCGATTATGGCGAAGCGATTCGAAGAATTAGGTTGTGTAGCAGTCATGCCACTCGCAGCGCCGATTGGTTCCGGGTTAGGGATCCGAAACCCGTATAACATTCGCACCATCGTGGAGAACGCTCGTGTACCCATCCTGGTCGATGCAGGCGTCGGCACCGCGTCGGATGCCACGATTGCAATGGAGCTCGGTTGCGATGGCGTGCTCATGAATACCGCGATCGCGGAAGCGAAAAACCCCGTGTTAATGGCTTCTGCGATGCGTAAAGCGATTGAGGCGGGCCGGGAGGCGTATTTGGCGGGGCGCATGCCAAGACGTGCCTATGCCAGTGCTTCTTCCCCTATCGACGGGGCTTTCTTCTAAGGCTCCGTAAAAGGTTTAGAATCAAGAAACTTCCTTCGCGTACCCAGCTCCCCGTCTGCAGTTATGTTCGTCGCGAAGGCCGTATAACAGCGGCCCAACAACGCGCACTGGAAACCCTCGGCCAGCGCTATTTAATCCCAGCTGGGGAGGATCCATTGGTGTTTGACGCCGTATTCAAGCGCTCGGCGCCGCGGATCCTGGAAATCGGTTGCGGCACCGGCGAGACCTTGGTTTTTCTAGCCGGAGACCACCCCGAGAACGACTACATCGGCGTGGAAGTCTACCGACCAGCACTTGGCCGCCTACTACAAGCCATTCATAATCGATCCCTGAGGAACGTACGTTTATTCGCGGATGATGTCGTGCGGGTACTCTCGCACCGCATTTCCGAGCGCACTCTGGAGGCCATTTACTTGTTTTTCCCCGATCCTTGGCCCAAGCGAAAGCATCACAAGCGTCGCTTGCTCCAGCCCCGGTTCGTAGAAATGCTGCAAAATGCGTTAAGCGAACACGGTCGCTTATTCATCGCCACGGACTGGGATGACTACGCGGTTCATATTCAGAAAGTCATGGCCCAAGAAAACGGGCTAAGCAATTTAGCCGGTGATGCGGTGCATGCGCCGAGACCGCGTTGGCGCCCACTGACTCGTTATGAGTCTCGCGCCCGAAAATTGGGGTATAAGATCAGGGAATTCGTGTACGCTGTCTGCGCAGAAGGCGATGCGTCATCACGCGTTGGCTAAGCGCTTCGCGATAGGCGGGTGATAGATTATCTGCACACTATTATGGTCGGGGTCCTCACAGTAAAAACTCCGTGATCCGTCGCGGTGGGTGCGGGGCGGCTGTTTCATCGCCACCTTATTCCTGTCTAAAAACTGGTACCAGACATCCACCTGCTCCGGGGAATCGACGATAAAGCCTATATGATCGAGATTTTGGGGACCGGCGCGAACCGTCTCGCCCGCTAGGCGATGCAAAGCGAGATTGTCGTTTCCGGAAGATAAATAAACGTTGTCCGTATCTGGGCGCCATTCCACGGACATGCCCAGAAGCTCCACATAAAACCGTTCACAGGCATCGAGATCCTGGACCTTGAGCGCGATATGGTGTATTCCCAAGGTTCGACGCGGTTTTTCTTTCATGCGAGCAACCCTCGCGAAAGTATACTAAGAATCCCCCTGTTAATGATTAAACCAGAGCGAGAACCTCATGCGAGAGTACCAACACGATACCCAGGCTGCTGTTAGACCCCTGTTCGACTCAGATATTCGCAGCTTGCCGCTGGTCAGCAAAGGTAAGGTTCGCGATATCTATGCGCTGGAGGATGACCACCTTTTGATCGTCACCACCGATAGGCTATCCGCTTTCGATGTGGTGTTGCCCGATCCCATACCGGGGAAAGGCGAGGTGCTGACGGCCCTCTCCGATTTTTGGTTCCAGCGCACCCGAACGTTGGTGAGAAACCACCGGGCAGATGTTTCTCTGGAAGCCGCTTTACCGCACACCGAAGAACGGGCGTTAGTCGCAGGACGGGCTGTTGTGGTGCACCGGCTCAAGCCACTCCCGGTGGAAGCCATCGTGCGCGGATACCTCATCGGTTCTGGATGGAAGGATTACCAGCGCAGCGGCACTGTTTGCGGTATCAAACTGCCCCACGGTTTAAAATTGGCCCAGCAACTGCCCGAACCTCTGTACACCCCTTCCACTAAAGCTGAGATCGGCGCACACGATGAGAACATCGATTTCGCAATCACCGTTAAACTACTGGGGACAGCACGTGCGGAACAAGTGCGTGATATCAGCCTCGGGCTTTATCGCCAAGCTGCCGCCTATGCCCTGGAGAAGGGAATCATCATCGCCGACACCAAATTTGAGTTCGGTATGGACCCCGAAGACAATCTGGTGCTGATCGACGAGGCATTAACCCCGGACTCTTCTCGTTTCTGGCCAGCCGATGGGTATGTGGTCGGCACCAACCCCCCTAGCTTCGACAAACAGTTCGTGCGTGATTACCTAGAGCGCCTAAGTTGGAACAAGAAACCTCCCGCGCCTCGGCTACCGCCGGAGATCATTGCCAAAACCGCGGCCAAATACCGGGAGGCGAGACAACGCTTGATCTCTTAGTCAGAACTGTCGGCTAGGGCATTAAGCGGCGAGGTCCTGCTCCATAGCGGGGGTATATTGTCCCAAGCAAGCCAGGCTGTTGCACTTTTCGCGGTGATAGAGCGCCTTTTGGGCGGCCTCGTGGTTGGTGTGCTTTCCAGCCCAGATCTTGAGAGAGGGTTCCTGCAGTGCGCGGCCAAATGAGAAGCTGAGCGGCCATGGACTTTTGCCGGCTATAGCATTAATGGCGTTAAGATGAGCGGTCGCCAATTTAGCGCTCTGCCCGCCGGACAAGAACACGATCCCGGCGACCGCCGCTGGCACCGAGTTTTGCAAGCAACGCACCGTCTTCGCAGCTACTTCTTCAATTCCAGCTTGTGTTCCGCACTGTTTGCCCGACACCACCATGTTGGTCTTGAGCACTAGACGTTCCAACACTACCCGCTGCTCACAGAGCGCGCTAAACACGCTGCGCAAGGTTGCCTCAGTCACCTCATAGCAGCGATCAACGGTGTTGGACGCGTCCATTAACACTTCCGGTTCGACCACCGGGACGAGACTGGCTTCTTGACCAAGGGCCGCATAGCGCGCCAAAGCCTGCGCGTTCGCGCTAATGCATCCGGCAGTAGGAAGACCCTCCTCTATGGTGATCACGGCCCGCCATTTTGCGAAGCGGGCCCCCAGTTCATAATATTCCTTCAAGCGCTCGCGCAAACCATCCAATCCTTCGGTGATTTTCTCTCCCGGGTGCCCGGCGAGATCTTTGGCACCCTGGTCCACTTTGATCCCCGGAATAATGCCCACCTTTTTCATAACCTGGGGAAACAGCGTTCCATCGGCAGTCGATTGGCGAATGGTTTCATCAAAAAGAATCATGCCACTGATGTATTGTTCAGCGCCCTTGGTCGTTATCAACAGGTCGCGATAAGCGCGCCGAGTCTCGGGCGTGGACTCCACCCCGATGCTGTCGAAGCGCTTTTTTATCGAAGGCAAGCTCTCGTCTATGGCGAGGATACCCTTTCCTCGAGCGATTAGTAAGTTTGCGGTGCTCTCAAGCTCTTGTCCCGACATCAGCCTATTCCTCACTCTCATGTTTTCAAGGATAGCAAAGTATACGATAGGGGCATAAATCGGTTCTAGGGAGCCGCTCACGCGGTGTCGGCAACCAGTTCACCCACTCTCAAAATCTTCATGCCGTTGGTACCGCCTTGGCGGCCCCGCAGATCGCCCTTGGTGATGATCACGACATCCCCGTCTTTGACCACCTTGAGTTTCAGAAGATGGTCGATCATCTCCTTGTTGGCCGCCAGAAAATCGGTGTGCGTGATATCGAAATTAATGGGGTAGACACCCCGGCAAAGAGTGACCCGGCGACAGGTCTCCCGGTGGCGGGTGAAGGCAAAGATGGGAATAGCCGAGCGCACGCGGGACATCCACATGCAGGTGGCGCCGGTCTCGGTGAGCGCGGCGATGGCTTTAGCCCCGACGTGATTGGCGGCGTACATGGTAGACATAGCGATGGCCTCATCGACCCGCTGAAACGACTGATCGATCCGATAATCGGCACCGGATGCACCCGTGCTCGCCTCCGTCACCAGACAGATGCGGGCCATCGCCTCTACGACCTTTTCCGGAAACTGGCCCACACTGGTCTCGGCGGATAACATAACCGCGTCTGTCCCGTCGAGCACGGCGTTCGCCACATCGAACACTTCAGCCCGCGTAGGCATTAAATTATGGATCATGGAATCCATCATCTGGGTGGCGGTGATCACCAACCGATTCTTCCCCCTTGCCAAGCGGATCAGGCGTTTTTGCACCGGGGGTAGCGCCGCATCACCGATTTCAACACCCAGATCGCCGCGCGCGATCATGATCCCGTCGGCTGCTAGGATGATCTCTTCGAGGTGGTCCAAAGCTTCCGCCCGTTCGATTTTGGCGATGATCCCGCAGCGTCCGCCTGCTTTTTCCACCAAGCGCCGCGCCGCCTGAATGTCCTCGCCATTGCGGGGAAAAGAGACGGCGATGTAATCCACCCCCAGTTCGACGGCATGGCGAATATCCCCCCGGTCCTTTGGAGTGAGCGCCTTGGCGGACAGCCCCCCCCCTTCGCGGTTAAGCCCTTTGCCGTTCGACATAAGGCCGCCTAACAGAACTACGCACTCCACGCAACCGCCCACGATGCGCTCAACCTTGAGTATGATTCGACCATCGTCGACGAGCAGGGTATCCCCTCGTCTAAGATCTTTGGGGAGGTCTTTGTAGGTAACGCCGACGTGGGATTCGTCCCCTTCATTGGGGTCAAGCTCAACGTCTAAGGTGAACTCATCCCCGTCCTGCAGGTAGACGGACTCGTTTTTAAATCGCTCGATCCGGATTTTGGGGCCGCGCAGATCCGCGATAACCCCGACTTCCGCACCAATCTGTTGCGTGAGCTCTCGCAGTTTTTGCACGCGCGCCGCATGCTTCTCTCTGGCCTGGTGGGAATAATTCAGCCTGACTACGTCCACCCCGGCCGTGATCAGTTTTTTGAAGATCGCCTCGTCGTCGGTCGCGGGCCCAAGCGTAGCGACGATCTTCGTTCGACGCACCGCCCCAACTACCGCCCTAGAAGACAGCACGGGCCGCTCAGGTCTTGGAAAACGAGGAGATCATCCCGGTTTGCCTTTGCGTCAATAGCCCTCGCAGGCAGGAAGCGCGCCGGGATTGGCGCGCGCACGCTCTTTGAGGATCGCCACCGCCGGCAATGTCTTGCCCTCTAAAAATTCCAAAAATGCTCCTCCCCCGGTCGATATATAGGAGAGCCGGTCGGCCAGCCCGTATTTCGCGATCGCCGCCAGAGTGTCTCCCCCACCGGCAAGGGAAAACGCCTTGCTCTCGGCAACCGCTGCGGCGATGGCCTTGGTGCCGGACTCGAACGCCGGGAATTCGAAAACCCCGACGGGACCGTTCCACAGGATGGTAGCGGCGTTTTGCAGCAGCCGGCAATAGTCGGCGATGGTCTGTGGCCCGATGTCCAAGATCAGATCATCAGCAGCGACGTCGCGCACGAGCTTTATGCTGGCCTGGGAATCCTCGGCAAATTTTTTGGCGCACACAACATCGCTCGGCAGTGGGATCTGTATTCCCTTTTCGAGCGCGGTCTTTAAAAGCTGCTTAGCAATGCCTACCAGCGGCTCTTCGTACAGCGAGGAGCCCACGGGATAGCCCGCCGCTTTGAGAAACGTGTTGGCAATGCCTCCACCCGGGATGAACATGTCCACTTTTTCCAACAGCGAGCTGAGCACTTCCAACTTTCCGGAGACCTTGGCGCCCCCGACGATGGCGAGCAAAGGCCGGGCGGGGTCGCGCAACGCCTTTTCTAAAGCGCCGATCTCTGCCGCGAGCAGGGGTCCCGCACATACCCGCGGTGCATACTTTGCGATGCCATGGGTAGAGGCCTGGGCACGGTGTGCGGTCGCAAAAGCATCGTTGACATAAATATCGCACAGAGCGGCCATGCGTCTTGCCAACCCATCATCGTTGTCCATCTCGCCGGGGGTAAATCGCACGTTCTCGCACAGCACGGCCTCACCCTCCGCGACTTCCACGCCATCCAGCCAGTTTCGGATCAGGGAAACCGGTTGAGCCAATAACGCGGACAGGCGTTCGGCTACCGGCGCCAAAGAGAAAGCCGGATCAAACTTGCCCTCCACGGGGCGTCCAAGATGAGAGATCAGGATCACCCGCGCGCGCTCCTTAAGGGCCTGGCGAATGGTCGGCAGGGCTGCAGTAATACGGCTGTCATCCGCCACCTTGCCGTCTTTCAGGGGAACGTTTAAATCCTCACGCAGGAGGACGCGTTTTCTCGAGAGTTTGCACTCAGCCATGGTGATCATGTGTCACCTCCGCCCGATCACTATGGCGCGCTCGCAAGCGCCACCGTCACATCGAGCATGCGATTGGAAAATCCCCACTCGTTGTCGTACCAAGCCAAAGCTTTTGCCAAAGTGCCGTCGATGACTTTTGTAAGCGTCGCATCAAACACGCAGGAAGCGGTATTGTGATTGAAATCGACAGACACCAGCGGCTTATCGTTGTACTCGACTATCCCTTTGAGCTCCCCTTCCGAGACTTCGTGCATGATGGCGTTTATTTCCTCCACGCTCGTCTCCCGGGCTGCTGAAAAAGTTAGGTCTACTAAAGAGACGTTGATCGTGGGAACCCGTA
>JBOIEE010000136.1:0-2852 GCA_050740975.1 Gammaproteobacteria bacterium | reverse complement strand
TGCCGTTGTTCATCTGTAAGCTCGATAACACTGGCTGTTCGCATGGTCGCCTCCTCGTTCGATCTCCAGATCAGATCGACCGGAAGGCCTTTAGTTCCATCAACTAAGAAGCACTACACTAGCTGCTCGACATCGCCCCTATGGCGCAAGGTGTAGATGCCTTGCAAGTGGATGCCCGGCATGTTCGGGCGGTTCGCTTGGGAACCGGTCGCGAGCACCAGGATGGAATAGGGGTGTCGCCGCCCGTGCTGGTCGGTGACGGAGCAGGCGTCGCGGTCAATGGCGACGATCAAATCGTGATGCACTGTGACGGGGCTTCCTGCCGGAAGGGGGCAGGCTTTATGTAGATACAGATCCGCCCATGTCAGTTGACCGGTCAGCACGCCCACTAGGTTAATCCGGTCATAAGGGTCCCAGGGTTCATTATTAAAAACCACGATGGGCGTATCCGGGGCGCGGCGCAGCAGCTCCTTCACTACGCAGTCACCGACCGGGCCACTACCGATGATCACAATGGGTAAATCCGGGGAAATCAGCATTGATCTATCCTCCATTTACCAATTCGCCCAAAGCGACGATCTGCCTAAGTCGCCCGTCCCTGGCCCCTCAACAGCGAGGGCCAAGGTCTTGCACGCTTAGATGACGCCGTAGGCCAGGATCGCATCGGCCACTTTGACGAAGCCCGCGATGTTGGCGCCTTTGACGTAGTCCACATAGCCCCCGTTCTCGCCGTAGCTCACGCAGGCCGTGTGGATGCTCCGCATGATCTCCTGCAACTTTACGTCGACCTCTTCGCGCGTCCAGCTCAGGCGCAGCGCGTTCTGCGTCTGCTCGAGGCCCGATACCGCCACCCCGCCGGCATTCGAGGCCTTGCCGGGAGAGAAGAGCACCTTGCGCCCCTGGAAGAGCTTCGTCGCCTCGAGCGTCGTTGGCATGTTGGCGCCCTCGCAGATGGCCATGACGCCGTTGTTGATCATCTGCACAGCGTCGTTCTCGTCGATCTCGTTCTGCGTGGCGCAGGGAAAGGCAATGTCCGCCTTTACCCTCCACGGCCGCTTGCCTTCCTGGTACTCGCTCTGGTACTTTTGCGCGTACTCCGCGATGCGGCTGCGCCGCACGTTCTTGAGATCCATCACGTAGGCGAGCTTCTCGGCGTCGATACCGTTGCGGTCGTAGATGAAGCCGTCCGAGTCGGACATCGTTACGACCTTCGCCCCAAGCTGGGTCGCTTTTTCCACGGTGTACTGGGCCACGTTGCCCGAGCCCGAGACCAGGCAGACCTTGCCCTTTAGCCCCTTCCCCTTGAGCTTCAGCATCTCGCTGCAGAAGTAGACGCAACCGTAGCCCGTGGCCTCGGCCCGGATGAGGCTTCCTCCGAAGGTCAGCCCCTTTCCGGTGAGCGTGCCCGTGAACTCGTTGGCAAGCCGCTTGTACTCGCCGAAGAGGTAGCCGATCTCGCGCGCGCCGACGCCGATATCGCCGGCGGGAATGTCGGTGTCCTTGCCGATGTATTTCCACAGCCCGCACATAAAGGACTGGCAGAAGCGCATCACCTCCCAGTTCGACTTGCCCTTCGGGTTAAAGTCGGCCCCACCTTTTGCGCTGCCCATCGGCAGTGTCGTCAGGCTGTTCTTGAAGGTCTGCTCGAAGCCCAGGAACTTGAGAATGCTCAGCGTGACCGATGGGTGGAAACGCAGCCCCCCCTTGTAGGGCCCGATGGTGTTGTTGAATTGCACGCGATAGCCGCGGTTCACACGGACGTGGCCATGGTCGTCCTGCCAGCAGACGCGGAAAATGATGATGCGGTCCGGCTCCGTCATGCGCTCCAAGATCAAATTGTCCTGGTACTCCTTGTGCTCCAGGATGAAGGGCATCAGGCTTTCGGCGACTTCGCGGACCGCCTGATGGAACTCGGTCTCGCCGGGATTGCGGCGGATAAGACCGCGCATGAATCTTTCGACCTCTTCTTTAGCATTGTTGTTGTGCAGCATAGTTTTTGCTCCTTATCGGAACGAGTAAGCGGATTTTTCCTTTTGACACCCCCTTGCATACAGAATCCAGATACAGTGCGGGCTATTTAGCTCACTCGGATAGAAATCTAAAATACCTTAGCCCATCGGCGGTAAGCTGTGTGCCCGTTTGCGTGACAAACTGTTTGAAATTTTCACCATCACCGCTCAACAGCGCTTGAGCATGCCCTAATGCCGGATACGCCGCACTCCTCTTCCTTCCCAGCACCTGTTTCGTATGAGGATCGATCAGTTTCATTAAAACCTGCAACTGTACTTGCTCTTCCCAGATGCAATAGCCGCCCACACCAACCTCAAAGACAGCATCCACAGGATCTGCCCCAAACTGGCTATAGTCGATGGAAGCCGTTGCTTGGTTGTACCATTGCCTGATTGAGTACCACCAGTTTTCAAGATGCGCGGTTCGTGCTTCGTTCGCTAAGGGAAGCTTGTAATAACGCTCACTCACAATGGCTTTAATGGTGCCGTTCGACAACAATCGGGAAGCGATCTGCTGGGCCAGCACCATCGTTGGCATCCAGTGGGCTTTGCCGTCATTGAAGTTTGCCGCCGGGGTCTCATTGACCCACCCAGCGATGAGCACTCCGCCGGGACCCCGATAGACCTTACGCTCTAGCACTGAATCGAGTGGTAGGGTTTCACTCAGCATCGCCAGGTTAGGCTGCTGGGTCAGAAGCAAGTCTGGCGTCACCTCCAGCGGCGGTGCTTCAATGGGAACCACCAGGACCGTTTTTATTTGAGTGACACTATGGGTAGATGGCTGGATCTGGGGACCTAAACACCCGCTTAATCCAACCAGAAGCGGCAGTAATAGGGTATAAG
>JBOIEE010000135.1:0-9444 GCA_050740975.1 Gammaproteobacteria bacterium | reverse complement strand
TGGAGCAGGAACCCGAACGGGCGGCGCGCGCCGAGGCAGAACAGGAACTGCGGCGTACCGAGGCACAGCTCGAAGACCTCAAGAAGGGCAAGCGGCCGACCGAGGTGGCGGCGGTGCAGGCGGAGCTGGCCCAGGCCCAGGCGGCGGCAAGGCTGGCCGAGGCACAGCTCCGACGCCAAGCGCAGCTCGCCCGTTCGCAGTTCGTGTCCCCCGACACGTTGGATGCACTGCGCGCGGTGCGGGACCGGGATCGGGCGCGGGTCGCAGAGCTTATCCACCAAGTGGACACTGCGAAGCTCGCGAGGCGGGTGGATGCGATCCGGGCGGCGGAGGCCAAGGTAGAAGCGGCCCGCGCGGCTATGGCTCAATCCGCATGGCGGCTCGGTCAGAAGACCCAGAAGGCCCCGGTGGGGGGCGAGGTGACGGACCATCTGTACTCCCAAGGGGAATGGGTGCCTGCCGGTAGCCCGGTGGTGACGCTGCTGCCGCCCGCGAACATTAAGATCCGCTTTTTCCTCCCCGAGCCCGAGCTGGGGCGCGTGCGTACCGGGCAGAAAGCCCGCGTGAGCTGCGATGGTTGCCCAGCGAATCTGGAGGCCACGGTCAGCTTCATCTCCCCCCAGGCGGAATACACCCCACCCATCATCTACAGCATGGAAAGTCGGGCCAAGCTGGTCTATCTGGTGGAGGCGCGTTTGAGGGCGGAGGACGCGGTGCAGCTACACCCCGGGCAGCCGGTAGACGTGCAACTGCTGTGAAACAAGAGGCCCACGAGCTGGTCATCGATGTGCAGGGGCTGTGCAAGAGCTTCGGGGGACGCCCGGTGGTCGACCGGCTCGACATGCAGGTGCGGCGCGGGGAGATCTACGGTTTTCTCGGACCCAACGGCAGCGGCAAGACCACCTCCATTCGCATGCTCTGCGGCCTGCTCACCCCCGACGGCGGCAACGGCAGTTGCCTGGGCTACGACATCCGCAAGGAGGCCGCCGAGATCAAGCGCCACGTGGGCTATATGACGCAGCGCTTCAGCCTCTACGAAGACCTCACGATCCGCGAGAACCTGGACTTCATCGCCCGGATGTATGGGATCGGCCATCGCCAGGCGGCCGTCGAACGCAGCCTGGAGCGACTGGGGCTTGCGGACCGTCACCGGCAGCTCGCCGGGGCTCTCTCGGGGGGCTGGAAGCAGCGCCTCGCACTGGCCGCCTGCCTGCTGCATAAGCCCCGGCTGCTCCTGCTTGACGAGCCCACCGCGGGCGTAGACCCCAAGGCCCGCCGAGACTTCTGGGAGGAGATCCATCGGCTCGCGGCCAAGGGGATCACGGTGTTGGTCAGCACCCACTACATGGACGAGGCGGAACGCTGCCATCGCCTCGCTTATCTCGCTTACGGCCATCTCCTCGCCCACGGTACGGTTCCCGAGGTGGTAGCAGCCTCGGGGCTTACCACCTGGGCGGTGGAAGGGGAGGGGCTTACGGCACTGGCCGACGAGCTGCGAGGACTTCCGGGAGTCTCGCAGGTGCTCGCATTCGGCACCACCCTGCATGTCAGCGGTACAGACGCAGCTCAGCTCGAAGCGAGCACGGCGCCATTTCGCAGCGCGGGTAGCCACCGCTGGCAGATCTCCGTGTCGGGGCTCGAGGACGCCTTCATCCAGCTCATGCAAGGGGCGCGGGACAACACCGCCCGTTCGGGTTGAATTCGAGGCGGGCGGATGGCCTTTCGGTACTTTTCCTGGGCACGCTTCGGTGCGATGGTGGTGAAGGAGTTCGTCCAGATGCGCCGCGACCGCCTCACCTTCGCCATGATTGTAGGGATCCCAATTATACAGCTCATCCTTTTCGGCTTTGCGATCAACTCCGATCCCAAGCATCTGCCGACCGCTGTGCTCGCCGCGGACCACAGCCCCTTCGCCCGCAGCCTGGTGCGGGGTCTCGAGAACAGCGGCTACTTCGAGGTGGTGACCGAGGTCGCGAGCGAGCGGGAGGTGGAGCGCCTCTTCGCCCTCGGGGAGGTGCTGTTCGCGGTGACCATCCCCGAGAACTTCGCGCGCAAGCTGCAGCGGGGCGAGCGTCCGGTACTGCTGGTCGAGGCGGATGCCACCGATCCCGTGGCCACGGTCAACGCGGTGACGGCGCTCAGCAACCTCACCAGCACCGTGCTCAACCGCGATATCCAGGGGAGTCTGCAGCACCTTAAGGGACGACCGGCCCCCTTGGAGCTACGCGTGCATCGCCGCTACAACCCAGAGGGCATCACCGCCTACAACATCGTGCCCGGCCTCATGGGCGTGATCCTGACCATGACGATGGTGATGATGACGGGGCTCGCGGTCACTCGCGAGAGAGAGCGGGGGACGATGGAGGCGCTGCTCGCTACCCCCGTGCGTCCCTTCGAGGTGATGAGCGGAAAGATCATCCCCTACGTCGTGGTGGGCTACGTGCAGGTCAGCCTGATCCTCGTGGCCCTGCGTTTCATCTTCGGTGTGCCCATCCAGGGCAGTCTGTTGCTCCTGGGTCTCGCGGTTCTCCTGTTCATCGCGGCCAATCTGATGGTGGGGATCACCTTCTCAACCATCGCCCGCAACCAGATGCAAGCGATGCAGATGACCTTCTTCTTCTTTCTGCCTTCGCTCCTGCTCTCGGGCTTTATGTTTCCCTTTCGTGGCATGCCGCACTGGGCCCAGGCGATCGGGGAGATCCTGCCGCTCACCCATTTCCTACGCGCCGTGCGAGGGATCTTGCTCAAGGGCAACGGCTACGCGGAGACCTTGCCGCAGCTCTGGCCGATCGTGGTCTTCATGCTGGTGGTCATCGCCATCGGCCTCAAGCGATACCGAAAGACGCTGGATTGAACCCATCGCCAGGGTGCACCCACCGTTTTCGTCAGCCTCGTTTGCCCCGGTGGCTTCAGGTATCGTTGAAGAGCATTCCGCCTTGGGCGCAGAGTTCATGGCGGCGGTCGATGCCAAGCTGGAGCAAGGCTAAAGCGGGTCCAAAGCAGTTTCCTCGGGTGCGTGGTTTCGTCCGCGCCTCACGCCCCGAGGGCTATCGGGAGCACGTGGTGACTGCGGCGCAGATCTGGCGACGCGGTGTATCAGCAGCCGCTCACCTCACGCGCCCATTCCAGGATGGCGATCAGCCGCACCGACAAGAGCGCTCGGGCCTCGCCATAGCGTAGCCAGCGATACTCGTCGTGCTCCGGGCGGCCGAGTTCCGCACTGATTGGCAATGTAACCTCTGCTTCAGGGACCGCAGTGAGATAGTACCGCGCCACTTTGCCGGCACCGTAGGGCTCGGTCTCGCAGAAAACTTCGCCCCACGGAAAGCTGAGGTTCGCCAGCGAGGTCTCTTCCTCCACCTCGCGGCACGCCGCCTCAAACGGATCTTCCCCAGGCTCGACGGTCCCTTTGGGAAAGTCCCAGTAGTTGTACACGCGCAGCAACAGATAAAGGCATTCGTGGTTTAACCGGCGGGTGACGACCATACCCGCCGAGAGCGTCTTTATCTTCATTCGGGCCTTTCCGATCTATCTCAAGGTCCGCATGCTTTATACCCGCTCGATATCGGTTCTCCAACTATATATTGCGGTAAATAACTTCATAGACTACAATATCTATTGTTTCACATGTTCGCCGCAATGGTTTAACCGAGAGGAATCGTCATGGCAATAAATAGCAAAGTGAAAAAATCCACTGCACCGGCCCCCACTAACGGCAGTGCGGATACTCTGAAGGCGATTAAGACCAAGCAAACGAAAACCGAGATCCTGCTCGCGCTCGCAAAAGAAACGGGTCTCAATCGCACCCAAATCAAAGCCGTGTTGACCTCGCTCGGGGCTTTGGCTAAAAGGCACGTAATGAAGCGGGGCTCCGGAGAATTCGCGCTTCCAGAATTGGGAGTTAAGCTGCGTCGCGTCCAGCGAAAAGCGCGCATGGCTCGTAACCCTATGACCGGGCAAATCATTCGCATCCCCGCAAAGACCGTGGTAAGAGCGAGCGTGCTGAAAGCTTTGAAAGAGGCCGAGGCGTATTAGAGATTTTCACCCGCTCTGACGGCTTTTCCCAGCGCCGGTATCGCCCAGGGAAGTTTTTTCCATAGCGGCCCCACAGCGGATTAAAAGGGCCATCCTCCGTGGTGGCCCGCTTTGTCGCCAGGTCAACCTATCGCTATTCGAAATAGCACGCGGGGAAGGCAGCCCTTCCCTTCAGTGTTTCCCCGGATCAAGCTTTACTCCACGTCGCTCAAAGGCGATATAGGCTTGTAAAGCGATCATGTCAGGGTCATCCGCCGCCAGATCTTGTCCTTCTGCTGTGTTGCGGATACACCAATTAATCTGCTCATGCAGCGTGGCGACCTTACCCAATTGTTTTTGGAACTTGGGATAGGTCTCGGGATGGGTGTTTGAAGCATTGGGGTGGCACTGATCGCAGGATACGGTGTTATCACCCCGCGCACTGTGGAACAGTTTTTCTCCTTCCTTCACCACCTCCAGGTATTCTTGATACCAGCGATAGGTATCCTGGGTGTCGAATTCGTCCGCCCGGGTGAGTCCCGAGGCCAGCAGAACCGCGAGCAACAGGGCAACTCGAGTGCTTGGTTGGTTGTTCATAGCGGTTTCCTAAAGTTTTTAGTAGTGTTTTTGGGCCGCGATCTGATCTTGGGCTACCTGGAAGGCCGTGTCTTCGGGGCGTCCGGACTCGCGGTTGAATGCCACCACTCGGTTTCTGTTATTGGCCAGCTCGTAGTGCACATCGACATCACCGCTATGCAGGTTGATGAACTGCCAACCGGTGGCATCCCGTTCTTGAAACGGATCGGCGCGGTTCATCTTAACCGTCAACACGGGTAGATAGCTTGCATGTTGCGTGTAGCTCAACGGATAGGGCCAGGGCCATGCGGTTGCCATTGCAGCATGAAAAGAGATATTCCCGATTTGGTTGTATTGCACCTGGTGCACGTGCCCGTAAAGAACGGTTACTTTGTCAAAAGGCTTAAGGATCGCCTGCACTTCTTCCGCGTCTTCGGTCCAGAAATTCCAACCTTTGTAAATTTTTTGCAGCGGCGAGTGCGAGATGACCACCAGGGGCGTGTTCTTGGAAACTTTGGCCAAGTCCTTTTCCAGCCATGCCCGCTGCACGTCGCCAACCATGAACGGTGAGCCCTTGGGGTTATCGAGGCGGGCCATCTGCTTCATGCGGTCCATCCCCTTATTCCACTTGCTATCCGCCATCCATTCCGGAAACGTAAGGATGCTGTTCAGCACCACAAAGTGCACCCCCTTGTGGTCGAAACTGTAATATTGTTTGCTGCCTGTGACCTCTTCCCAAGCCTTTCCCAGATCCACGTAAAAATCGTGCTCCCCGACACAGTAATGTACTTTGCCGTGCACGCCGGCCATGATCTCCATGCCATGGTCTAATTCCTCCTTAGTGCCAAGCTGAGCAAGATCGCCCCCGTAAATGGTGAAATCGGGGCGTGGCGTGAGCAAGTTGGCCTCGGCCACCGCCTTGATCAAACCCTTATCCCAGTTGCGCACAAACTTGTTTCCCTTGATGTGGGTGATATGCGAATCGGAGATGAAGGCGAAGGTAAAGTTATCCGTTGTCTTCGCTTGACAGATCTCGATCAGGCTCATGGGCAGCGAACACGCTGCTACCAAGGCGCCCGTACTGGTTAAAAAATCACGACGATTCATTTTGTTCATGGCAGACCCTCTATTGGTAATTGGGGCTGGTCAGCGTCTTAAGGAACGCTTCCAAGTCCGCCTTCTGTTCATCGCTCAGATCCAAAGGACGGATCCCCCCGCTCAAGAACGGGACCTCCGGATCATCCTCCTCGACTTTGCCACCGTTGTTGTAGAAATCTACCACGTCCTCCAAAGTCTCCAGGCTGCCATCGTGCATATACGGCGCCGTCTTGGCGATATTGCGCAAGGTCGAAGTCTTAAACGCGCCCAGGTCACTAATAGTGCGCGTGACCGCGAACCGTCCCAGCTCCGAGACGTTTTGGTTTGTCAATACTTTGATATCTACGCTCTCGCCTTTGTGTGCCGCCTGCAGATAGGTGACGGCCATCTTGTCCACATCTTTTCCGATCTTGGTGAATCCCACCCCGATGTTGTGGAACTTGCTATCGGTAAACAAAGCATGGTCCTGCTCCACGGTGTGGCAAGACACGCAGCGCCCTTGGGTGAGAAAAACCTCAAAACCGCGTTTCGCTTCCGGGCTTATGGCAGCTTTCTCTCCGCCGAAATACCAGCGGTCGAAAGGCGATTCCCCGGAGACCAGCGTGCGCTCAAAGGCCGCAATCGCCTGCGTAAGCTCCTTAATCGTGATGGCCTCCCCCACTTTGCCAAAGACTTCCTTAAAGGCCCGGGCATACTCGGGATCGCGGCGCACGATTTTGAGGATAGGATCATGGTTTGGCAGGTTCATTTCCACCGGGTTGAGGAAGGGTTGGGTAGCCTGGCGTTCCAAGCTCGGCTCACGCCCATCCCAAAACAGGCTGGTGAAATACGCTGCGTTGACTACAGTGGGCGCGTTGCGCGTACCGGTAAGCTTTTTTATTCCCTCGGAAACCTTGAGTCCATCGGTGAATGTCTTTTCCTTTACATGGCAATTACCACAGGCTACCTCGCCCGTGCTGCTAAAGCGCTTCTCGTGAAAGAGCTTGTCTCCCAGCTTGATTTTGGCTTCGGTTTGTGGGTTATCAGACGGGATCGGAACCTTGGGCAGACCGAGCGGCGCGGCGAATGCGCTAAAGCTGCCCAAGAAAAACAGAACAACACACGACAAAAGATACCGTTTCATCAGATACCGTTTCATCACTCAGACCTCCAGTTTTTATTCTCGAAACGGATCGAAGTTTGTGACCGGAACTATACTCCTTTTTAGACTCTTTCTAAACCCGTGAAACCCCATGCGGATACCTCGATTCTAGACCGCGAACTCGCGTGCTTGACTAGTCACCCGCCCAGTAATTAACGTATCAGTGTCAGACCTACACCCAATGCTTTCAAATCATTACGATCTAATTGTCATCGGTTCAGGGCCGGCGGGCGAAAAGGGCGCTGTGCGTGTCGCTTATTGGGGCAAGAAAGTGGCCCTGATCGAGCGAGCGGGTGTGCTGGGTGGCGTGGCCCTCGGGCTGATGGCACTCGAAACCAGAGCTACGCTCAACAACTTGATCAATCTCTGCTTCAATTTTCCATCGCTGGCCGATATGTACAAGTACGCAGCTTATGATGCTTTAGGCAAGTTCGATGCGCTCGTCCAACTAGTGGTCCCACGCTTCGCGCCCAGCCCAGGGCCAGCGCCGCCACGACCACCATGAACATAGATTGTCTCAGGACAGGCCCTTCGACAGGCTCAGGACAGGCATCGAAGCCCCCGCGGTGATCGCCAAGATCCTCGCTCATCTCGGCTTGTCCGCCCGGGCACCGCCCCGATCCCCGGCACGGTCATTCGCTCTCTTCCACACGGCCTGATTGTCTATCCCCTCCCATCCGGTTCAGCCCCTGAGCCGACAATCCCCCTTGGCCCGCACCCGTACAAGACACCAAAACGCCCAGAAACCTGGCACTTCGGGCCGATGAATAGCTCAATAATTCCCCGATTCCGGACCAAGATAGCGCGTGATTGACAGCTAACAGGTCCAGTCGTATCTTCCCTGCCGAAGAAAAAGGGCGTTCCTTATTCCTCGAATTCGAGTCCGAGCCCGCGAAAGCTTAAGACCAGGTACCGCGACCCGCAAGGCGCGCCCGGCTGTCGGTCTTAGCCTGCTTGCCCGATCTCGCGGTCTTAATTATTGATGTGGCCTATTCGGGAACTAACCGATAAACTATCGGGGGCAAGAGGAATGGAGGCAGCAATGACTGCAGAACAAAACTTGCGCAATGGGGCCGCCATAATGGTGTTGGGCAATCTGGTATTTCTCATTTTCGCGGTCGCAACATTATTCCGTGTCATTGATGGCGGGATCGCGCTAGGTGTCGAGACGTTTAACGGCGTTACGACGGAGCTACTGAACAAGCTTAACCCGGCGATCATGTACTATAGCATGCACGTCCACGTGGTTTTGGCGGGGTTCGTCGTATCCACCGCGATCGCCACCGCGGCTTTGGCCTGGTACGGTGTTCGCAACGGCTCATGGTGGGCACTGATAACCGCAGTAGTCGCACCGGTTGTGGGATTGATCATAGCGTTGCCGATGCATTACATGGGCTTATTCGAATACAACTGGATGAGCCACCTCGGGATTATTTACCTTGGTGCGATCGTTTACGTGGCAGGCGTTTTGGTGGCGCTGGTCGGGATGATCAAAGCATCGCCGATGGCGGCACACGCCAGGCGATAAGCCGAGACGCCTGGCGGCAGGTCCGCGAAAGCCCTGAAATGTATTGGAGAAGTGTGACCAACCATTGCGTGTCTTTTGGAATTTGGCCGGAAGTTCACCCTCGCCAGAGCAGGACTTTCAAGTTGCCTGGAATCATGTGGCTGAAGTCTTCGCGAGAGAGGTCCAGCTCCCTCAGAAGCCCGCCAAAGGCGGAATTTTTAGACCCGCCGAGCTTATCATTGGCGGTGCTACGCTGGTGATGGACATCGGTGAAATAGCCGGCTTCTCTTGGAGGCCGGGGGTCGTCGCGGCGGGTGTGGCGTTGGGCGCAATCGCTACCTTTGGGCCGGGGGCAGTGGATTTGTTCCGCAGGGCCCAATTGGAGCTCCGGAGGCAGGAAATCGGTGGCGCCGTAAGTGCCGCAGCTGCGATTCGTTGCTCGAAGATTGCGTAAAGTGTCGGTACGGGATTATTGAGACATTCTCGCAACACGGATGAAGCCGAATAATTCCGTTCTTGATTGCCGAATGATTCGGCCTAGATCTCGTTAGGCCTCATCGTTGGTTCCCTGTTCTGTTCGTGTTTGCGATTCCGCGATTCAAGAGAGGCGTTCCTGTCTCTCCGATGAAAAAAATACTCCGGCTTCATCACCAGTCGGTGCCGAGGCGTGTGCTATGATGCCTGACGTGAACGGAAAGTTAGCGGCCGTGAACCACAGGAGGAGAAAGGCGATGCCAAGAAATGGAAGCTCTAGGATGTTCAGACGTTCAAGGGCGCGGAGCCCTGCCAGGTGAGTCTATATGCCCACGCCCAGAGAATTAGGGGACAGACCGGGACAGACCACGATTACCCTGGTACGCCGAGTGAGTTGTCTTCGATACGTGCGATCGGTTCGAACTTGCCCATTCTACGCGCTCCCGCTGCTCCTCCCACAGCGCCAGGAGCCAAAGGGCAAAGGCCCGATTTGTTCGCTGCTGAGCTCCTTAAAGCGCCCCTCCTCCATATCCCGCTCGCCTTCGGCGAGCTTTGTCCGCAACCGGTCCAGGTTCATCTGGTAAATGAGTTCTTCATTGCGCTCCATGAAACGCAGCGCTTCCCGGATCACCTC
>JBOIEE010000134.1:0-2904 GCA_050740975.1 Gammaproteobacteria bacterium | reverse complement strand
ATATCGCCATGCATAACTACCACCCCAAGCCGTTCGTCTGGACAGCCACGGCCAATGACATTCTGCAGAAAGTCATTCGCGCCAATCGCCGCTTAAGTTCCAAGAAAAACGAAGCACTACACTAGCTTTCGCAACACGGTTATTCCATGCAGGGATTTTTCTTCTGGGTCGTGCAGCCGGTAAGGAACCGGTGCGCGAAAACCATCGTGGCCAGGGGCATACAATGCTCCCAAAAGGAGCCGCAGCAACCCCCGCCACGTGACCCGTTACTGAGTTCAAAACACTCCCCTGACCCGCCCGGTGTTGACATCGATGTCGATGCGCCGATACGCGGGATCGGAACCCGTGCCCGGCATTAAACTGATGTTGCCGGCCACCGGACAAATAAAGCGCGCGCCGCCGTAGGTCAAGAAGTCGCGTATGTGTAAGGTCCAGCCTTTGGGCACGCCTTTGAGCGTGGGATCGTGGGAGAGCGAGAGGTGGGTTTTTACCATCATAGTCGCGTAGTCATTGTACTTGGGATCTTTCTCGAATCTTTCCGCCTTGGCTTTCGCCTCTGGAGAATAACTTACCCCATCCGCGCCGTAGACCTCTTTGGCGATGCGCTCGACGCGCTGGCGCAGCGGGGTATTCATTTCGTAGAGGAACTTAAAATCCACCTTGTCGTTGCAAGCGTCGATGATGGCGTCCGCCAGATCCAACGCGCCTTCGCCACCCTTTAACCAGTGATAGGACACCGCTACCCGCGCTCCCGCCTGCTCGCACAGTTTCTTGGCGAATATGATCTCCGCGTCGGTGTCGGTATGGAAGTGGTTGAGACAGACCACCGGGTTGATGCCCGCTTTCTTCACCGTATTGATGTGCTGGACCAGATTGGACATTCCGTCCTCCAGCCATTTCAGGTTCTCTTCGAAATACTCTTTAGGGATGGGGCGGCCCGGGACCACGGGCGGAGCACCGGCATTGACCCCGTGGTGCTTGAGCGCCCGTACGGTGGCGGTGATCACGGACACATTGGGCGTATTGCCCGAGTAACGGCACTTCACGTTCCAGAACTTCTCGAACCCGATGTCGGCCCCAAAGCCCGACTCGGTGACGTGGTAGTCGGCGAGCTTCAAGGCCATCTTATCGGCTACGATCGAGGACTGTCCGACCGCGATGTTGGCAAACGGCCCCGCGTGCACGAAACACGGCTGCCCCTCTACCGATTGCAGCATATTGGGGTTGATCGCATCGCGCATCCAGGCCGTCATGGCCCCGGCCACCTCCAGGTCTTCTGCGGTCACTGGGTTGCCCTGTTTGTCATAGGCCGCGATGATGCCGCCGATCCGTTTTCGGAAATCGGCCAGATCGCTGAAGATGGAGAGGATCGCCATCACCTCGGAGGACACCGCGATGTTGAACTTGGACTGCATCATGAATCCGTCCATCGGCCCGCCGATGCCGATGATGATGTTGCGCAACGCCTGGGCGCAGAAATCGATCACCCAGCCCATCTCGACGTTGTTCGGGTCTATGTTCAGGCGTTTGAGATTACGCTCGGCAAGCTTGACGTCGTCGTAGTTAAATTCGTGCTGGATGCGCGCGGTGAGCGCCACCATGGCTAGGTTGTGGGCGTTGATCACGGCGTTGATGTCGCCCGTCAAGCCGAGCGAGAATTCAGTCAAAGGGATGCATTGCGAGAGCCCGCCGCCCGCGGCCGAGCCTTTGATATTGAAGGTAGGCCCGCCCGAGGGTTGGCGTATGCAGGCGGTGACCTTTTTGCCGCGCTTGCCCAAGCCCTGCAAGATCCCCAAGGTGGTGGTGGACTTGCCTTCACCGAGCGGGGTCGGATTGACCGCAGTCACTTCGATGAACTTGCCATCGGGCTTTCCCTGCAAGCGGCCTAATACCCGGGCGTAATCGATCTTGGCGATGTAATGGCCATGGGGTAGGAATTCGTCCTTTTGGATCTCCAGCCCATCGGCGAGTTGCTGGGCCGTCTTCATAGTCTTTTCGGCGGCTTCCGCGATCTCCCAATCAGCATGTTTGGTGGGGTCTAACGGCATAACGGCTGCTCCTGGTTGTTCTTGCTTTTCGGCGATTCGAAAGGCGTCGGCGCTGCAAGGCGGCCCTTCCGCCTACACGATAAAGCCCTGCTATTCTAGCGCCTAGGCGCGCGCATGGCCATTTGACCGCACTACGAAGAAATGATAGCCAATTATCGCCTTAAGGGCACTTCGGTTATTTCGGGGTGACCAGCCCCCAGGGACGCGAGGACATCGGCCAAACGCCTCACCGGAACCGCACGTGCACCTTTAATCCGCACGCGCAGATTCCTTATAATCCCGATTCAGCAACCTGTATAACAGCCGAACACGGTCTTTGTGAAGGCCGCGCTATGGCGGTTCACGAATAATGAAAATAATGAGGGACTTCAGGATGGCGACCTATAAAGTCGCGTTGGTCAGCGACTGGTATTACCCCAAGGCCGGTGGCATCGAGTATTCGATCAATTCCTTGGCGCGTAACCTGTGTTTGCTCGGCCACGACGTTCATATCGTTACCCGCAGCGCCAAGGCTTACAACGAAACCGAATTGCGAGAGGGGATCCCCGTCACCAGGTTAGCTGGTGCCGGGATCGGAGGCCGCCTCATCTCTCCCAGGGCGTTTGCCGCCTTGCGGCGTCATCTCATAACCAGTGATTACGATGTCATCCACGTCCACGGTCTGGATTCCCCCATGGCCATGGCGGCACTTTTTTTTGCGCGGCAAGCACGCCTGCCTACGGTTACGACCAACCATTCCTTAGTCGGGAATATCTCGATCCGACGGCCGGTACTGAGCGTCTGTCGGTTCATGCTTAAAGCCAGCGACGTCGTGATCGCGGTCAGCTCGGCGGTCAAAAAAGAGTCGCGGCTGATC